>JACNJE010000142.1:7266-44628 GCA_014382705.1 Verrucomicrobiota bacterium | reverse complement strand
ACTCTCCTCTCAACCCTTTCCAACCCTTCGGTGTCCTTTTTTATGAGTCAACACGCGCGTAGGCCAGCCTGCCAGGTTTGGGATTGCCCCCCGTTCAAGGGTCGCTAAACTTCGCGACGACATATGGTGGGGAGATGTCCAGTTTGGGATTGCCCCCCGTTCAAGGGTCGCTAAACTTGGTTGACGGCTAGGAGGGAGTGTTTAGAGTGGTTTTTTGACTTGGCGATCCTTGAACGGGGGGCACCATCTCAAATATGTTGACCAGCCCGTGGCACTGCGTTGTCACCCACGGGTGAGCTTCCTCAGGGAAGCGGACGAGGTCATTTGGCACCCACTTCGGTGGGTGCCTTTTTTGTCTCTATCAAAAGAAAAGCAATTGCTCAGGCATGTCTTCCGGATTTGCAGGGGCGTTGTTGCGGTAGATTTTCATGCGCCCCCATTGGGCATCGGTTATGACCATGCTTCGCACTTCACCACCGGGAGGGATATGAGACTTGATGCGGCGCACCTGGGTGTCTACCCGGTCGGCACTGCCGCAGGGCCGGGCGTAGACACTGTATTGCACCATGAAGTAGCCGTCGTGAATGAGGTCCTTCCGGAACTTGGCGGCGTATTTCTTCTGTTCGCGGGTTTGCACCGGCAGATCGAATAAGACGAGTACCCAAGCCATGCGAAATTGGCTACAAGCCGGATTGCGTGACCGGTTCATGATTGGTGGCAGGCTGGTCGAGCAGGGGAATATTGAGAGGAGGAGATTTTTTTTCCGTGGCAGTGCTGGCAAAGCTCCGCACGTAAATGTCGATGGCATTGAGCAGTCGAATGCGTGAGCCTCCCATGAGCACCTCTTGGGTGAGAATTTGCACGGCTTGGGGCATCCACTCCTTGATGTCTGGTTCATCGGTGGTTTGCAGGTATTGAATCAGTTGGCGATCAATCCAAGGACGCAGGGGTTCCATAAGGTCATCGGCGAGGGCGAAGCTGCCGGCTTTGGGGACGTGGGCAATGCCGAGGGCGGCGATGAAGCCGTGGGCAGCGAGGCTGCGCAGCACGGCGGTGCGGAGGATGGCGTAGCCGTAGTCGAGCAGGCCGTTGACACCCTCACGAGTGCGGGGGATACGCCGTTGTTCGCCAGTGTTGAGGGCGGCGAAGTAATGTTTCCAGTAATGGCGCGCGGCGCGGGATTCGCAGGCGTCAGGGGTCCACGAGCGGTGGGCATCGCGTTGGGTCTCGGTGATGCGGGACAAATCCGCCGGGGGTGCCGTGGGCGGCGGGTCGGCGCAGTGGTTGGCAATTTGGAGCAGCAACCGTTGGACGCGCTTGGGGTGTTGCAGCAAGGCGGCTTGGTTGGCCACCTTGGCGGCGATAACTTTGCGCCATTGGGCGGTTTTCCATTTCTGCGTCCACTTGACCTGTCGGCGCAGCAGGTCGGTATTGGTGGGGCGGTAATAGGGCAGGGTGACGCACGCGGGCTCGAATTTTTGGTTGCAAACCAGCAGCAGCACATTGAGCTCGGCCATGCGGCGTAGGGCAGCGGTGGTCACGCGCGTATCCGGCGCGGCCGCAACAATGACGGCCACGTCAGCCAACGGTACAGAGCGTTCCTCGCCGGAGTCGCGGTCCTTGATTTTTAGCTGGTCCAGCTCAATCCGAACCTGAAGCTGGGGGCTCAGCAGATGGAGGATGTGGTAACTCATGAGCCATGGCTGTGAAAAAAGTAGGCCAAATGATATTTGCTCCATTCGCCAAGAATCCAGAGGCCAACAGAGCTTCTTTTATATTTGCGATATTGATGGGGAGCAACTTGATGTTATTTTGCATAGTGGATGCAACGCGATAAAGCCCCGGTGGGTTGCTGGGGCCGCTGCCGTTTTTGAGGTTAATGGTGTCTCCCTTGCGGATGATTTTGACAGGATTGGCGGTGCCATCCCATTCCTCGGCGGCGATGGGTTGGTCGTGTTTGCCGAAGGGGACGAACACAGGCACCCATCGCTTGCCATCTTGGCTAGGAAAAACGCGCACTTCCTTGAATGCGCCGCGCTTAACGAAGGCATGAGTTCCAGGGGCAGCGGGGGCCACGGCGGTGTCGTCGTGGACGCCGATGACCTTGATGTTGCGAATGGGGGTTTTGATTTTTTCGGGCCAATCAAAGTGGGCCTCACCTTTTTTGACTTGTTCGCGCCAGCGCTGGAAGTGGGAGAAGCAGAGTTTGGCCTCAAAGGCGGCAGGCAGGCCGCGCAGTTCGCGTTTGGCTTGTTTTAACTCGGCGGCGAGGTCGGGGGATTCATCCTCGTAGCGCATCCATGCGGCTTGGCAATACTCAGCCAGTTCGGTCGGGTAAATGTTGTTCAGATTTTTGGGCATGCGTTTGCCAAGGGGTTCGCGGGCGACGTAGGTGTTGGCGCCTTTTTTGCCGTAGAGGGTGGTGTAGTAGGCTTGCTTGTGGTTGCTACGAGAGGTGTGGTGCTGGACCACGAGTTTTTCCATCTGGACCACGGCTACGCGGCGCATTTCGCCTTCCTTGGGAAACACGGGGTTGATGGCCTTGATCCGCTGGGTGGCTTCGTCAAGATGCCACCAGCCATCTTCGCCGGTGTGAGAATCCCGGGCTTGGGCGCCTCGATGAGCCATCCACGGTAGGGTGCAGGCGATGACCATGGCGTCCAGTGCATGGTGTCGGTGGTCGCCGCGGTTTTTCTGTTTGAATTGTTCCTGTTCCTCCTCGGATAAATCCTCCCAACGACGGCCGTCAATCATGGGGTGAAGGATTTGGTTGAGCCCCCACGCGCGACGCAATCGGCTGGTGAGATGGCCATTGGTGACTTGGAAACTGAGGGCAGGATTTTGTTTTTCGGGAGTGGGGTCGCGTCCGTCGTTGCCCAGCCAGTTGTATTGCAGCAGTGCAATATGGCGGGACACGCGGGCGATGTAGGCAGTGTGTTGCAGGTCCGCCTTGCTTTCCAATAACGATTCAGCATCCGGACTGAGAAAGATTTCCAATTTGCGTCCCCGAAAACATTGTTCTGCATGATCTTTCAGTTCCGGCCAGTTTGAGGCACGACCGAAAGCTTCGAAAGGCGTACGTTCTCCTTTGATCGTTCGATTGCACTTGAGATGGCCAACTGTGAGGTTAATCCATTCGCTACTGTCCACGCGATGGCGCGGAACCATGTGCTCAATATCCGCATTGCCGTTGAATAGGTCGGCTTGGTCAATGGTTTCGTGGCAGAAAGGGCAGATGCCTTTGACCTCTTTCCACAATCGATAGCGTTGGATGGATTTTCCTGAAGTGGAATGTTTTTCATTTTTCAGCGCCTCATGCGCCTGCTCGCGATTCTTTCGGTGCTCTTCGTTGCGTTTGCTGAGTTCGCGTTTTTTCTTCGGGCTCAAGGCAAGGCTGCGAACAGCTTCCATAACAACCAAGTCCGGGATGCCAAATTCTTTTTCCAGTTTTTCTAACAGTTGTTGGAATAGAATCAGCCGGTGCCGAACCAAAGGATGGCGGATTTCACGAAGATAACGGTGCAACGCTTTGATTCGGGACTCCCCTTCGCGACGGAGCACGGGTTGTGGTGGATCCACTCGATCCCCTTTGGCTATGGCGGCTTGGATCTGTTTCAAGGTGGGGGAGGCGTAGCGGGCGCGCCCCGTGGAGAGTTGTGGGGTCAAAGGAGTTTGATCCTCATTCAAAACAAATTCAGATTCAAATGGGGCCGCTAATCGCTTTAGCCGAGCTAGAGTGATTTTGCCTTTTTTATCCCACTCCTCCCGCAATGCCTCGATAAACTTCGGATAAGCCTGAAGTGGATCCACCTTGCTACGGGTGCGGACATCCACCACACGAAAATTCATGAGCGCCAATTCCCATTGCGCCTCGAGATAGGCGGGTTTGTTTTTGCGGACGACATGGCGCGGCCGACCGGTCTCATCCAAAGGTGCCAACGCATCCAGCGCTGGGCCACGATTTTCGAAGCGCGGCCAACGCAATCCCACCACACCGGGATTTCGCCCTTCGGCCAGTGAATCATAAACCCGAAAACCATCCACCACTTTGGTAAGGTCGCCGAAGAGCAGCCATTCCATTTTAGCATGCAGTTCCGGCTGATGGTGTTTCTGCGCCTCACAGATAGCGCGATGTTCTTCGATGAGCAATTCGCGCGGCCAGTATTCCTTGCGCAATCGGTGGCCCTTTTCTCGGCGGCGCTCCAAGAGTTGGCAGGGGTGCTGGCAATCGTTGTCATCCATTTCCTGCCGAAGATGGCCCATGGCTTGTTTCACCACACCTTTCTCCTTTTTTGCCTCCTTGTCTTCTTCCCGGTCCGGATTATCCGCCCAAGGCACATCCGTGTATCCACGGCGTTTCCACAAATGGCTAATGGCAGCGTGCAATTCCTTGGGAGCTAGCGGCTCACCATTCAAGGCACGGCAACGCAACGTGGCCGGATGCTCTGGTATCGCAATCTGCGGGCAAGGCAACCCTAGTTTTTCTAACTCTGCCTTGAGCCAGCGGCGGCGATAACGCCGATTGCCAACCGTGCGCCGTTGGCGACGAAGTGAGTTTCGTTCTTTAAGGTCTTCCGTGCTTTCAGGGCAGATTAGGACGCCCACATCCAGAAAACGATCACCATGGCGCACTGCCCAGCCAATGGAAGCGGTGCCCATGTCGAATCCGAAAACCAAGCCTTTTACGAAGTCCTTGTATGTTATTTTCATATTTCTTCCGTTTTAGGGGTTGATTAGCGAGATGGATTATAGATGCAGGCGTCGATTACGGAAAGGACTTCTTCGAGGAAATCGGGCGGGGCGGCGGCGATCGGCTTGGCTTTCCGGGCGCGGTAATCGACGGACTTCATTTGCTCGCACATCACGAATCCGCTCAGCCCCAAGCCGGGCGGCACCGGCACGTGGAACGGTGTCTTCCGATCGGTGTTTGTGATCGGGCAGCAGAAGGCGAGGCCGGTTCCCCGGTTGAACGCATCAACGCTGATGACCAAGGCGGGGCGACGACCCATCTGCTCGTGGCCGGCCTGCGGATCAAAGGTCAATGCCACGAATTCTCCCTGCGCCGGGACGTGTGAATCCATCACCAAGCCTCCTGACCCTCCGGTTTGCCCCAATCAACTTCGCCCTTGAACGCATCGGTCGGGCTCGATTCGAGGAGATTCTCGATTCGATGCCGACCGCGGACCGGCCTGGCGTCAACCGTCGGCGAGATGGTGATTTTGGATTGATCGCCAGAGAGTTCCAGTTTCACTTCGCAGCCGACGTCGATCCCCAGCGTGTCGATGATTGACTTCGGAATTCGGACGCCTTGGCTGTTCCCCCACTTTTGCAATGTGGTCTTCATTTCGGAAGTATAGCCATCGGCTATACGTATGCAAGTATCATTTTGCCAAATGTTTTTGGTAAAAAAACCAAGCCCCGCTTGGCCAAGCGGGGGTTTTGCAATTTAGAATTATTCCAAGTATTGACACAGCGCTTGGCCAATGGCAGTTTTTTGGGCATGGCAACGGACCATCTTCCTGCGTCCGGTGAATCCCTCAACGAACGTTTAGCCGAGAAGGGGCTTCGATCCACTTCCCAGCGGCAGCACGTTTTCGAGGTGCTGCTTGGCCAGCGCGATCATCCCTCCGCCGAGGAGGTGTTCATGCGGGCCAAGCAGTCGAAACCGGAAATCTCCATGGCCACAGTGTACAACTGTCTCGATGCGCTCGTGAAGTGCGGCGTCGTGCGACAGGTGAACGTGGACCGTGGCGCGACGCTGTTTTGCTCAAACATGAACGAGCACGCGCACTTCTGCTGCGACGACTGTGGCAAGGTGTTCGACGTCGACCTGAAAGACTCGCCGAGGGTGCCGGAGGTGGACGTCCCAAGCGAGTTTCAGGTGAGGAAAATCGACATTGCCCTGCACGGCCGCTGCACCGGTATATGCGAGGACTGCGGCCGCATGGAGGCCAACACATGAGCGCCCAAACGGACACGATTGATCAATTTGTCGCCAGCGACTACAAGTACGGCTTTGTCACGGACATTGAGAGTGAGTCGCTCCCGCCGGGCCTCGGCGAGGAGGCAGTACGGTTCATCTCCGCCAAAAAGAACGAGCCGGAGTGGCTGCTCGACTGGAGGCTGAAGGCTCTTCGCCATTTTGAAAAACTGAAGTGCCCGACCTGGCCGCACGTGAACTATCCGCCGGTCGATTTTCAGGACATCTCCTATTACAGCGCCCCGAAGAAAAAAGGCGACGGCCCGAAGAGTCTCGACGAGGTCGATCCCAAGCTTCTCGAGACGTACGAGAAACTCGGCGTGCCGCTGCACGAGCGGGCGCGGCTGGCCGGGGTCGCGGTCGACGCGGTGTTTGACAGCGAGTCGATTGGCACCACGTTCAAGGCGGACTTGGCCAAGGCGGGGGTAATCTTCTGCTCCATCTCCGAGGCGGTGCAGGAACACCCGGAACTTGTCCGCAAATATCTGGGCACCGTCGTGCCGTATACGGACAACTTTTACGCCACGCTCAACTCCGCCGTCTTCAGCGACGGGTCGTTTGTTTACATCCCCAAGGGCACGCGCTGCCCAATGGAGTTGAGTACCTACTTCCGGATCAACGCCGCCAACACGGGGCAGTTTGAGCGGACCCTGATCGTCGCCGAGGAGGGCAGCCACGTGAGCTACCTCGAGGGGTGCACGGCGCCGATGCGGGACGAGAACCAGTTGCACGCCGCCGTCGTGGAATTGGTCGCGCTCGACAACGCCGAGATCAAGTATTCAACCGTGCAAAACTGGTACCCCGGCGACGAGGAAGGGCGCGGCGGCATTTACAACTTCGTGACCAAGCGCGGCATTTGCAAAACCAACGCCAAGATTTCGTGGACGCAGGTCGAGACCGGCTCGGCGATCACCTGGAAATATCCCAGCGTGATTTTGCAGGGCGACAATTCAATCGGTGAATTTTATTCCGTCGCGCTGACCAACAACAGGCAGCAGGCCGACACCGGCACGAAGATGGTGCATCTCGGCAAAAACACCCGCAGCACGATCATTTCAAAGGGCATCTCCGCCGGCAAGGGACAGAACAGTTATCGTGGCCTGGTGCAGGTGGGCAAAAAAGCGACGAACGCCCGCAACTTTTCGCAATGCGACTCGCTGCTCATCGGTGACCGGTGCGGCGCGCACACCTTCCCCTACATTGAGGCGAAAAACCCTTCTGCCAACATCGAGCACGAGGCGACCACCTCGAAGATCGGCGAGGATCAGATTTTTTACTGCAACCAGCGCGGCCTCGAGACGCAAGACGCCGTCAACATGATCGTTAACGGATTCTGCAAGGAGGTCTTTCGCGAACTCCCGATGGAGTTCGCCGTGGAGGCCCAAAAGCTCCTCGACGTCAGCCTCGAGGGCAGCGTCGGCTGATGATGACTTACCATGGCGAACAAGCCGAAGTTGTATCTGGAGACAACGGTGTTGAGTTCCCTCACCGCACAGCCGAGCAGCGATGTGATTCTGGCTGCGCGGCAGCAAATGACAAACGAATGGTGGGAGGAGCGAATAAATGAATTTGAGGTTTTTATCTCGGAACTGGTTAGTGAAGAGGCCACCGCTTGAGATGCCTTGGCTGCCGCCAAACGAACGGATGCTTTGCGTTCGTTCACAGTGCTGGCCACGAAGGATATCGTGACGGAAATCGCTCATAGATTGGTTCAGAGTGGGCCTATCCCAGAGAAGGCCCAAGCAGATGCTATGCACCTCGCATTGGCGGCGGTCCACAAGATGGATTATCTGCTTACTTGGAATTGCCGTCATTTGGCCAACGCCTCCATGCGCAATGCCATCAACGATGCATTGCGGGAGAGCGGGCTGGTGGAGCCGGTGATTTGCACCCCGATGGATTTATTGGAGAACTGGAAATGAATGACCCCATTGTTGATGAAGTGCGGCGTACTCGCGAAGAACTGATGAGGGAGCATGGTTCCTTGGAGGCGCTGGCAAAAGCGATGCGCAAGCGTGAAGCGGAATCCAGCCACAAGGTGGTCTCCTATGCAGACGTTAAGCGTGGCACCGAACCCATGATTTTGAAGGAAGAAAAGTAGATGTTACAGATAAAAAAACTACAGGCCGGGATCGAGGATAAGCGGATCCTCAAGGGAATTGACCTCTCGGTGAACGCCGGCGAGGTGCACGCCATCATGGGACCGAACGGCAGCGGCAAAAGCACGCTCGCCTCGGTGCTTGCCGGTCGCGACGGCTACGACGTCACCGGCGGTGAGGCGATTTACAACGGCAGCGACCTGCTCGACCTCGCGCCGGAGGAACGCGCCCGCGAGGGGGTCTTCATCGCATTCCAATATCCGGTGGAGATTCCCGGCGTGAACAGCGCCTACTTTTTGCGCTCGGCCGTCAACGCGGTTCGCACCCACCGCGGCGAGGCGGAACTCGACGCGATGAGTTTCCTCAAGGCGGTGAAGGAAAAAATGAAGGAGCTTGGCCTGAGCGAGGAATTCCTCAAGCGCCCGGTCAATGCCGGATTCTCCGGCGGCGAAAAGAAGCGAAACGAGATTTTGCAGATGGCCATGCTCAACCCGCGGCTGGCCGTGCTCGACGAGACCGACTCCGGCCTCGACATCGACGCGCTGCGCATCGTCGCCGACGGCGTCAACCGGCTCAGGGGCCGCGACAACGCGCAAGTCGTCATCACGCATTACCAGCGACTGCTCGACTACATCGTGCCGGACTTCGTGCACGTGCTGCACGACGGCCGCATCATCAAGTCCGGCGACAAGTCGCTGGCGATTGAACTGGAGGAGAAAGGCTACGACTGGCTGGCCAAGGAAGCCGCATGAGCCAAGCTGCCGCCACAGATCCGGCCGCCACTCCGGTGGAGGCGTTTGCCGCGATGGAGCAGAATGGCGCGGCCCTGATGCCACTGCGCAAAGCCGGCTTGGCCCGGTTCTCCGAGTCGGGTTATCCGTCGTTGAACGACGAGGATTGGCGATTCACCAACCTCAAACCGCTCACCGAACTCCCGTTTTGCCCCGTCACGGCGCCGCTTGGCCAAGCGCCTGGGCCAGAACAACTTGACAGTTTGACATTCGGGCGGCTGGACGCCGACCGGCTGGTCTTTGTCGATGGCCATTTCAACGCCGACCTGTCGCAAATCGCCGACCAGCCAAGCGGCGTGACAGTCTCCAACCTGGGGCGTTTTGAAGGCGAACTGGGCTCGCTTTCCGGCGGTGATGACAACCCGTTCGTCGCGCTCAACGACGCCTTTTTCACCGACGGTGCGTTGATCCAAATCGGTGACGGCCAGCGCTTGGCCAAGCCGGTTCAGCTGCTCTTCGTCACAACGGCGAACGCGGAAGGCGAGGCGGCGCATATCCGCAACTGGATCACCGCCGGGGCCAATTCGCACGGCACGATCATCGAGTCGCACCTGTCGCTTGGCCAAGCGGCAACCGTGACCAACGTCGTCACCGAGACGCGCGTCGGCGACGGGGCCAACGTGGAGCACATCAAGTTTCAGGATCAATCGGCCAGGGCGTTTCATCTGGCGTCGCTCCACTCGGAGCTGGGGCGTGATGCACGCTACGCGTTCCACTCAATCGCGCTTGGCTCGCGGCTGTCGCGCAACAACCTGCGCATGCGGCTGGCCGGGCCGGGCATCGAGTGCGTGCTCAACGGGCTGACCATGACGCGCGGCCAGCAGTTGGCCGATCATCACATGATCGTCGACCACGCCGCGCCGCACTGCGACAGCCACGAATATTTCAACGGCATCCTGGACGGCCAGTCACGCGGCGTCTTTCACGGGCGCATCCTCGTGCGGCCCGGCGCCCAAAAAACGGACGCCAAGCAGACCAACAAAAACCTGATCCTCAGCGACGACGCCACGGCCAACACCAAGCCGCAGCTCGAGATTTATGCCGATGACGTGAAGTGCACCCACGGCGCGACGATCGGCGAGATGGATGACGACGCGATCTTTTACCTGCGCGCCCGCGGGCTCGATGCCTGCACGGCACGCCGGATGCTGATGCACGGGTTCGTCGGTGAGATTGTCGAGCGCATCCGGCACGACGCCGTGCGGGAGGAACTCGATGCGTTGGTGTGGAACCGGCTCGAGACGGAGCATCAACTGGACTGAACCGTGGCAGACTTTTTGGACATGACGATCGACGAGTTGACCGGGAACTTCGAGTTTCTCGGCGACTGGGAGGAGCGCTTTGCCTACCTCATCGAGCTGGGCAAAAAACTGCCGCCACTCGACGAGTCGGAGATGGTCGAGGAAAACCGCGTGCACGGCTGCCAGGCGACCGTCTGGCTGCGGATGCTGCCCCGCAACGGCGAGCCGCCGGCCTTTGAGATTCGCGCCGACGCGGATGCCTTCATTGTCAAGGGGTTGATCGCCGTGTTGCTGCTGGTTTACAGCGGCAGAACCGCCGAGCAGATCTTGGCCACCGACTGCACCGGGACGTTTGCCCGGCTTGGCCTCGACAAACACCTCAGCCCGACCCGCCGCAATGGACTGCACTCGATGGTGAGCCGCATCCAGGCCCTCGCCGCTGAGACGGTCGCACTGAACGCTTGAAATGAACCCCGACGGCCCCATCGCGCTCAGCCGTGACATCGAAGCCTCGATCGTCCCGTCGGGCGACAAGGTGACGCTGCAAAAAGGCGAGACGGCGCAGATCACACAGACACTCGGCGGCACCTTCACCGTCATCGTCAACGGAAACATGTTTCGCATCGAGGGTCGCGACGCCGACGCGCTGGGCCTCGAGCCAGTCAAGACCCCGGCCGAGGAGGCCAAGCGCCCGGAAACCGCCAACGAACTGCAGCAGCAGATCGAGACGCAACTCAAGACGGTTTACGACCCGGAGATCCCAGTGAACATCGTCGATCTTGGCCTTGTATACGACAGCACACCGAGCCAGATCGACGACGGCTGGCGGGTCGACGTGAAGATGACGCTCACCGCGCCCGGTTGCGGCATGGGGCCGGTAATGCAACAGGACGCACAGAACCGGCTGCTCTGCATTGAGGGCGTCAACGAGGTGGACGTTCAACTCGTCTGGGATCCGCCCTGGAGCCAGACCATGATGAGTGAGGCGGCAAAGCTGGAACTCGGCATGATGTGATGAGTGCCCCTGCGGTCATCGACAGCTTGGCCAAGCGAGACGACTTCCCGATCCTGCGGGAAACAGTGAACGGCCACCCGCTGGTCTACCTCGACAACGCCGCCAGCAGCCAGAAACCGCGCCAGGTCATCGACGCCATACGCCGTTATTACGAGCACGACAACGCCAACGTCCACCGCGGCATCCATGAGTTGAGCAATCGCGCCACCGAGGCGTACGAGGGTGCCCGGCAGCGGGTCGCCGATTACCTCAACGCCGGCTCGCGCGACGAGATCATTTTCACCCGGGGCACCACCGAGGGGCTGAACCTCGTCGCCAACACGTGGGCGCTGCAAAACCTGCGCGAAGGCGACACCATCCTCCTCACCGAGATGGAGCACCACAGCAACCTCGTGCCGTGGCAGATGCTGGCCCGGCGCATCGGGGCGCAACTGGACTTCATTGAAGTCACCGGCGACGATGGGCAGCTCGACCTGCAGTGGCTCGACGAGCAGCTCGCCCGCGCCCGGCTGCTCTCGCTGACGCATATTTCCAACACCATGGGCACGGTCAATCCAATCAGCGAGATCTGCGCCCGCGCCCGTGCCGCCGGGGTGGTCACCGTGGTGGATGCCGCCCAGAGCGCCGGCCACGCCCCGGTCGACGTGCAGGCGATCGGCTGCGATTTTCTCGCCTTTTCCGGCCACAAAACCTGCGGGCCAACCGGCATCGGCGTGCTGTACGGCCGGCGCGAACTGCTCGAGGCGATGCCGCCGTACCAGGGCGGTGGCGAGATGATCGCAAAGGTCGAGTACCGGGACGTGACGTTCAACGTCGTGCCGCACAAGTTCGAGGCTGGCACGCCGAACGTCGCCGGGGCCGTTGGCCTGCACGCGGCGCTGGACTACCTGGACGCCATCGGCCGCGAGGCGATCTTCGATCACGACCAGCGCTTGGCCAAGCGGGCCTTCGAGCGACTGTCCGGGATCGACGGCATCCGCCTATTCGGGCCAAGCGAGGGCCGCTCCGGTGTGGTGAGCTTCGTGCTGCCGGACGCCCACGCGCTCGACCTCGCCACGATGGCCGACCAAAAGGGCGTCGCTCTCCGCGCCGGGCACCATTGCAACCAGCCGCTCCTGGCCAAGCTCGGCGTCCCGGCCACCGCCCGGGCGAGTTTCTATTTTTACAACACCGAGGCCGAGGTCGACCGCTTCATCGAGGTCGTGCACGACGTGCGAAAACTGTTCGCGTAACCTTGCTCGACAACGAAGGAAATCGGGATTAGCTTGCCAACAGAATGAACTACGTCGTTGAAACAGAATGCGAAAATGACGGCCGCTGGCTGGGTGAGATTGAGTTGCTACCCGGGGTAATGGCCTACGGGAACTCCCGCAAAGAAGCCATCTCGAGAACCAAGGCCTTGGCGTTGCGCGTCCTAGCGGATCGACTGGAGCACGGGGAACCGGTTCCTGAGTTGACGGAAGTATTCACCGTTGGCGCATGAGCCTTTGGGGTTCCAAAAAAGCCAAGCGGGTGTTGGCAGCGTTGCTGCGTATCGGTCGGAAGATCAAACGCCAAAGCGGCTCATCCCATAAAGTTTTGGCGCGGGAAGGTTGGCCAGATTATGTGTTCGCCTTCCACGACAGCGATGAGATCGGCCCGAAAATGATGGCTCGAATCGCCCGTAAAACAGGACTCACACCAGACGACGTTTGAACGAATCGAACACCATCACAATCGAATCGATGATGCGGGAGGTGCTGCAGGTATATCCGGGGGCACAGCGGGCGTTGTTTCGCAAGTATCACATCGGGGGGTGCAGCAGTTGTGGGTTTCAGCCGGACGAAACGTTGGCCGGGGTTTGCGAACGCAACGGCGAACTACCGGTTGACGAAGTCCTCGAGCAAATCAAACGAAGCCACGAGGAGGATGCGCGCATCCTGATCGAGCCGACCGACTTGGCCAAGCGCTTGGCCAAGGGCGAGGACATCCGCCTTGTGGACATCCGTTCACGCGAGGAATTTGAGGCGATCCACATCGACGGCTCGGTGCTGCTTACCCAGCCGCTGATGCAGGAAATCCTCGGCAGTTGGGACAACGATCAACGGTTTGTGATGATCGATCATCAGGGCAAAAAGGGCCTTGACGCCGCCGCCTATTATCTCGGGCACGGCATGCCGAACGTCCACGCACTCCGGGGTGGCATCGATGTCTGGTCACTCGACATCGACCCCTCCATTCGCCGCTACACGCTCAGTTAAATGAACGACGAACTTCAGAAGAAAGTGGCCGAGGCTATCCGCGATCCCCAGAATATCGGCGAGATGCCGGACGCCGATTCCGTCGGCACGGTCGGCAACTCCGAATGTGGCGAGATGCTCCGCATGTGGGTGAAGTACAAGGAGCAGGATGGCGAAAAGGTCATCGACAAGGCGAGTTTCCAGAGCTTCGGCTGCGAGACGGCGATCGCCGTGGCCAGCCTCGCCACCGAGTTGATCCGGGGTAAAACCGCAGACGAAGCGTTGGAAATGAAACCGGAGGAACTCTCCGGCGAACTCGGCCCGCTGCCGCCGATGAAGATTCACTGCGCTGAGCTGGTGCAGGGGGCGCTTCGTTCCGCGCTTTCCCCGGAAGACCAAGTGCTTGGCCAAGCGGAGGAACCGGCACCCCAGCCCGGCAGCGCCCTTTCCCCCACCCTGCAGGACAGCCTGAACGAAGGCCAAGCGCAGTCCGGCGGCGGCCTCAAGATCAATTTCCTCGACGAGGAAGAGTGACCCGACGGTCAGACCTGATTGACCACGCCCCAGTGCACGTCGAGCTGCCTGGTGAGGTAGAGGCGGATGCCGTTCACCAATGCCTTGGCCTCGAGCGGCTGGCCGGCGGCCACGATCTGCCTGAGCGTCATGCCCGGCTTGATACGGAAACTTTCCTGCGCGATGATCGGCCCCTCGTCCAGGTGCATGCTCACGAAGTGCGCGCTCACGCCGGCAATCTTCACGCCGTGCTCGTACGCCTGCCGGTACGGCTGCGGCCCGGGGAAGCCGGGAAGCAGCGATGGATGGATGTTGATGATCTTGTTCTTGAACCGCCAAACGAAGTTCGGCGACAAGATTTTCATGAACCGGGCCAGCACCACGAAATCCGCCTGCGCCTTCTCGAGAATCTTTAGGGTCTTCTCCTCCGCCTTGGCCCGGTTCGTCCATGAGACATAATGAAAAGGCAGGCCGACTTTCTCGGCCGTGGCCTGCAGGTCACGGTGGTTGCCGATGACCGCCACAATCTCCGCCTTCAGCCGCCTGGCGTTGACCGCCTCGATGACGGCGTCAAGACAGTGCGGTTCACGGGTAACCATCAGCGCCATGCGCTGCGGGCGTTTCGGGTCGGTGAACCACCACTTGATCTCCATCCCCAGCTCGCGGCCGAGTGCGCGCAGCCCTTGGCCAAGCGCGTTCTCGTCAAACGAGGCCGCTTTCCAACTGGCCTGCAGGGTCATGCTGAACTGGCCGCGCGTGACCTGTTCCTCCAGCGCCTCGATGTTGGCCCTGGACTTGAACAACAGGTTGGTGACCCCGGCCACCACGCCGGTCTTGTCCCGCCCGATGACGGTGATGGTCGCGTAACGACTCATTGCGGCGCGCAATTAAGCGGTTTTTGGGGTGCGGAGAAAAGCGAAAACGGCCAAGCGCTTGGCCAAGCGGATCATTCGCCCGGCCGGCCGCGGCGGAACAGGGCGGTCAAGTCGCGGGCTTCGCGCAGGCCGATGGCGGCGGTGATCCCCCAGTAGCCCAGCGCCGCGACGATGGCCGGGGCGAACACCTCGCCGATCTTCAGCCACACCGTCTCGCGGCCAAAATTGGCCACCCATTGGCCGTGCAAAAACCAGGCGGTAACCCCGGCGACACCGGCCGCCAACAGCATGCCGGCGAGCGGCCGGAGCAGGGGTTGAAACTCCCACTTGGGCATCTTGCGCTTGAGGGCGTACGACAGCAGCCCAACATTGACGAGCGAGCTGAGGGCGTTGGCCAGGCCCAGCGCGCCGGCCTGCTGGCCCTTCGGGAACGTGAAGAGGAGCGGCACGAGCACCACGATGTTCAGGCAGAGACAGACCGCGCTGATCTGCATCGGCACTTTCGTGTCGCCCATGGCGTAAAACGCCCGCGCCATGACGTTGACCGCCGAGTAGGTCAGCAGGCTTGGCGCGAGGCACATCAGCGCGAACGAGGCACGGCGGGTGGAGTCGGCGGTGAACTCGCCGCGCTCGAACAGCAGCCGCACCATCGGCTCGGCCAGCACGATCAGCATCGCCGCGGCGATGGCGTTGACGAAAAACAAATAACCCATGCCCCGCCGCAGGGCGTCGCGAAACTCGGGGAACTGTTTATCCGCGGCCAAGCCGGCCAACGTCGGCAAAAGGAACGTCGCCAGTGAGACGCCGAACACCCCCTGCGGCAGTTCCATTAGCCGCACCGCGTACTCGAATGCCGCCACGATCTTCGCGCCGGTGGCGCGCTCGATCCAGAACGCCAGCGTCTGCGTGATGATGATGTTGAACTGGAACGCCGCCACACCGATCGTTGCCGGGATCATCTTGCGAACCACCTCTCGAACAGAGTCGTTGCGCCACGGCGCCACCCAGCGGGGCCGGTAGCCTTCGCGAAACAAATACGGCAACTGGAAGCCGGCCTGCGCCACCCCGGCCACCAGCACGCCGAACGCCAGCGCAAAAATCTGCTCGCCCAAGTCGTCGCCCCAGTGCGGCGCGACGAGCAGCACCGTGGCGATCATCACCACGTTAAGCAGCGTGGCACCCATCGCCGGGATGAAAAAAAAGCCGCGCGAGTTGAGCATGCCCATGAACACCGCCGCGAGGCAGACCAGCAGCATGTACGGGAACACCACCCGCAACAGCTCGAGCATCAGCCGCGTGTGGTCACCGACCCCTCCCCACATCAGCGCCAGCGAAATACCGAGCATCACCAGCCCCACCCCCAGCGCGGCCACCACCACCAGCGCCGAGACGACGGCGTTGGCCGTGTGCCACATCGCCTTGTCGCCCTCGGTTTTCTCCTTGTGCTTGAACAGCGGGATGAACGCCGCCGTGAGTGCACCCTCACCCAGCAGGCGCCGGAACAAGTTGGGAATCTGGAAGGCGTAAACGAAAGCGCTGGCGATCGCCCCGTCGCCCATGAATCGGGCGTACACCATCACCCGCACCATCCCGAGCAGGCGACTGAGCAGCGTGGCCCCGGCCATGGCGCCGGAGGATTTGAGCATCTCAGACAACGCGGCGCAGGCTAGGGGCAAAGGCGACCGGAGTCGAGTGGCCAAGCCGGAGGGACTGTCTGTTTTTGAACACCTTGCGAAATAACCCTCTGTATCGGCGGCAAAAACCACGTGTCCGCTTGGCCAAGTGCCGCCAGAACAAACCCGTAGCTTACTCGTGTTGAATGGGTTATGGATTCATTTTGGAGCTTTGGCACAAGACTTGCAGCTTTATTGGGCGCGAGCGGTTCGCGGCGGAGTGCGAGAGGTTGCGCAACCCCGAACCGAGCAGCATTAACGACTAGTCATGAAAAAAATCGAAGCAATTATAAAACCGTTCAAGTTAGATGAAGTGCGGGACGCACTTGCAGAAGTCGGCGTGGAGGGCATGACCGTGTCCGAGGTCAAGGGGTTTGGCCGGCAAAAGGGCCACACCGAGATTTACCGGGGCAGTGAATACACCGTCGACTTCCTGCCCAAGATCAAGCTGGAGCTGGTCGTCCCGGATGAAAACGTCACGACCTGCCTCGACGCCATCACCAAGGCCGCCAACACCGGCAAAATCGGCGACGGCAAACTGTTCGTCACCTCCGTTGAGGAGGCGATCCGCATCCGCACCGAGGAAAAGGGCGACGAGGCGCTTTGAGCGCGATACCAGTTTTCAAAAGGCAAAACAAAAAGGGAGCCGTATCCGGCTCCCTTTTTTTTATTCGGTTGGCCAAGCGCCTGGCCAAACTTACTCGTACCGGAGGGTCACCTTGCCGTTGGCCACCCCGATGCTCTTAATCTTCACCGCCGCGCCGCTGAGCCGGTAAAACCGGGTGGCCCCCGCTTGGCCAAGCGAGACCGTGCGGCTGGCCTCGTCGATGGCGGCGCCCGCGTCGGTCGTGTACGGGCCGTTCACGGCCGGGCTGGACTGCAGCGCCAGCGTCGGCTTCACGTACTTGATGAACACGAGGTAGTTCTGCTTCCAGTAAATGTCCTCCGGATCGGTGGTGCGCTGGGTGAGCCGCAGGGTGGTCTTGCCGCTCAGCTTCAGGACGACCGGCTCGCTGCCGTCCTCGTTGGTCAGCGGGACGTTCCGGTACTCGACGCCGGATTCCGAGCCGATGAACGTGCCCAGCGGCTCGGTGGTTTGATCCTCTTCCGCCGTGTCGCCAGTCACGAGTTCCAGCGTGGCGACGGCCTTGAGCATGGAGAACTGGGCCTGTCGCAGGTAAACAAGATAATCGCCCTTCGGGAAAGTGCGCGTGTAGTTGAGCCACTCGCCCTCCTCGATGTCCAACAGGCCAAAGTCGTGCACGCCCTTGGCCACGCCGCCCGCCTCGGCAAACTTGGCCCGTTCCAGATCCTGCGCCGGCATCGTGGAGCCACCGTCATACGGGCGATACCGGTGCGTCGCCGGGTTGATCGCCTCGTCATTGTCGAAATAGTCGATCAGGGCCTCCCCCTCGTTGGCGATGTACGACTTCTCACTCCAGTTGATGTCGCCGCCCTCATCCAGTTCGGGGATCACAACCGGGTCGTCGATGAACTCCCCGTATTCGAAGTTGTAATCCTCGGACTCGATCACGAGGGCATCGCTGCTGAAGGTGTCAAAATACAGGTTGCGTGAGTCGGTTTCGCCCTCGGAATCGGCGGCCGTCAGGACGGCGTGGTAAGTCGTGTTGGCCTGCAGGCCGCCCAGTGAAACATCGCGTGCTTTTTCCGTGCCCGAGACCGCGAGGCCGTTGGCCGTGGTGTACTTGGTGCCGTTCAGCGTGACGCTGATGGCCCCCGGATCGATCGCCTGGTCGTCGGTGACGACGAACGTGATCTTGGTCGAGGTGGGCAGGAACGGGCTGGTGGTCACCGGCGAGACCTCGGAAATCACCGGCAATTGGTTCTTGTCCGCCGCCCCGGAAACGGACGCATGGGCATTGTCCACCGTGATGGAGGAGGCGGGCAGCGCGCCGGTGCCGTCGTTGTGGTAGAGCAGCAGGACGAATTTACCGGGCGTGTCGATGAAGCTGGCGGGAGGAGCGTCGTTGCCCGTGTCGAGATCCTCCGCCTCGGCGGTGTCGGTGACGGTGTTCTCGAACAACAGCGCGAGGTTGTTCTCGATGTCGAACACCCGCGTGGTCACTTCCACCGAAGTGCCCGACCCGGTCATGGTCAAGATCAACCGTATGTTTTCCGGGTACTCGATCCAGTCCCCCTCGGTGATGTCGAAGAAGTACCGGTTCAACCCCTTGGCCAGGAGCACGTCGTTGTCGTCCTTGGCCAGGCTGTATCCGTTGAGCTGGCTGACCGGTGTGTCGTTGGGGATGAAGCTGACCACCACGAAGGCGTCGGACTGGTTGGCCGCGATGAGATCCGCGCTGAACTCGACGGTGACGCCGTCCTCGATGGTGAACGTCTTGGCCGTGTAGGTGGCCGCGACGAAAAACGGCTGGCCGGTGGGCTGGTGCATGCCGATCTCGAAGTGACCGTCCTCCTCCTTAAGGAAGCCGTTGCCGGTGCCGAAATCGAACTTCTCCCAGCCGGTGACCTTGTTATCGTCAAAGTCATCGATCGGGGCGCTCTCGTACTGGAACACCTTGGCGTTGTCGACCGTGATCGAGGAGGCCGGCAACGCGCCGGTGCCGTCGTTGTGATAGAGGAGTATCGCAAAGTTTCCGGGCTTGCCGATGAAACTGGCGGCCGGGCTGTCGTCGCCGGTGTCGAGGTCGTCCGCCTCCGGGGTGTCCATGATCGTTTTCTCGAACACCATGGCGTTGTTGTTCTCAATGTCAAACACCCGGGTGGTCACCTCGACGCTTTCCCCCTTGCCGGTCATCGTCAGGCTCAGGGTGATGTTCTCCGGGGTGTCGATCCAGTCACCCTCGGTGATGTCGTAGAAATACTTGTTCAACCCCTTGGCTAACAGCACATCGTTGTCATCCTTGGCCAGGCTGTATCCGCTGAGCTGGCTCACCGGCGATTCGCTGGGAATGAAACCCATCACCGCAAAGGCGTCCGACTGGTTGGCCCCGATCAGGTCCAGTCGGAACTCCAGCGTGACGCCGTCCTCAATGGTGAACTTTTCCCCGGTGTGGGTAGCCGCGACGAAAAACGGCTGGCCGGTGGGCTGGTGCATGCCGATCTCGAATTGGCCATCCTCCTCCTTGAAAAAGCCATTGCCGGTGCCGAAGTCAAACTTCTCCCAGCCGGTGACCTTGTTGTCGTCGAAATCATCGATCACCTTGGCCAGCGGGGATTGATTCAGGGCGAAAATGAGGGCTACGACGGCCGCAGCCTTCATCCAGTACGAGAATAAACAGGTTGTTTTCATTGCTTTTAGGTCGGTTGGAACAAAGAATGTCCGGCGTTTCCCCGGGCAGGTCAACCCCAAAACACCACGCCAAATCGCTTGGCCAAGCGCGGCTGGCTGTGGCACGCTTGGCCAAGCGTTCAACCAACTCTTTTATCGTAAAACAATGAAAAACAGTATCCTCAACCGTCGCCGTTTCCTGCAACACTCCGCCGCTGGAGTCACCGCCGCCGCCTTGGCCAAGCGCCATTCGGCCCGCGCCGCCAACAAAGCCGCCAACAAGCTGCGCGTCGGCGTGATGGGCCTGGGCCGCGGCATGGCCCATGTCAAAAATTTCCTGAAACTCTCCGACGTCGAGGTGGCCTACGTTTGCGACGTCGATGACAACCGCACCGCCAACGGACTCTCCGTCGTCACCAAGGGCCAAGCGGCGGCGTGCCGCGGCATCACCGACCTGCGTCACATGCTCGACGATCCGCACCTCGACGCCATCTCCGTCGCCGCACCGAATTTTTGGCACGCGCCGGCCACCATCCTCGGCTGCCAAGCTGGCAAGCACGTTTACGTCGAGAAACCGGGCAGCCACAACGCCGCCGAGGCGGGGCTGATGGTCGCCGCCGCGCGCCAGCACAAGCGCCACGTGCAGATGGGTAACCAGCGCCGCAGCTACCCGCTCATCATCGAGGCGATGCAGCGGCTGCGCGAGGGCGTGATCGGCAAGGTGCTCTCCAGCCGCACGTTTTACTCGAACCGCCGCGGCTCCATCGGCAAGGGCAACCCGGCCCCCGTGCCGAAGCACCTCAACTACGACCTGTGGCAAGGCCCCGCGCCGGAGCGCCCGTACAAGGACAACCTTATCCCGTACAATTGGCATTGGCATTGGCATTACGGCGGCGGCGAGATGGCCAACAACGGCGTGCACGCACTCGACCTCGCCCGCTGGGGGCTCGGCGTCGATCTGCCCCGGCGCGTCACCTACGGCGGCGGCCGCTACCACTTCGACGATGATCAGGAAACGCCGGACACCGGCATGGCCGCGTTTGACTTTGGCCACTGCACCGCCCTGTGGGACCAGAGCAGTTGCAACCGGCGCCGGAGCGAAGCGCCGCCATTCGTCTCCTTCTATGGGGAAGGCGGCGTTCTCACCACGACCGGCGGCCACAACTACACCGTGTACGACCTGGACGGAAAGGAACTGGAGCGCAAAAGCCAGCCAGCCAGCGACACGCCGCACGTTGCGAACTTCATCAATGCCATCCGCAACGGCGAGAAGCTCAACGCGGAGATTGGCGACGCGCAGGTCAGCACGCTGCTCTGCCACTTGGCCAACATGGCCTGGCGCACTGGCGGCGCGGTGAACTTCGACCCGGCCAAGCGCCGCCTCATCGACACCCCGGCTGCCGCCAAGCTGTGGGCCCGCGACTACCGCCCCGGCTGGGAGCCGCGCGTGTGAGCACGAAACCGCAGGCCAAGCGGGGAACACGACCGCTGCTGTTTGTGCTGGGCTTTGTCGCCGGCGACTTTGTCCACGCCTACCTCATGGATCGGCAGAATTCCGGCGACTTTTTTGACCCGGAAGGGCTGATGATCCTGCTCGCCGCCGGCCCGTTCACCGCCCCGGCAGCTTGTCTCTCCATCATGTTCGCCTGCGGCCTTGTCGCCGCCTCGTTGCCACTGCTCACTCGGCGCGGACGCGGAAGAACAGGCGGCCGGCATCCGCGCTCCGGTTGATGTTGATCCACACTTGGCCGCTCTCATTGGCGTAAGTCTGCAAGTCGGTCCACTTGTCGAGATTCTCGGAAAACTGCAACACCACCTTGCCACCCTTGTCCCCAGTGACGAGGAAGCGGAACTTGTCGTCTGCCGCCGCCTGTGCCGCACTGAGCGTGGGCGCGGTCGGATCCACAATCTCGTCCTCGATGAAGCCGTACTTCACGCCAAGATAGTTGCTCACGGATTCGCGCTCGCCGGTGCCCAGTGCGCGGTTGTACACGAGCAGCTCGGCAACCCCACCGCCAAACGCCAGGCTCGCCGCCTCGCCCACCCTCAGCGTGCCGGACACGGACACATCCAGCGTGCCGCCGAACTCACCCAGATCGAGCGCGTCACTGTCCACACTCACCGTCGCTGTGCTGCCTTCCCGAACAAACTCCAGCACGTGCCATGTGTCGTCCCATCCCTCCGGCTGTGCGGCACTGACACGGCCCCCTTCCGAGACATTGCCGTGGTCGATCAAAAACTGGTTGTTGTAACTCGTCAGCAACGCCAGATGATTTTTGTAGTTCGGTGCCTCCCAAGCCAAAAGCGTGTTTACCGCACTTTGCCACTGTTGCTGCACAACAGCAAAAATGCTCACGGCGTCAGGTGAGAGGAGCGCCTCGCCGGCCACGTCCCGCCGAACGAGCACGTCGTCCGCTCCGTCGAAGTCGACGGCCGGTTGGCTGTTGAGCGCGTCGGTGGCCAGAGCCGGTTGCCGGTCGGCTTCCGCCTGGCTCACGTCGTGCCCGAACGGTGTCCGGTCCGCCCAAGCGCTCACGTTGCCGTCCGTGCTGCTCACGCCGCTCCCGTCAAGCCACAGCCGCAGGCCGTCCACCGGCACCGGTGTGTCGCCGTACACGGCCACGCTCACGCTGGCTTCGCTCACGGCCCCGTCGTTGTCGGTCGCCCGCACGGTCACGCTCTGCAGGCCCGCCTTGGCCAAGGGCCAGTCAGCCTCATACGGCCCTTCGCTCCGCTTGGCCAAGCTCTCGCCGTTGGCCACGATTTCCACCTGCACCACTTCGCCGTCGCTGTCGGTGGCGCTCGCGCTCACGTTGAGTGTCGCCCCGATGCTCACGCCTTGGCCGGCGTCGGGGGAGGTGATCCCCACTTCCGGTGCCACGTTCGGCGGCAGCACGGTCACGCTCACCACTCCCGAGATCGTTTCCGCTCCCCGGTTGTCCACCGCCACCGCAGTCAGCAGATGTTCGCCCTCCCCGGACGGCGTCCATTCCAGTTCGTACGGTGCCGCCTCGTCCACTCCCAGGCTCGTCGCTCCGCTGAAGAACAGCACCTTGGCCACGCTTCCATCGGCATCCGCCGCGGCGGCCTTGAGCGAGAGACTCCCGCCCTGCTTGATCGCGGTTCCGGCCGCAGGCGCGGCCAGGCTCACAGTCGGCGGCTGGTTCTCGGTCACGAACAGACCGTACCTCGCCCCCAGGTAGCCCTTCACTCCATCCTGCTCCGCCTTGGTCAACGCCCGGTTGTACACCAGCACCTCGGCTATCTCCCCGCCATACGCCAGTCCCGGCGAGGCTCCCACCAGAAGGGTGCCGGCCAACGCCACGTCCAGTGTGCTGCCGAACTCACCCAGTTCCACTGCGGTGCTGTCGACGTTCACGGTCGCGCTGTTGCCTTCCCGCACGAACTCCAGAACGTGCCACGCCTCGTCCCAACCCTCTGGCTGCGCCGCACTCACGCGGCCCCCTTCCGAGACGTTGCCGTGGTCGACCAAAAACTGGTCGTTGTAGCTCGTCAGCAAGGCCAAATGGTTCTTGTAGTTCGGCGCCTCCCACGCCAGCACGGTGTTCGCCGCGCTCTTGCGCGCCTGCCTCACCACCGCGTACACGCTCACGGCGTCCGCCGAGAGCAACTCCGTCCCGGCCACGCCGGCCCTTGACAGGGTGTCGTCCTCCCCGTCGAACTGCACCGCCGCTTTGCCGTTGATCGCGTCTTTGGCCAGCGCCGGTTGCAGGCCCAACTCCGTCTGGCTCACGTCGTGCCCGAACAGGCTCCGGTCTCCCCACGCGCTCACCACCCCGGCGTCACTCACGGTCAACTCCTCTCCCGCGTCGAGCCACAGCCGCAGGCCGTCCACCGGCACCGGTGTGTCTCCGTAAACAGCGACGCTTAGGCTGGCTTCGCTCACGGCCCCGTCGTTGTCGGTCGCCCGCACGGTCACGGTTTGGAGGCCCAACTTGGCCAACGGCCAGTCAGCCTCATACGGCCCTTCGCTCCGCTTGGCCAAGCTCTCGCCGTTGGCCAAGATTTCCACCTGCACCACTTCGCCGTCGCTGTCGGTGGCGCTCGCGCTCACTTTCAGTGTTACCCCGACGCTTACGCCTTGGCCGGCGTTGGGGGAGGTGATCCCCACTTCCGGCGCCTCGTTCGGCGGCAGCACGGTCACGCTCACGGCATCGGAACTGCCTTGGCCGTCCCGGTCGTCGATCGCCTCGGCGCTCAGGGTCACCTCACCCGCCTCTGTTGCTGTCCACTCCAACTCGTACGGTGCCTCGGTGTCTTCGCCGATCACCTTCCCGCCCGCCAGGAATCTCACTTTCACCACGCTCCCGTCGGCGTCGCTCGCGCTCGCCGACAGTTGCAGCGTCTTCCCGGCCTTGAGCGACACGCCGGCTTCCGGCCGGGTCAGCGCCACACTTGGCGGCTGGTTCGCCGACACCGGCAAGTCGTACTTGGCTGCCATTACGCTGCGCAGTTGCGCCACCTCCGCGTCACTCAACGCCCGGTTGTACACCAGCACCTCGGCAATCGCTCCGCCGTAATGCAGGCCCCCGACACCGCCCACGGTCAGCGCGCCATCGACGTCCACCTCCAGTTCTCCGGCGAATGTGCCGCTGAACACAATCTCGCCCGCCACCGCCACCCGGCCACTCCCGCCCGTGCGGTACACCTCCACCAGGTTCCACAGGTCGTCCCAGCGCTCCGGTTGCGGTGCCGAGATCCGCCCCCCGGCCGAGGCGTTGCCGTAGTCGAACAGCAACTGGTCGTTGTACGTGAACAGCAAATCCAGGTGGTTGAGATGGCTGTTGGACTCCCAGCCCAGCACCGCGTTGTTCGCACTCGCCCGATCCTGCTTCATCACGAGGAACAGGCTCGCCGTGTCGCGGCTCAGCAACCCGGCTCCGTTCACGGTCGCGCCGAGCACGTCATCCGCTCCGTCGAAGTCGACGGCTGCTTGGCCATTCGCACCTTCGCTGTGGAGCACCGGTTGGCGGTCGGCCTCCGCTTGGCTGATGCTGTTGCCGAACGGCGTGCGATCCGCCCACGCGCTCACATTGCCGCCGTCCTGCGTCACGCCGCTCCCGTCGAGCCACAGACGCAGGCCAAGCGCGGGGAACGGCGCGCTGTCAAACACGGCCGCCTCGATCGAGTCGGATGTTGAAGTTCCGCCCATCGCGTCGGTCGACTTGGCGGTGATTTGATACAGGCCGGTTTCCGACTCCACCCAATCCAACTCGTACGGTGCCTCGGTGTCGGCGGCGATCAACTGGTCGTTCCTGAAGAACTCGACCTTGGTGATGGCGGCGTCGCCCTGCGTCACGCTGGCCGCCAGCCGGGCCGTGCCGCCGGGCGCAAAGGCGATGTCCGCCGCCGGCTCGGTCAGGGTGATGGCGGCGCCATGGGACACGGTGATGCTGACCGGCGGTGTCGTGACGACCTGGTAATGGTAGTCCGTCACCGCTGCGGTGATCTCGTAGTTGCCGGCACTCACGCCGGTCCAGTCGGTTTCAAACGGAGCCGCGGTCAAGGCTCTAATCGAGTCGCCGTTGGCAAAGAATTCCACCTTGCGCAACATTCCGTCCGCAGCGTGGTCGGCAGCGGTGGCGGCGAGTGCGATGGTTGCCGGGGAGACAAATTCCGCGCCGTTCGCCGGCGAAGCCAACTCGATCGTCGGTGGATGGTTGACGGTGAAACGCACCTTCTCGGTTGTGACCTTGCCCTGGTTGTCCTCGACATCCACGGTGAACTCCGCCGGCGTGGAGTTCTGGTAGTAGCCCGCCTCCCAGCGGATATCGGTCAGCACCGACTGGCCGTCGTCGTTCTCCGTCCAGTAAGTCGGGCCGTGTGCCGGAACGAATTTGCCCTTGTTGACGGTGATCGACTTGACCTCGCCGTCGGGATCGTACGCCACCACCGTGAAGGTGAACTTGCCGGGCACCGGCACGAAGTCGCCCGCCGCCGGCGAGGTGCTGACAATGACTGGCGGCAGGTTGCCCGTGGTGAGGGTGACCTGGATCGGCGCCGACACGGCCTTGGCTCCGCGGTTGTCGGTGACGGTGGCGCGAATCTCGTAAACGCCCTCGCTCGCGCCCTCCCACGTAAACGGCGCCGCGGCATCGGCCGCTTGGCCAAGCGCGATCCAGTCGGCGGCCTCGATCAGTTTGCGCTCGTACAAAATGGTGGCGATCGTGCCGTCGGCGTCGGCGGCAGCGGCCGTGATGACCACGTCACTTGGCGCGCTGAAGAAGCGGCCATTCTTCGGGGAGGTGATGGCCACCGTCGGCGGCTGGTTGTCGGCGAGGTAGCGGATGGAAACCGACTTGTGATCGTCCATCACCAGCGTGACCGACTCGGCCGAGCCGCTGGCGTCGCCCTCCCACTCCTCGAAGCCCAGCCCCGCGCCCGGCTTGGCCGTAAGGGTGACGGTGGTGTCCGGCGGGTAGCTGTCGAGGGCCGGGTTGACCTCGATCGTGCCGTCGCCCTCCGCAACGGTCGTCGTGAGCAAGTAATGCACGTTGACCTCGACCGGGTTGCTGTTCTCGATGCCGAAGGCGTTTCGCAGCGTGACGGCGTAGCGGCCGGAGTGGCCCGGCGCGAGATTCACCAACTGCAACAGCCGCTGGGTCGCGCCCACTATCGGCTCGCTGTTCTTGGTCCACTGAATGGTCATCGGCGTGCCGACGGCGTCCAGCCCGATCAGGAGAGTTTCCGTCCCGGCAAGGTACGTGCCAGCACCGGTGATGGCCCGCAGCTTCGGCTTGCTGTTGAAGTCCGGCATGCCGTGCGTCGCCCACGCAAGGTCGGCGGGCAACTCCACCTGCACCGCCTGCATGGTTGCGAGGCCCGGCTCGCTTGGGCTCCAGCCCGCGCCGTCGTACGTGTGCCAAGCGACATCACCGTTGGCCTGCAACAGGCCAAGCTTGGTGCCGGCCGGGGCCGAGGCGGGGAATTGCAAATCGGTCCCGGCCGCGCCGGAGAGCGGCGACGGATAGCCAAAGTACCCCGCGCCAGCTGCGAGATTCACCTCCGCACCTTGGCCAAGGTACGAGCCGACAAACACCGCGCGGAGCGCCTTCGAGTCCGGGTTGGTGAACTTGAAAATGCTCCCTTGGCCAAGCTCGACCGCGCCGTTGCTCCAGGTGTCGCCCAGCTCGCCCTCGGCCCACTCGCCGGTATCCGTGTTGAGAATGGCCACTTTCGAGCCCTTGGCCGCGCCCTGGAACAGCGCGGCGACGGTCTTGCTGCCGCTCAACGCCAGCGGGACGTGGTAGAGCGATTGGCCCGGCGGAATGTCGAGGTTGATGTAGCCGACGCCGTTGCGCGAATGACCGGCGAGACGGCCCGGAGCCAGCTCGTCCGCCACCAGCACGCGCACAAACTGCTTCTCTATGTTTGCGTTGTAAGGCATCAAGCTTAGCCGAGCAAGTGTATTCTTACTTTGGTAGTCTCCGAACTTATTCCAGCGCACGCCATCGGTGGAAACCTGTATTTCGCAGTTTGCGCCCGGCTCGCTCGCTAACAGTAAGGTGAACCTTCCCTTAGTGTTAAACTCCGCCTCGCTGAGGTCGGGCAAAATGTAGTCGCGGCTGAAGTTGGCGGTGATCGCCTTGTGCGCGTCCATCGTGACGGTGATGGTCTCGTCGCTCCCCGCCGCATCGCCGCTCCAGTGCATCCACGAGTAACCGGTCGCCGGAGTGGCCGACAGGGTCACCTTGCTCCCGGCGAGAAACACCGACTTTTTCGGCTCCACCGCGATGCCGCCGCGGCCCTCAAGCGCCCATTGCAGCTTGTAATAAATATCCAGCTTGGCCGGCTCACTGATCGTTTTGCCAAAGCCGTTGCTCACGAGCACCGAGTAACGCCCGGCGTTGGCGATCGTTGCCACCGGCAGCTGGACCGCCGACGCGGTCGCCCCGGCGATCGGCTTGCCGTCGAACAGCCATTGGTAGGTGAGAGGCTCGCCGACGGCCTTGACGATGAAACCGGCCTTGCCGCCGGACAGCACCTGCGCGTCCGTCGGCTGTACCGTGACCTGCGGCAGCGTCGGGTCGTGGCTCCAACTCAACGCGCTGGGCGCGGAGATGATGAACGCTTGGCCAAGCGCAACCACCGGCTCACTCGGCGACCAAGCGCCGTTTGAAACCGTGTATGCGTCGTACTTGCCGGTGCCGTTGTTGAGCAGCTTGACAACCAGCCCCTCGGCCAGCGGCAGGCCAAGCCGGCTGCTCAACAGCCCGCCCTTGGCCAAGGCCGGCGACACCACCGAGTCGCCCGCCGGAATGACCAGCGTCGTTTTTTTCCACGGCGTAAAACCGGCCAGCAACACGCTGAAAGGGTCGCCCTTGTTGTCGAGCACCGCGCCCTCGCCCGGCGCGAGTGTCATACCGGGCTGGCTCCATGCGTCGGTGAACGTGTTCGTCTCCCACTTGCCAGTGGCCGGGTTGAATTTGACCAGTGTGCTTCCAGCCGGAACGGTAGGCAGGAGGTCGGAAACACGATTTCCACCGTTGGCCAAAGGGTTGGCCATCAACGACTTGCCCGATGGGAGCGTCAGCGTCACGTAGCCGATCGCGCGCGCCGCGTAGCCGGTGTCTTCCTCCCACGTACGGACGAACAATTGGTTGATGCCCTGCGGCCGGTTGAACGGAACGCGCTGCTCACCGGAGGCGCTGCTGTCGCTGGTGAACTCTTTCCAGTTGAGCAAATCCAGCGAGTAGTCGGAGGTCAACGTTTTGCCGGGACGGGCAACCTGCACCCACTCGAGCTGGCCGGCGGCGTTGATCGTCACGCTGCGATATTCCGGCGGCACGACATCGCGAGTGAACGAGCCGGTGATCTCCTTGTTCGCATCCATCGTCACCGCCAACGGATTGGCCGCGCCACTGGCCGCGCCGCTCCAGCCGGTGAAGACATAGCCTTTGTCCGGGGTGGCATGGAGCACCACCCGCGCCTTGTTCGGGTACGTCGCCAGCTCCGGCCTGTGGGTGACCGTGCCGTGCCCTGCACCAGCAACACCCAGCGTGTAATGCACCGCGAGACTGGCAGTTTCGCTGAGGATGTTGCCGAATGGATTCTTGATGTACACCGAGTAGTCGCCGGCGTTGGCCTGTTGCACATTGGCCAGCTCGAGCGTCGCCGCATTGGCACCGGGGATGTTCAAGCCGTTGAAGCGCCACTGGTACTCGAGCGGCGTGCCGGTGGCTTCGACGCTGAACGCGACCGGCTGACCGGCGATGCGCATCGCCCCGACCGGCTGCACAGCGATCTTCGGCGTGCCCTGCGAGTTGAGGTTGATGTTGCGATCCCAGCTCGTCGCCGCGTTGGCCGTCACGCGGAAACCTTGCGCGGCGGCCAAGCTCGGTTCGCTTGGACTCCACACGCCGCCGGAGAAAGTCGATGTCGTCCAGTCGCCGGTGGCGTTGTCGAGTAGCGCGACCTGTAGTCCGTCCGCCGCCGGGAAGCCGAAGTCCGTGGCCAAGCTGCCGGCAACCGGCAGCGTCGCGGCGTGGTACGACATACCGCCTGGCAACGACGACGAAATACTGCCCTGCACGACTGAGCCGGTGAATTGCAGCGTGAGTGCTGCGCCGGTGGCGTTATCGAACATCGCCGCTTGGCCCGGCGTGACGACGAGGCCGGCGTCGCTCCATGCGTCACCGAATGTACTCGCCTTCCACGAGCCGGAAGTGCCGTCCCAAGTGGAGACGCTCAGCTTGCCCGGGCCGCTTGGCAGCAGGGTGGACAGTGTGTTGTCGCCCTTGGCCAAGGGATTGGACAGCAACGACTTGCCGGTGGGTACGTCGAGCAGTTGGAAGCCGACAATGTTGTCCGAATAGCCCTTGCCGGTGACAAGCACGCGGAAGTACATCCCCTTCGCGCCGACCGGCGGGATCACCGGAATGTACAGTTCGCCGGGGTTGGTGTCGGTTCGGTAATCGACCCAGTTTTTGAGATCGAAACTGTACTGGATGTTGTTCTCCACGCCCGGCTCGGCGACGACCGTGAACTGAAAATTGCCGTCCGACCGGAAGTGCGAATCGGTCAGCGTCGGCATAATGTAGTCGCGCGAAAAATCAGCGGTCACCGTGAGGTGCTTATCGACGGCGACGGTGGTTTGCGCGGAGTCGCCGCTGGCGTCGCCGCCCCAGCTTGCGAACGAGTAGCCCTCCTCCGGCACGCCGGTGAAGGTGACTTGCGTGCCCGGCGCGTAATGATCCTGCAACGGGTTGAGCACGATGCGCCCCGCGCCGGTGGTGGCCCGGTTGATGACGTAATGCACCGCAACGCTCGCCGGCAGACTGGCGGCCGCGCCAAAGCGGTTGGTGAGCTTGACCGTGTACTGTCCGGCGTTGGCCTCGGTGGCTTCCTCGAATGCCAGCGCGTTGCGGGTGGCACCGTCGATCGCCGCGCCGTCGAAGTACCATTGGTAGTCGAGCGGGTCGCCTTTGCCTCGCACGGACAGCGCGAGCCACGAGCCGCTTGTGACGACTTGATCCTCCGGTTGCGTCGTGACTTCCGGCAAAATAATTTCGTTGTACGCGACCGACTGCTGCCACTCGAACGCCGCGCCGGAGATGACGCGGAACGCTTGGCCAAGCGCGACGACCGGCTCGCTGGGCTGCCATGCGTCGGACGTGAAAGTGTACGTGACGTACGAGCCGGACTGGTTGTCGAACAACTGCACCTGCAGCCCCTCGGCCGTTGGCAGGCCAAGCGCGGTGGTGACGCCGCCGTCGACCGGCGTCATCGCGCTGCGGAATGCCGCCGCCGCTGGGATGGCCGAGGCGAGGTCGCCCTGCAATGCCACGCCAAAGTACTCCACTGCGACCGGCCCCTCGCCGGAGTTGTCGAGCACCGCGCCTTCGCCGGGATCGAGCGTCATCGCCGGGTTGCCCCACGCGCCTCCCTCAAACACGTTCACCACCAATTCGCCGCCGTCCTCGTCAAGCTGGGCCAAGCTGCTGCCCTCCGGCATCGATTCGAACAGGTTGGCCACCGTGTTGCCGTCCTCGCGGTCGAGCGGGTTTGCGATGAGCGACTTGCCCTTGGGATACGTCACCCGCACGAAGCCGATGGCGTTTTTCGAGTATTTTTCGGTCTTGAGCAGGGCGCGGATGAATAGCGTGTTGAGCCCTTCGGGACGGTTGACCGTCTTGCTGTTTTGGCCGGAGGCGTTGAACATTTCGTCCGCTTTGCCGCCTTTTTTCAGCAGCTTCCAGTTCCGCAAGTCACCCGAGTACTCGAATGCGTTGGTCGTCCAGCGATGTCCGCTCACCTGAAAGTCAAGCTGCGCCTCGGTGAGGTTGACGTTGAAAAACTCCGGCTCGTCGAAGATCAGCCACTCGAGCGCCGTCGGCTCGGAGGTGGCCTCGCCGATGGCAGAGCGGATGTTGACCGAGTAGGCGCCCTCGATGTCCGGCATCATCACGCCGAGGTCGACCGTGTCAGCGGTGGCACCATCGATTGCCTCGCCGTTGAAACTCCATTGGTACGCAAACGGCCCGGTGCCCTGCGGCTCAACGCGCAGCACGACGTTGGTGTGAATGCCGATGACCGTGTCAACCGGCGTCGGCGCGGCCGTCATGGTGACATTCGCGCCGCTGATGCGCTTGGCCAAGTCCGGCACGCCGATCGTCGGCAGCACGGCGTCGAGCACGGCGGTCTTGCTGCGCGTGAAGCCGGTGGCGTTACGGATCACGACCTCGTAGCGGCCCATGTGTTCGGGTTGATAGTTGTCGATCGTATACGTTGCCGCCGTGGCCCCGGCGATGTCCTTTTTCCCGAACCGCCACTGGTAAGTGAACGGCGCGGCCCCCTTGACCTGCACGTTCAGCGAGACGGTCGAGCCGAATTGCATCACCGTCTGACTGGCCGGCTGTTGTGTGACCACCGGCGGGTCGTCCGGCTGGAACGCCATGAAGCCCCACCACGTGCCCCACCGGTCGCGCTTTTCATCCGGGATGTTCTTCTGCTCGGTGTTGCGGGTCTCGGCGTACATCTGGATGGTCCACATGTCGGTGTCGTTGTTGGGGTCGACCTGCGCCGCGCTGTAGTCGCCCCAGCTGTTTCGGCCGTCGGCGCGCAGCTTCACGTACGGGGCGACACCGGCCTTGAGCAGCGCTGGCTTGCTCATATGGCCCAGCGGATCGGACGCTTTGCGGTAGGAAAAATAGGCGCTGGCGTACGAGTCCTTGGTGAAGCCGGAGTAGCCGATCAGCACGTCGCTGTTCTTGTTCACGGCCACACTGGGAAAGGTGTACTGCTTGACGGCGTTGGTGTCCTGAATATAGCCGCGCTGGATGATCGTCGCGTTGGTCTCGAGGTTCCACCACTGGACGGCGGTGCGGTTCACGTTGGTCACGCCCTCCGGCAAAAAAACATGGTGCGCGGCCCACAGTTTGCCATTGCGCTTGGCCAAGGCGTGCATGCGGGAGTCGTTGGCGAAGATGCTCTTGGCGGAAGCCTTTTGCGGCGAGATGTTCGTTTTGCCGATGGAGAACTCCCACGCCTCGATGCCGTCCAGCGCCGTGCGGGCGTAATGGGGCGTGTAATGCTCCTGGCCCACCCGCCCGGACAGGGCGCTGATCCGCAGCGCGCGCGTGCTCTGCTCGGTGACGAACAGCAGGTTCGTGTCGTTGGCGTCGAAGGTTGTCGCCGGAACGACCGTGAAAAAGTCGGGGTCGTCAAACTGCGTGTAGTATGCCTTGCCTCCCTGAATGTAATCCGGTTTATGGAAGGCAAAAATACGCGACCCCACAAACTCCTTGGTGCCTGCAACTTCGTTGGTGCCCTTGTACAGGTTCACCGAGGCCGCCAGCCATTTCTTGTTGTAGCCGACGCTGGGATAATCGGCATACAGGTAGTTATCCTTGAGCGCTTCCGGGTGCACACGGATCGAAGCCATGTCCCAGTCGCCAGTCGGATCAATCGTCTTTGACAGGGCAATCAGCACCGCCGACTTGGTCGTGTTCACATCGGCGATGGTGAAGACCACCCACCGCTTGGCCAAGTGGTCGTAAACGACCTTCGGGTCGAATACAAAACCGTGGCTGAACCCGGCCCAAAAGTCGCCCAGGCCCACCTTGCTCAGCAGCTCGCCCTCGCGCGTCTGGATGGCGATCTCGGTGTTGAGCGCCACCATCAGGTGCTCCGGGCCGACCGCGCCGTGCGTGTCCGCCGGGATGGCGGTGTGGTTGTCGATCACGCCTAGGAAATCATCCCGCACGCCCGGCTCAAAGTCGCCGCCCAACAGCCCCGGGCCGTTCGGCCTGGGCTTGGCCGCCTCGCCCGGCGCGCCCATTTTCTGGAGGCTCAACAGCCGATGCCGCCGAACCGTCTCGTCCGGCTCGGGGTTGGCCGCCGCCACCCGCTTGGCCAAGTCGGTGAAGTTGATCGTCAGCGTGCGAATCTCCGGGTAGTCGTCGCCCAGCGTGCTTGGCGTCGTGTCGAAGCGCTCCGGCGCGGCGGGTGGCAGCGGCGGCAGCGGAGTGCCCCCGACCAAGTCGCCGCTTGGCAACGCGGCGGCACGGCTCTCCCCGGCGAGCCACCTCGCGTAGCCCGGCAACAGGTCGCCGAGGCCGGCCTCCAGCTCGCGCTTGGCCAAGCCGACGGCCAGCGGCGCCATCCGGTCGCCGTCGTTCGTGAACAGATCGACCGCTTGGCCAAGCGGCGTTTGCGTCTCGACCAGCATGTCGAGGTCGCCGTCGCCGTCGAGGTCGGACAGCGTGATGGACGGCGCCTCATGCGGCGTGGGTGCGGCCGCCGGCCCGCTGGCCCAGTCGACGGCAAACGCCATCCCGGCGGTGATGAAAATGGGGGCAAGGAGAATCTTCCAGCGGAAGGCCAGATGTTTGGCCTGGCAAATGAGGGAAGTCATGGTTGGGTTGCGTTGAGGGTGATCGGGTTTCTATCGACGGTAACGAGCCCCGATTATGGCCCCCGGACACCGGCCGAGTCAATGCCTTGCGCCCCCATAGAACCCCCCTATACTGCCGCCCGTGCTGGATATCAGACCGTTCCGGGAAAACCCCGACCACATCCGCGATCGCCTCGCCACGCGCGGAGAGGAATTCGCCGCCAAGGTGGACGATGTCGTGCGGCTCGACGCCGAAAGGCGCGAGGCCATCACCGCAGTCGAGGAACTCAAGGCCCGGCGCAACGCCGCCTCGAAGGAGATCGGCGCGCTCATGGGCCAAAAAAAACACGAGGAAGCCGAGGCCAAAAAAGCGGAAGTCCGCGACCTCGGCGACCAGATTTCCGAGTTGGACGCCAAGGCCGGCCAAGCGGACACCGAACTGCGGGACATCCTCCTGCGCCTGCCGAACCTGCCCCATGCCGATGTGCCGGTCGGTGCGTCCGAGGACGACAACACGGAGATCAGCCAATGGGGGGGAAAGCCGTCGTTTGATTTTGAGCCGAAGCCGCACACGGAGATTTGCGAATCGCTTGGCCTCGTCGACTTCGCCCGGGGCGCCAAGCTCGCCGGCAGCGGCTTCCTGCTTTACAGCGGCTGGGGGGCGCGGCTCGAGCGGGCGCTGATCCAATACCTGCTCGACCTGCACGTGCACGAACACGGCTACACCGAGGTGTCCCCGCCGTTCATGGTCGGCTACGACTGCATGATCGGCGTCGGTCAGTTTCCCAAGTTCGAGGATCAGGCCTACATGGTGCAGGAGGGACTCGACGAGGAGAGCCGCGGCAAACTGTACCTCATCCCCACCGCCGAGGCGCCGGTCGCCAACATCCATCGCGAGGAGATTTTGAAAAACGGCGAGCTGCCGAAAAACTACTGCGCATACAGCCCTTGTTTTCGCGCTGAGGCCGGTGCGGCCGGGGTCGGAACGCGCGGCATGATCCGCGTCCACCAGTTCGACAAGGTGGAACTCATCAAGGTCGTCGAGCCGGAAGGCAGCTACGACGAACTGAACAAGATGCTCGGCCACGCCGAGAACGTGCTGCAGTCGCTCAACCTGCATTACCGCATCCTGCAGCTTTGCACCGCCGACATGAGCTTCGGCAGCGCCACCACCTACGACATCGAGGTGTGGGCGCCGGGACAGGGCGACTACCTCGAGGTCTCCAGTTGCTCCAACTGCGAGGATTACCAGGCCCGCCGGATGAACCTGCGCTACAAGGATGCCGACGGTAAAAACCGGCATCCGCACATCCTCAACGGCAGCGGCACCGCGCTGGCCCGCCTGTTTGTGGCGCTGATCGAGACCTACCAGCAACCGGACGGCAGCATCCTGATCCCCGAGCCGCTGCAAAGCTACCTGCGCACCGACCACATCCCGGGAAGGGCAAGTTCCACCTTGCCCCAATAACGGACATGGATGAACAGGATGGACTCGGTTTTGGGGGGAGGTGGAACTCGCCCCTCCCCGAATCGGGGCGCACACGCGTCCAAGGCTCGGCCGCTGGAACCTCCCGAATGATTCCGGCGGGGCGACAAAACCGACGATGAACATCCTCCACGCCAGCAGCGAGGTGTTCCCGTACTCGAAGACCGGCGGGCTGGCGGACGCCACGGCGGCGTTGGCCAAGGCGCAGGCGGCAGCGGGGCACACGGTCACGCTCATCACGCCGCTGTATCGCGGCATCGCCGCTGCGTTCCCCGGCCTCGAGCCGCTTGGCCAAGCGGAATTGCCAGCCAAGGTTTGGCGGCTCGAGCCGGAGCCGAACCTGACCGTGCTGTTCATCGACGAACCGGAGTGGTTCGATCGCGACGGCCTTTACGGCCACGGCGATGACGCCGAACGGTTCATCTTTTTTTCCCGATGCGTCGCCCGCCTGGCCAAGCGCGCGGAGATCGTGCACACGCACGACTGGCAGACCGCGCTTGCCATGCCGCTGCTTGGCCAAGCGCGGGTCGGCAAGGTGTTTACCCTTCACAACGCCGCCTACCAGGGCCGGTTCCCCGCCGACAAGTTTGCGCTGACCGGCCTGCCAAGCGACTGCTTCGACTGGCTGCAGCTTGAGTTTCACGGCGACCTCAACCTGCTCAAGGGCGGCATCGTTTTTTCCGACTTGGCCACCACCGTCAGCCCGCGCTACGCCGAGGAGTTGCTGACACCCGAGTACGGCTGCGGGCTGGAGGGCGTGTTTCAAGCTAAAGGCAAGGCGCTGACCGGTGTCCTCAATGGCGTCGACTACGCCGAATGGAACACGACAGACAACCCGCACCTCGCCGCCGCCTACTCCGCCGATGCGCCCAGCGGCAAGGCCGCCAACAAGCGCGAGCTGCAACGCGAGCTTGGCCTGCCGCCGCTCGACGACACGCCGTTGCTAGGCAACATCAGCCGGTTCGCCGAGCAAAAGGGGATCGACCTCCTGCTGGGTGCGCTGGAGGAACGGCTCGGCGGCGGGGCGGCGTTTCAATTCGCCGGGCTCGGCAGCGGCGACGCCGGGCTGGAGGAGGCGATGCGCGCCTTGGCCGTGCGGTTCCCCGAACAAGTCGCTGTGACGATCGGGTACGACAACGGGCTGGCGCATCGCATCGAGGCCGGCATCGATTTTTTTGTCATGCCGTCCCGCTTCGAGCCGTGCGGCCTGAACCAGCTTTACAGCCTGCGCTACGGGACGGTGCCGGTCGTGCGCGCCACCGGCGGGCTGGAGGATTCGATCATCGACCTTGGCCAAGGCGACGGGACGGCCAACGGGATCAAGTTTGGCGACTGCTCGGTGGGGGCGCTTGGTCAGGCGCTTGGCCAAGCTTTGTCACTCTACGCCGAGCCAGCGCGCTTGGCCAAGGTGCGCGACAACGGCATGCGGGCCGATTTTTCGTGGAGCCAAACCACCGCCGAGTACGGGCGGCTGTACGCGGCGATCAGTTGAACGGCGGCTTGGAGCGGGTCTGGCGCCTTGGCATCTGCGGTTCGCCCGCCGACTCGTTCCGGGAAAAGAACCCTTTCTTTTTATCGCTCTTCCCATAGATTTTCCTCTCCACTTTGCGCTGCCGCGCCTCCTCGTCGGCCTTGAACTCGGCCTCGGCCTCGCGGATGCCGGGCAGGCGCTGGCGCTCCTGCGAAACGATCAGGGCGGCGTCCTCGGGCGTCTTGAGAATGGTCGGCCGGATCAGGACGAGCAGCTCCGAGCGCTTGTTCGTGTTGGACTCACTCTTGAAGAGGTTGCCCAACAGGGGGATGTCCTTGAGGAACGGCACGCCGGACTCCGTGCCGGTCTTGGCGGTGCGAATGAAGCCGCCCAGCAGGATCGTGTCGCCGTCCTTGACCGAAACCGTGGACTCCGCCGAGCGTGTGGTGATTTGCGGGGCCTTCGCGCCACTGTCGGCAGACTGGCCGCCGCCCATGTCAACGTACCCCTCCAACTCGGAAATCTCCTGAAAAATCTCCATCACCACCAGGTCGTCCGGGGTGATGTAAGGCGTTACGTCCAGCGTGATCCCGACCTGCATGAACTGGGTGTAGCCGCCGCCGTATCCGCCGTACCCGCCGTACCCACCGTACCCGCTGCTATACCCGCCGCCGCTTTGATACGGCACCTGCTCTCCGTTCATGAACGATGCCGGGACGGCATGGCTGGTCTGCACGCGGGGCGTCTGCAGCACCTTGGCCGAACTGTTGCTGGCGAGCGCCTTCATGGCGAACTCGAGGGAGTTGTCGTAGCGGCTGATGTAGGAGAACCCACCCGCCAGGGCGCCGGCCCCCAGGGATTGCAAAGCACTGCCCGCCGCCGCCGCCGCGG
>JACNJE010000142.1:0-7256 GCA_014382705.1 Verrucomicrobiota bacterium | reverse complement strand
GGGGGGCCGCCCCCGCGCCCGGGGCCGCGGCCCCAGGGGTGTCAGACCCCCGGCCCGGCGCCGCCGCCCCGGTCCTGCCTTTTTCCCCCCCCCCCCGCTCCCCCCCCCCCGCCCCCCCCCCTGGGCCGGGCCCGACTTTTGTGGTTGGCGTTGTCGCGGGGGCAGACCCGGGGGTGGGCGGGCCCCCTTTGATGGAACCGCCGATGTGGCGGGTGTCCCCCGGGCCGGCCGCCTCGTGCATGAAGGCGTTGACGCCCACGTCCATCCCGTCCGACAGGGTCACGTTCACGATGATGGCCTCGATGAGCACCTGTGCCAGCAGGCTGTCGACATGGCCGACGATCTCGTCGATTTTCACCATGTCCTCCTCGTTGGCGAAGATGATCAGCGAGTTGGACCGGTAATCGGGAATGATGCGGGCGTTTTCCAGAATCTGGATGTCGCCGCCGGCGGCACGGTTCACGATGCCCTGCAGGCGGTTGCGGAACGAGCTGGAGGCGGGTTGGGAGGAGGCCTGCATCGGTCTCACCCCGCTGTTGTATGATGACCCCCGCGAGGAGGTTCCCCTGGTTGAGCCGGTTCGGCTGGTGGACGTCCTCGAACTGGGCGAGGTTCTCGAACTGCTGCCGGAGGCAGCCGGCCGGGATCCCCCAGTGCCGCTGATCAGGTCCTGCATGGTGGCGTAGATTTCCTCCACCTTGCCGTAGCGGATCGGGATGACCTTGAGCTTGTAATCCTCCTCCGGCTTGATGTCGATGCGCTCGACCAGCTCGAGCATCCGCTTGATGTTGGAGGAGTTGTCACGCAGGACGAGCGTCTTGCTGACATCGAGCGCGACGATGCCGGCTGCGTTCTTCGCCATCGGCGTCAGCATCGGAACCGCCTCGCTGGGCAGGATGTGTTTCAACTGCGTGATGTGGGTGATGTACTGGTTTGCCTCCGGCAGCTCGTCGGAGGTGGTGATGGTTGAGAAGGCGGCACCCTCCTGCAGCGCGTTGGCGCTGGGCACGAAGGTGACGAACTTCTCCCCCACCGGGATGGTCGTGTAGCCGTTGAGCGATAGCACGCTGTCCATCGCCTGAATGGCCTCCGTGACGGTCAAGGGTGTCTCCGCCACGAGGGTGACATTGAGGTTGGGCAATGCTGATGCGCGCAGGATCGTCCGCTTGACGTATTTGGCGTAGATCTCGAGGAACTGCTCAAGCGGCATGTTGACAAATTTCATGTCCGCAACCGGGATGATTGGGTCGTCGGCCGGGCCCGCATTGGCCGGATTGGCGACCGGGGCCGGGGCCGGGGTGGCGGCATTGCCGGGTGGCGGCGGGGTGGGCGGGGTGGGCGGGTTCACGGGCTGCGCTTGGCCAAGCGCGGCAAACGCCAGCGCCAGGAAACCGGTGGTCAGTTTGTTCATGGCTCTCGAGTGGTTGATGTAAAGTTTCATGGATCGAAGTTATTGAGTCGGGCGAACACGCCGGGTCGGCACGGTGCGCGTGGGCACGGTGCGCTTGGTGCCGCTTGGCTTGGTCTCCGGCTTGGCCGGTGCCGGCTCCGGCTTGGCTGCCGTCTCCGCCGGCTTGGGCTGGGTTTCCGGCTTGGCCGCTTCCGGCTTCGGCTTGGCCTCGGCGGCGGGCGTTGGCCTCGGCGCCTTGATGTCTTTCTGGTAGCTGGCGGTCAGGTTCATCCAACCGTCCAGCCGGTAACGATTCTTGTCCGGCTTCACCAGCAGGTCGCTCACGCGCACCATCGAGTCGCTCTCCCCGAGCTTCCAGAGGAAATTGACGATGTCGCTCTCCTTGCTGGAGAAATCGATGCGCATCGTGTATTCCTGAAAAAACTCGTTGGTCTTGGTGGTCGTGCGCCCGAGCCGGGTCACCCGCACGCCGTTGGCCGCCGTCAGGTTGTTGATGGTTCGGCGCATGTTGACCTCCTGCTCGATCGGCACCACGGCGGAGCCCATGCCCTCCAGTTCAGTGACCCGGCGGTTGTACTCATCGGTGTTTTTGATTTCCCCATCGAACCGCGCCAGATCCTTGTCGGCCTTGGCGATCTTCTGCCGGGTCGCCCCCGGGTCGGGAATCATCCCCCACACCATCCACGTGAGCGCGCACAACAGCACCACAAGCACGAACATGACCAGCCGCCGCTCGCCGCTGCTCAGGTTCAACCTGTCAAATATGCTCTCTTTACTCGCCATCGAACTCACATTTCAACTGCCAATAGGTCTGGTTTCTTTTCAAGTCCTGCCGGATCGACTCGGCCCGCACGCCGGTAAAAAGCGCGTCGCCTTCGCCCGACTCCATCCGTGCCAACGCCTGCTGATAATCATCAACCAACGTCGCCTTGCCGGCATCCGCCGCGCCGGTGATCCGCAACTCACGGCTGGTCCGGCCATCCACCGCACGGTTGGACATGAACCGCAACTCAGTGAATTTCAGCTCGCCGGGCAGCCCGGTGGCCACCTTGGCCCACGAGTCGAGCGCGGCGTACTTGAGCGCCTTTTGCTTCTCCAAAGTCTCCACCTTCGCCTTAAGCAGCAGCGCCTTGTTGAAGAGGTTCGAGCGGACGGTGACCAATTGCTGTTTCTCCTCCAGCGTGCCCTGCAGCATGCTCCCGTAAACGTAAAACCCAAGCAGCCCCAGCAGCATCAACGCCACCACACCCTTGATCCCCTCCATCCAGAGGCCGTCCAGGAACCGCTGCCGGTTGCGGGTGCGGTACTCCTCGATCATCAGGCCGGGCGCCGTCGCGCGGGCGGCGAACTCCGCGGCCGTCGTGGCCAGGTCGACCTCGCTCGCCGGCTCGACCTCGCGGATGCGCTCGCCGAAGCAGTTGGCCAAGGCGGTCTTCCAGTCGGCCGCCACGTCGCCGCGCTTGGCCAAGTGGCAGGCCGGCTCGCCCGGCATCCAGCCGGCGACCTCGCCCGCCCAAGCGACGCTGTTGATTTTTTCAACGAGAACTTCGCGGCTGGCCTCGTGGTTCGGCAAATTGAACGAGTTGATGTCGCGCAGCCGACCGTCAAACCACCACACCACCAGCGCCAGAACCGAATCGGCCCCCTGCACGAGCTGAATGTGCGCCCCGTCGGCCTTTGGCTCGCTCGGCACCAGCTCGCGCAACAGCGGCACCTCCACCCGGTCGGCGAGGTAGTTGGAAGCCTCCAGTTCCTCGAGCCGCTCCTCCACCACGCTGCGTTCGGCGATGGTGACCAGCACCGTCTGGTTGCCCCCTTCCCCGGTGGAGCCGGGCACCGCCTCGGCCGACCAGACGGTCTGCACCACCGGCAGCGGCGACAACTCCTCAATCTGGAACTCGACCATCGGCAGCAGCTCCTCCGGCTCGCAGGCCGGCATCTCGACCACGCGCAAAAACACCTTCTCCGGCGGCAGGGTGGCGATGTTCAGCTTGCGGCTGAGCAGGTCGCTCCAATCCTTGCCCACCGCCTTGGCCGGCGGATCGTCGCCCTCGGCCACGCGCAGGTCGCCCGAGAGCTTCACCTTTTTCGACGAGACGGAGAATTGCCACAGCCGGCTCCCCTCGGCGGCCGGCTCCAGCAGGTTGCAACTGCTCCAGTTGGGTTTCTTCGCGGCCATGTTACTGGTCTTTCAAATGCTCGTCGGACATGGTCACACGCAAAATCTCCTCGATGGTCGTCTTGCCATCGACCACCTTTTGCCACCCGTCGTCGCGCAGGGTGCGCATCCCCTCGTTGATCGCGGCCTGTCCGATGACGGAAGACGCCTCGCGCTTGAGGATCAGCGGCCGGATGGCCTCGCTCATCACCAGCATCTCGTAAATGGCCAAGCGCCCCTGATAGCCCTGGTTGCGGCAATCCTCGCACCCGACGCCGTGATGAAATGTGCCGGTCTCGATGATGTGCTCAGGACAGTTGATCTGCCGCAGGTAGTCGCGGTCGATCTTCTGCTCCTCCTTGCAATTCGGGCAAATCGTGCGCACCAGCCGCTGGGCCATGACCGCCTCCACCGACGACGCCACAAGGAACGGCTCGATGCCCATGTCCACCAGCCGCGTGAACGCGCCCGGGGCGTCGTTTGTGTGCAGCGTGCTGAACACCAAGTGACCGGTCAACGCCGCCCGGATGGCGATGTCGGCCGTCTCGCCGTCCCGAATCTCCCCGACCATCACCACGTTCGGATCCTGCCGCAGGATGTGCCGCAGGCCGGTGGCGAACGACAGCCCGATGTCGGAGCGCACCGCGATTTGGTTGATGCCCTTCAGTTCGTACTCGACCGGCTCCTCGATGGTGATGATCCGCTGATGCACGGAGTTGATCGTGCTGAGAAAGGCGTAAAGCGAAGTCGACTTGCCCGAACCGGTCGGCCCGGTGACCAGAATAATCCCGTGCGGCTTGACGATCAAATCGCGCAGAATCACCTCGTCCTTGGGATCGAAGCCCAGCCGGTCGAGGGTCAGGAAAATGGTGCCCCGGGTCAGCAGCCGTAACGACACGCTCTCGCCGTAGACTGTCGGCACGGTGGAAACGCGGATGTCGAGTTCCTCGCCCTTGATGCGGACGTTGATGCGGCCGTCCTGCGGCAGGCGTTTCTCGGCGATGTCCATGCCGGACATGACCTTGATACGCGAGATGAGCGAGGCCTGGTACCGTTTCAACTGCGGCGGCATCGGCGTCTGGTGCAGGATGCCGTCCACGCGGTAGCGGATGCGGAACTCATCCTCCGCCGGCTCAAAGTGAATGTCCGTGGCCCGATCCTTGAACGCCTCCCAGATGATCTGGTTGACGAACTTGATGACGCTGGCGTCCTGGTCGCCCTCGGTGATCTCCTTGTCCTCGTCGAAGAAAATCTCGAACGAATCCTCGTCGTCGTTCTCGAGCTCCTCGAGGGTCTCGGCACCGACGCCGTAATATTTCTTGAGCGCCTTCTCGATTTCGCCGCGCGGGGCCAAGGCGAGGGTGACCGTGCCACCGGCGTTGAACTGCACGGCGTTGATCATGGCCGAGTCGAATGGATCGCTGACGGCCACCTCGAGAGTGCCGTTCTCGGCGTGGATCGGCAGGACGAAATGTTGGAACGCCACCTTGGTCGTCACCCGTTTGCGCGCCTCAGCGGACGGGCTGATGTCCTTCAGGTCGACGAACCGCAATTCCATCGCCTTGGCCAAGCGCTCGAGAAACGCCTCCTCCGTCAGCCCTTTTTCGCGGGCAAAAAACTTCAGCAACGGCTCTTCGGAGCCGTTATCAGCGGCGACACGCCACTCCTTCGTCAGGTCCGAAAACTCAACGGGAGTGGCCAAATCGGCTTCAGCCAGAATCTGTTTAATCGATGTCAGTGCCATTCCGTGGGCAACAAGTGAACGGATAAACAGCGGTTTTCGGCAAAAGTTGCGAAAAAAGAGGCCCAAATCAAGAGACCCCAGCGGGATGGCCGCCCCGCTTGGCCAAGCGGCTTGGGACGGCTACTCGCCAGTCAGGACGGTCAGGAAATTCTCCAGCGCCGGGGAGAGGGCCTTGCTTTTCTTGTGCACCACCGCCACCGGGCGGGCGAGCTGCACGTCGCTGAATTTCACGCTGGCCAGGCTGCCCAGCTTGACCTCCGGCGCCACAGTGACCTCCGGCACGATCGCCACGCCGGTGCCGATCTCCACCGCCCGCTTGACGGTCTCGATGTTGTCGAACTCCGTCACCGGGTTGACGGCGATTTTCTTTTCCCGCAGCACGCGGTCGATCCCCCGCCGCGTCGGGATGTCGATGTGGAAGCCAACCAGATTTTCGCCCGCGATGTCGGCGAGCCTGATTTGCCCGCGCTTGGCCAACGGATGTCTCGGCTCGCAGACCAGCACCAGCGACTCCTCCATCAGCGGGATGATGTTCAACTTGCTGTTTTTGCCGGGGTAGGCCAGGAGGCCAAGGTCGACCACGTTGCCCAGCACGTCGTCGAGGATCTTGTCGGCGTGGCTGTACTCGACGTGCACGTTCACGGTCGGGAACTTTTTCAGGAATTTTTTCAGGAACGGCGGCAGCGTGTGCAGCCCGAGAGAGTAGATGGTCGAGATGCGGATGTTGCCCGACACCACGTTTTGCAGCGACTGCATCCGGCTCGTCAGCGTGTCGAAGGAGTTGATGATCTCCTTGCTGTGGTCGTAGAGCAACTGCCCCTCCCGGGTCAGGCGGAACAGTTTCTTGCTGCGCTCGATCAGCAGCGTGTCGAAATGCCGCTCGAGCGAGTTGACCTGCTGGCTCACCGCCGACTGCGTGACCTGGTTGACCCGGGCCGCGCTGGTGAAACTCCGGCTCTCAGCCAGGTCACAAAACACCTTCAGGCTCTCGATCTGCATAAGCCCTGTTAAATTGAACACACGGCTGAGTCAATCTTTCTTAATGCAACCCTAGGAACCGTTGCAAATGTCAATTCACCCTGACCCCACGCTGGAGGCGTGGCAGCCATTAGCCGGTGGTTGAGCTTAGAGCGACACCACCAGTTTGGACACAGATAAGAATTGCACTCTGAAGGAGTGCCAGAAAACGGATGTTTTTCGGAAGAATGTGCTTATTTTGCCGACCTTATGGATTTAAGGAAGTGATCACTCCCATCATCATTAGCTAGAAGAACGATGTAGAAATCGTCACCCTCTTAATCGATAATTTCGTATACATCAAGATCGATGTCTTACTCTTGCTCGGCTGATTGGACGCTCACTATTGGGCACATCCATACCCGGACTGGTAATTCCGCAGTGAGGGCAGGATCGTGCTTGGTCAGATACCTTCCCACTACACTCTCTACATTTTACCAATGCCATATTCTAAACTTTATTATACGTAGAGTTACTCAGTGCTTATTTTTAAATCGGGGACATCCATCACCGAAAAACTACTGATCAAGTCTTCAATCGGAACAGTTTCATACTGCTGATCCTTTATGATACCTAATTCCCTGACCTCACCAAACCTTTGTCGAATAAGTTCATCGGATAAATCTAGTCGTTTTTTTAGGGCACGTAGAAATTTCGCCTCATTTTCATCAACCCGATCGTCGGCGCTAATCATTCTCAAAACAACATCCATCACAATCAACTTTTCACTTTCATCCAACCCTGCAGTGGCCAATTGCTTAAAGTTCCCCGAGAAGAAAGTTCTTTTTCTCTCATTAAAGTCTGCAGTTATGATATTCAGCTCCGACTCGAGATCTAATCCATCAAGGAACTTACTAAGGAGTGCGTAAGTTAGTAGACATTAGATTTATACCTTGATATGATTTGCGGCGTGAAAGAGCACGACG
>JACNJE010000151.1:3836-10455 GCA_014382705.1 Verrucomicrobiota bacterium | reverse complement strand
GCGCCTCGTCGGCCCAGCCGGTGTCCGGGCAGGCGCCGCACTCCGGGCAGGCGCGCGCCTTGGCCGGGGGATCGGCGCCGCAGTTCGGGCATTCGTCGGGCGTCATCGGGAACGCTTGGCCAGGCGAGAGGTCAATTCATCTCAGAACGGCGCACCGGCAGACGGCCGGCCCAGCCCGGTTTCATCCGCATCGCCGGATCCTCAAACACCACCGGGTCCACACTCCAGATCGAGGCCAGCACCGGCAGCCGATCCACATTCGCGCCGACCGTCTCCCACTGCTGATACGAATCGTCGTCGCCGGCAGCGAGATAATCAAAACAGCACATGCCGGTCTTCTCCTCGGCGAGCGTCGGCTTGCCCTCGTTCCAGGCCGTCTCGCCGGTCCACGCGTAGGCGCGGGCGACCTTCCGCTCGATCAGCTTGGCCCAGGCATGGTGGCCCAGCGCCGGGTTCCCGTGAAAATACTGCACATGGCCCAGCCGCCCGCTCATGTCCGCCAAGAACCGGTAGCAAACATCGATGTCCTCCGATGGATCCGGCAACGCCCCCCCCAGGATCATCACCCAGCCGTTGACCGGCGGGGAGACAAACAGCCGCCCGGCATCGGTCTCGGCCAGCGCCTCGGCGCAGGCGCACGGGCGCAGGTCGCCCAGGCCCATCGAGCGGGCGACATCCTCCGGGTTGCGCGAGCGCACCGCCAGCCAGGTGCGCGGACGGCTGAAGACCGACGGCACCAGCCGCTGCCGGACACTGCGCGCAAAAGTGATCTCGTCGAGCCGCGTCTGGCGGGCACGCCGCCGGCCCAGCGCGTAAAACAGCGCCGCCACCGCCCACACAAACACGAAGGGGCCAAGGATGAGAAACGTCGTCATCATTGGAAGGCCAAAGAGTGCCCCGCTTGGCCAAGCGGCGCAAACGGAAAATGGCGGGCCAATGCTTTTCAACCGCTTGGCCAAGCGCTATTTTCCTGCCCCGGCAACATGACCATCATCACGGACGAACGCTGCACCACCTATCACTCGCCGGGGCATCCGGAGCGGCCGTTTCGCGTCACCGGTTCGGTCAAAAAGCTCAAGGCACAGACCGAGCTGAAGCTCGACTGGCTCAAGCCGGAACCGGCACCCGAGGCCAAGGTGCGGCGCGCCCACTCGGCCAACCACTTTCAGCGCCTGGCCGAGCCGCATGACTTCGACGGCGACACCGCCTACCACGACGGCATTCGCGACCACGCCCTGCACAGCGCCGGCGGCGCGCTCAAGGCGGTCGAGCTGGCCAAGGCCGGCACGCCGAACTTCAGCCTGCTGCGCCCGCCGGGGCACCACGCGACGAGGGAACGCGCGATGGGGTTCTGCTACCTCGGCTCGGTTGCCATCGCCGCGCTCGAGGCCAAGGCGGCCGGCGCAAAAAAAGTTGCCGTGTTCGACTTCGACGTGCACCACGGCAACGGCACCGAGGACATCTTGGCGCGGCAAAACGGCGTCGCGTTTTTCTCCATCCACCAACACCCCGCCTACCCCGGCACCGGCACGAAGTCGTTCGACAACTGCCACAACTACATCGCCCGGCCCAACCTGCCGCGCGAGGATTACCGCAAAATCGCGGAGCGCGCGTTCGCCGAACTCAAGGCATACGGCCCCGAGCTGGTCATCGTCTCCGCCGGGTTCGACGCCTACGCCGGCGACCCGCTCTGCAACCAGAAACTCAGCGCGGACGACTTTCGCTGGTTCGGCAAAACAGTCGCCGGACTCGGCATGCCGGTGGCCAGCGCGATGGAGGGCGGCTACAGCGACGAGTTGCCGGACCTCGTGTTCGCCTATCTGCGCGGGCTGCTCGGCAAATAAAAACGGGTCGTCTTCGCCCCCGGGCCGCTCTACATTCCGGCCGTGGCTTGTGAGTTCAAATTCGTCCGCACCGTCGAGTTTTCCGAGACCGACATGGCCGGCATCGTGCATTTCTCCAACTACGCCAAATACCTCGAGGCGGCCGAGCACCGTTTTTTCCGTTCGATCGGCTACTCGATTGTCGCCGCCCCGGACGGCCCGCGCGTCGGCTGGCCGCGCGTCCACGTCGGGTTCGACTTCAAAAAGCCGCTGCGCTTCGAGGACGAGATCGAGATTCACCTGCTCGTCGCCCGGCTGCGCTCGAAGTCGATCACCTATCAATTCCGGATCCGCAAACTCAACGGCGACACGCCCGAACTCGCCGCCACCGGCGAGATGACCGTCGTCTGCGTCTCATTCACCGATCGCCGCTCGATGAAAGCCTGCACCATCCCGGAAGACATCGCCGCGAAACTCGAGGTCGCCCCGGCCAACTTGCTCGAGGACTGAACCATGGCCGGATTGCTTGGCATCGAGTGCGGCGCCACCCACACCGTCGCACTGCACGAGACTGACGGCGAAGTCACCCGCGCCGAGTTCGGCCCGGCCAACCTCCGGCTGCTCGACGACACGCAATTGGCAAGGCACCTCCGGAAGATCGCCAAGCAATTCCCCAAGCCAAGCGCCGTCGCCATCGGCATGGCCGGTGCCCGCACTCCCGCCGATAAACGGCGTCTCTGCCGCGCCGCCGCCCGCGCCTGGCCAAGCGCCGCCATCCACGCCACTCATGACCTCGAGACCGCCCTCGCCGCCGACACCCAGCGCGAGCCGGCCACCCGCGTGCTCGTCCTCAGCGGCACCGGCTCCTGCTGCTTCGGCCAAGCGCCCGACGGTGCCACCGCCAAGATCGGCGGCTGGGGCCACATCCTCGGCGACAAAAGCAGCGGCTACGAAATCAGCCTGCGCGCCCTCAAGGCCTGCGTGTTTTACCTCGACCGCGACGGCACATGGTCCGCGCTTGGCCAACGGCTGCTGCGCCGGGTGCAACTCAACACCCCCGAGCAACTCATCGACTGGGTCGCCCATGCCGAAAAAGCCGAAGTCGCCGGCTTGGCCGAGGAGGTGTTCGCCGCATGGGCCAAGCGCGACAAGATCGCCCGCGACATCCTTGACGGCGCGGCCGACACCTTGGCCAAGGACGCCTGCGCCTGCGCCCGGAAACTCGCCGGCAATACCGCGCCTGTTCGTTTTTTGCTCGCCGGCAGCGTGCTGCTCAAGCAGCCCCGGTTCGCGGCCAAGGTCGCCAAGGCCATCCGCGCCCAGCGGCCCGGATCGCAGGTCGCCCCGCTGAAAAACGAAAGCGTCACCGGCGCACTCCACCTTGCCCGCCGCTTGGCCAAGCGCCCGCCCGGCAAGCCAAGCGCCACCGCCGAGGCCAAGCACCCAGCCATTCCCGTGCCCAGCCTCGCGCAGCTTGACCAAGCACCGACCGAGCAGCGCCACCCCCGCTCGATGCAGCTCGACCGCATGCCGCTTGGCCTAGCCGTCGATCTATTCCTCGACGAAGACCGCAAACTGCCCGCCGCCATCGCCCGCGAAAAAACCAAAATTGTTCGTGTGATCGGCTGGGTGCGCGACGCGTTCCAGAACGGGGGCCGGCTCTTTTATAGCGGCGCCGGTACAAGCGGCCGCCTCGGCGTGCTCGATGCCAGCGAATGCCCGCCCACCTTCCGCGCCGACCCCGAGCAGGTGCAGGGCATCATCGCCGGCGGCCAACCGGCGCTGCACCTCTCCATCGAGGGCGCCGAGGACGACGCCGAAGCCGGCGCCGAGGCGGTGCGGTTTCGCGGAGTGGGAAAAAAGGACGTCTTCATCGGCATCGCCGCCAGCGGCCGGACGCCGTTCGTCTGGGGCGGCATCTGGGAGGCCAACCGGCGCGACGCGAAAACCGCGCTGCTCTGCTTCAACCCGATGCTGAAAATCCCCCGCGACAACCGGCCGGGTGTCATCATCAAGCCGGACATCGGCCCCGAGTTGCTCACCGGCTCCACCCGGCTCAAGAGCGGCACCGCCACCAAGTTGATCCTGAACATGATCACCACGCTGGCGATGGCCAAGAGCGGCAAGGTCATCGGCAACCTGATGATCGACCTCGACCCCGGCAACACCAAGCTGCGCGACCGGGCCGTGCGCATCGTCCGCCAACTGACGAACGCCACCGACGCCGATGCTGCCGGTGCCCTCGAGCAAACCGGCTGGAACGTCAAACAAGCCGCCGCCCGCCTGCCCAAGCGGTGACGGCAAACTCACGCGAAGCCGCGAAGAAAAAAGAGGGGTGTCAAAATCATTACAGCGTCATGGAGTGCGGTGGCAGAGCGAAGCGGCGACACCGATTGTTGGGCATCGAGCCTCTGCGTTCGGCTTCGCCAAAGCGGCGCGCAGCGCCGCACTCCAAGGCGTTCACGCGACACAACAGCGCACTTGGATATTCCTTCTCCCCCACCGGGGGAGAAGGTGGCCGCAGGCCGGATGAGGGAGCACGACAGACGAGCCCCGTTCAATTCTTCAATTATCGGACTGACCCCTCTGCCTCTGCTGTTACGTGATCAGGTTGTTGAGCACGTGGGCCTCCTCGACGCCGCTGAGGCGGAAGTCCAAGCCTTGGAACTTGAAGGTGAATTTTTCGTGATCGACGCCCAGTAGACGCAGCATCGTGGCGTGAAAGTCGTGCACGGTGACAACATCCTCGACTGAATGATAGCCGAGGTCGTCGGTGTTGCCGTGGCTGATGCCGCCCCGGATGCCGCCGCCCGCGAGCCAGAATGAAAATCCCTTCATGTGGTGGTCACGGCCGGAGCCTTGCGCCATCGGCGTGCGGCCGAACTCACCGCCCCAGATCACCAGCGTGTCGTCAAGCATCCCGCGATCCTTCAGGTCTCGGATCAGCGCCGCGGAGGCCTTGTCCACGTGCCTGGCCGTGGTGAGCACGCCGTTCTTCACGCCGCCGTGGTGATCCCAGCCCCGGTGATAAAGCTGGATGAACCGCGTGCCGCGCTCGGCCAGGCGCCGGGCCAACAGGCAATTGCTCGCAAACGAGCCGTCGCCCGGCTTGGCCCCGTACAGGTCGAACACGTGCTGCGGCTCGCTTGAGGTGTCGATCAATTCCGGCACGCTGGCCTGCATGCGAAACGCCATCTCGTACTGGCTGATGCGCGTGTCGATCTCCGGGTCAGCCACGGTCCTGTTCCGCAGCCGGTTGATCGAGTTGACGGCGTCGATGACCGCGCCCTGCCCTTTTGCGTCCACGCCCTTGGGGCTGCTGATGTACAGCACCGGGTCGCCGGTCGAGTGAAAGTGCACGCCCTGAAACCGGCTCGGCAGGAAGCCGCTGTGCCACTGCCGCGAGGCGATCGGTTGATCCTGCGCGCCGCCCACGGAGGTCAGCACAACGAACCCCGGCAGGTCGCTGCCCTCGCTGCCCAACCCGTAGGTGACCCACGAGCCCATGCTGGGCCGGCCGGCGACCAATGCGCCGGTGTTCATGAACGTGTGTGCCGGGTCGTGGTTGATCTGCTGCGTGACCATCGAGCGGATGATGCAGATCTCGTCCCCGATCCCGCCGATGTGCGGCAGTGCGCTGGAGATCGACTGGCCGGACTGGCCAAAGGTCTTGAACGGGTGTTGCGGCCCGAGGCATTTCAATTGCTTGTTGCCCTGCAACTGCGCGATCGGCTGGCCGTCGGTGACCGACTTGGGCATCGGTTTGCCGTCCATCTCGGCGAGCTTCGGCTTGTGGTCGAGCGTCTCGAGGTGCGACGGCCCGCCAGCCATGCAGAGGTGGATCACCCGCTTGGCCCTCGGCGCGAAGTGCAGCGGATCGATTACGCCGAGCGGCGAACGCCGGGCCGGCTTGGCCAATCCGGCCGGGCCGAGCATCGAGGTCAGCGCGAGCGAGCCGACGCCCAGCGAAACGTTGTTCAAGAACGAGCGGCGATTGAGCCGGGTGAGGAATTGTTCCGTGTTCATGTTGCAGAGATCAAAAACGAGATGTGGTTTCGTACAGGTTCAAAATCGTCCGGGCTACCGCAGCCCAGGCGGCCACCTGCTCCGGCTTGAGCTCCGGGTCGGCGGGCCATTCTCCATCGGCAGCAACCGCCCCGGCCTCCCCGGAGTTCGCGGCGAAATACCCGGCACGCTCCTTGGCCAAGCGCAGCAAAATGTCGCGCTCGGCCGCGCTCGGCCTGCGGGTGAGCGCACGCTCGAACGCCCAGGCCAGCCGCTCCGCGTCCGTGCCGCCGCCGTGCCGCACAATGCTTTCGGCGAACACCCGCGCCGCCTCGACGTACGTCGGGTCGTTGAGCAGCACGAGCGCCTGCTGCGGGATGTTCGACCGCGTGCGCTCGGCGACGCAGCCCTCGCGGGTCGGCGCGTCAAACGCCAGCAGGCTCGGGTGCAGGAATGTGCGGCACCAGAAGGTGTACAGCCCCCGCCGGTATTGGCTGGCCCCGCTGTCGTGGCTCCATTTGCGCTTGGGGAAGTTGAGGTGTTTCCAGTAGCCGGCTGGCTGGTACGGCTTGACGCTGCCCCCGCCGATCGGCTTGGCCCCCAGGCCCCCCACCGCCGGGGGCGCTGCCCCGCCCCCCCCCCGCGCGAGGCGCCCACCGCCCCGCCGCGCGAGCCCCGTGTGTTTCGGAGCGGCGCGCGCAGTGTCCGGCGCCGCGAATGGGGGGCGCCCCGTCTCCCCCCCGGGGGGGCGCCGTGGCGAGCCGGCGCGGGTGCTCCCGCCCGGGGGCCTC
>JACNJE010000151.1:0-3826 GCA_014382705.1 Verrucomicrobiota bacterium | reverse complement strand
GGTCTTCACGAGCAGCCCGCTAACGGCGAGCGCGTTGTCGCGCACCATCTCGGCGTCGAGCCGCCAACGGCCCTGCCGCGCGAGCCACTTGTTTTGCGGATCGGCGGCCAAGGTTTCGGCGTCGGCAATGGAGGACTGCCGATACGCCCCGCTGGTGACGAGCAGTTTCATCGTGCGCTTGATGTCCCAGCCGTGGTCCATGAAATCGGCCGCGAGCCAGTCGAGCAGTTCCGGGTGCGTCGGCGGCGTGCCCTGTGCGCCGAAGTCGTCCAGCGGCGTGGCCAAGCCGCGCCCAAAGCACAACGCCCAAAGCCGGTTGACCATCACGCGCGCGGTGAGCGGGTTTTCTTTTGAAACCACCCAGTCGGCCAGGTCGCTGCGAGAGGCGCGCTCGCCGCCGCGCGAGAGGTTCAGGCGGGCGGGAATGTCCGGCTGCACCTCCGGGCCGGAGTCGTCCTGCCAATTGCCGCGCGGCAGGACGCGCACCGTGCGCGGCTTGGCCAAGCGCACGGAGATGAGCGAGGTCGGGAACGCCTGTTCGAGTTGCTTGACCCGCGCCTTCAACTCGGCGAGTTCCCTGCGCTTGGCAGCCAACTCTGGCGCGAAGGAACGGAAATGCGCGGCGAGCGTTTTCTGCTGTTCGTCACTCCGCTTGGCCAAGGGGACGGCGAGGATGTCGCCGATGTTTTTCGGCGGCGACGCCGAGTCGGCAGTCACCGGGCCGGGGTGTGCCGTGGCGGAAATCCGGAACCGCCCAAGCGTGTGCTGCGTGCCGTGCGCCTGTGTCAATTTGAAGGTCAACTCCCCCGCCGTCTCGACGGCCTCGGCAGCCTCGAACACGAGCCGCTGCGCGACGCCCACCTTGGGCAGCACAGCCCAGCCGAACGACGCACCCCGGGCGTCGCCGTCGATGGCGCTGGCGGCGCTCCATTTTTTGTACGGATTGTTTTCGTTGGCCAATGTCTGCTCGAACGACGCCGTGGCGTTCTGCAGCGGAACCGCCTTCCCGCCGGCGTACACGAGCACCTCCGTGATCACGAAGTTGCCGTTGCCGGCGCGGCCCGGGCCTTTCTTCGGCAGCGAATCGTCGGGGAGTGCCTCGATCCGGAACGCCCGCGTGCCGGCGGGAACGGCCTTGAACGTCACGGTGTACGAGTCGATGTCCGGCAGATTCCCGGAGGCGAGAACGGATTGGTCGTCGCGAATCGCCAGCGCGGTGCCGTTGGCGGCGACTGCGGCGCTTGGCTCGAGGGCGGTCCATTGCACCTGCGACGCCTCCCACTTGGCCAAGTCGGCGTCGAGCGCGGCGGTCTGCGTGTTCAGCGCCGTCTCGAGCGCGGGGATTTGTTTCTTCAATTCATCCACCTCGGCCTGCTGCGCGGCGGTCGGCAGCGGCGTGTACTTCTGCGGGCCGACCGGCGTCTCCTTCAGGTCGGCAAAGAACGCGCCGAGGCTGTAAAAATCCTTCGAGGTGAACGGGTCGAACTTGTGATCGTGACACTCCGTGCAGCCGAGCGTGGTGGCCATCCAGACTGCCGAGACGTTGCGCACGCGATCGCCGAGATAAATCGCGATGTACTCCTTGGGCTGCGACCCCCCCTCGCGCGTGGTCATGTTCAGCCGGTTGTAGCCGGAGGCAATGCGCTGGCGGCGGGTCGCGCCGGGCATCAGGTCGCCGGCGATCTGCTCGCGCGTGAACCGGTCGAACGGCAGGTTGTCGTTGAAGGCGTTGATGACATATTCGCGGTAGAGCGGCTTGGTCTGCAGATTGTCGGAGTGGTAGCCCATCGTGTCGGCGTAGCGCACGAGGTCGAGCCAGAACACCGCCATGCGCTCGCCGTAGTGCGGGCTGGCCAGCAGTTGGTCGACCCGCTTCTCGACGGCGCGCGGCGACCGGTCCGCGGCGAACGCCTGCATCTGCTCCCACGTCGGCGGCAGCCCGGTGAGGTCGAACGACAACCGGCGGATCAGCGTGCGGCGGTCCGCCTCGCGCGCCGGCTCAAAGCCCCGGGTCCGCATGGCCGCAAGAACAAATCGGTCGATGTCATTACGGATGAACGAATCGTGATAGACCTTGGGTGGCTCGGGACGAGTGACCGGCTTGTAGGCCCAGTGCAGGTCGTACTCCGCGCCCTCGCCGATCCATTGTTGCAGCAGCGCCTTCTGGGCGTCATCGAGTTGCTTGCCCGAGTCAGGCGGCGGCATGAGGTCGTCCTCATCGTCCGTCAAGACGCGCCGAACCAGTTCGCTCTCGCTTGGCTTGCCGGGGACGACCGCCGAGGTGCCGCCGAGATCAGCCAATGCCCCGTCGCGCGTGTCGAGCCGCAGATCGGCCTTGCGCTGCTTGGCATCCGGCCCGTGGCAGGCAAAGCAGTTGTCACTGAGCAACGGCCGGATGTCGCGGGCAAAGTCAATCTCCCCCGCCAGCAAGCCGCTTGGCCAAGCGGTGACAATTAACGCTGCTATAAAACCGGAACGGATTCGTCCCGCAAACAGCACGCAAATCGATGGAATCGGATTCATCATCTGACTGGACGGGGAATGTATCCGCCCCATTCAATCGAGCCAACCCAAAATCAAACGCTTGGCCAAGCGCTCGAGGACGCTGCATTGGCGGTAGCTCAGGTTGCGGAACGGCACGCCGTCAATTTCGATGCGGAACTTGGCCGGCAGTGGCGCTTTATGCAAAGTCGAAAAACAAGCCACAAAAGCGAATTTTTTATTTGTAATCCAATAATAATTAATCGGATCGACAATCTCCTCGGTTGTACTCCATCCTGATGCGAAGATATCGTTGGGAATCCCCTGGATTGTCACCCCTGAAATTACTTTGATGAAAGATGGCACGCCAAGAGCCAACGTTAGGAATTCTCCCCAAGTCCCACTGTTTATTTAAATCACTACTGGTGTCAAAATAGTAGACATACTCACTACCCACTCTGAAGCGGAGGTTCATGGTCACTTTATCCCCTGATGCATAAGTTCCGAGCAGTTCCAATTTAACAGGAGAAATTGGCCTAGGTTTCAATACATGCACAGTAACTGTTGAGACATTGCTTTGTCCAACTGAATCGTTAAAGCGATAGACAAAGCGATCTAGCCCCAAGAATCCACGATCTGGATTGTAACAAAACCCGCCGTGTTTTTGAAACTCGAGAGCACCATGCCTTGGTTCTTCTACGATCGTCGCAACCATCGTGGATGGATTAATGCTCAGATCATTCATTAATACTCCTTCAGCGACACGAATATGCAAAACATGATCCTGCCAAACCTCGTAATCATCAGAAATTGCCGAAGGATCTGATTCATCCTGCACCACAAATAGAGTCACGGTTCTGGGCTGACTTCGATTCTTGCTATTAATCTCTTCTCCATCATCAACAGCAACAACTGTGATTTCCGATTGGCCAGCGCTTTTTTTCGTCTTGAACGATAAGGTGCCTTCTGCATCAATCGTTGGAGCTACCTCGAATAGTTTCGCATTATCAAAACCAACCTCAAACCTTACTTTTTGATGTGATTCGCTCTCGGAACCGGGGGATATATCAAATGCAAATTCCTTGATTTCCCGAGGTTCGCCATCGTTTAGAATCCGCAATGACCGGGTTGGAGCCACAGCCAGATTGTGCTGACTAAAGCCAACTGACACCCGAGACACGCCATGTAACCATTTTGGCGGAAGGATAGGCTCGGCTGCATAATCCAGCCCCCAGACAACAGGTATCCCATCTTCTCTTACTAAGGAGTGCGTAAGTAAGTAGACACAATTTCCCGTCAGGATGTAATATACGCTAGGTTTTTATCCTGGAAAAACCCTCGGATT
>JACNJE010000046.1 GCA_014382705.1 Verrucomicrobiota bacterium | reverse complement strand
CGGAAACATCCACCGCAAACGCGAGGGAAAGATACCCCTTTTTTAACAACCAAGGTCTTGGCCTTGCGTTCCGCGCGGGTGAAACCTAGTCTGCCGCGCCTGAAATGAAGGTTTCCATTTTCGGTCTTGGCTATGTTGGCGCGGTCACCGCCGGGTGTCTCACCAAGGAGGGGCACCCCGTCGTCGGTGTCGATGTGCAGGCCGAAAAAGTCGAGTCCCTCGCCGCCGGCGTGTCGCCCATCGTCGAGCCGGGGCTGGGCGATCTGCTCGCCGCGGCGGCGAAAAACGGCCTGCTCTCTGCCACGCAAAATCACGACGACGCCGTCTCCGCGACCGGTGTGTCGCTCGTCTGCGTCGGCACGCCGTCGGCCGAAAGCGGCGAGCTCAACCTGCAATACGTCCGGCAGGTCATCGGGCAGATCGCCGACGCGGTCCGTGCCTCCGGCAAGTCGCACGACCTCGTCCTGCGCAGCACGATGCTCCCCGGCAGCACCCAAAAAATCGCCGACGAGCTGCTCACTGACCTGCTCGAGTCGGGGAAACTGCGCCTGTTTTTTTACCCGGAATTTTTGCGCGAAGGCACTGCGGTGGCCGACTTCGACAACCCGTCGCTGGCCGTCGTCGGCACGCGCGACGGCTCGGCGTTCCCCGCAGAGTTGGGGCCGCTTTTCGGCGCGGATGCCCCGTCGGAAAACTGGCCCAGCGCCGAGATGGTCAAGTACGCCTGCAACGCGTTTCACGCGACGAAGGTGACCTTTGCCAACGAAATCGGCCGCATTGGCAAAAGTCTTGGCGTCGATTCGCGGTCGGTGATGCGGTTGCTCTGCCAAGATACGCGCCTCAATTTATCGCCGTACTACCTGCGCCCCGGCAACCCGTTCGGCGGCTCCTGCCTGCCGAAAGACGTCCGCGCGTTGGCGCATGAAGGCCGGCGCGGCGGCGTGGAGTTGCCGTTGCTTGACAGTCTGCTGCCCAGCAACGAGGCGCACTTGGCCAAGCTCATCGAGCAAACCAAGCGCTTGGCCAAGGGCAGGGTGACGCTGCTCGGGCTGTCGTTCAAAAGCGACACGGACGACCTGCGCGAAAGCCCGATGGTCGAGGTCGCGCAACACCTGATCGGGCGCGGATTCGAGCTGAGCATTTACGATCCGCAACTGAACCTGGCCAAGCTCATCGGCACCAACAAACGGGTGATCGACGAAAAAATGCCGCACTTGGCCTCGCTGCTGACCGATGACCTCGCCACCGCGCTTGGCCAGGCGGGCCTCGTGATCGCGGCGCAAACGTGCGTGGACCTCGAGGCGCTTCGGCCACTGATCACGGCCGATCACACACTGCTCGACGTCAACGGCTGGCCGGAGCTGCGCGCCCTGCCGGCCCGTTACGAAGGATTTTGCTGGTGAGCGAACAGAAGCCCTGCGTCTGCATTATCGTCGAGAACCTTCCGGTGCCGCTTGACCGCCGCGTCTGGCAGGAATCGTGCGCACTGCGCGACGCCGGCTATGAGGTAGTCGTCATCTGCCCGCAAATGCGCGGGTTCACCGAGCCGGAGGAAGTCATCGACGGCATTCAGGTTTACCGGCATTGGATCAGCGAGGAGGCCGGCGCGGTCGGCGGTTTTTTGCGCGAATACAGCTCGGCGCTGTGGGGGGAGTTCCGGCTGCTGTGGAAGGCTTGGCGGCGGCATCGCTTTGACGTCGTCCATCTCTGCAACCCGCCCGATCTGCTGTTCCTTGTCGCCGCGCCGTACAAGCTCGCTGGCAAGCGGATCATTTACGACGTGCACGACGTCTGCCCGGAGATGTTCGAGGCGAAGTTCGGCCGGCGCGGGTTGCTGTACTGGGCCGTGCGCGCGGCGGAATGGATCACGCACTTTTTCGCCGACGTGGTGATCGCCACGAACGAGTCGGTGCGCGACATCGCCATCGGCCGCGGCGGCCAAGCGCCGGACGATGTGTTCGTCGTTCGCACCGCGCCGAAGATCGCCGACACGAGCGTCGAGCCGGATGCCTCGCTAAAAAAGGGACGCAAACATCTCGTCGGCTACGTCGGCGTGATGGGCAACGCCGACGGCGTGCGCTACATCATCGAGGCGGCGGACTATTTGGTGCGGGAACAGGGTCGGGACGACATCCAGTTTTTGCTGATGGGCTCCGGCCCGGAACACGACAACTTGGTCGCGCTCCGCGATGAGCTTGGCCTGGGCGAATTTGTCGACCTGCCCGGCCGGGTGTCCAACGAGTTTTTGTTCACGGGCCTGCGGACGATGGACCTCGGCGTGTCGAGTGATCCGATCAACCCGTACAACGACCACTGCACGATGAACAAAGTGCTCGAGTACATGACCTTCGCCAAGCCGCAGGTGATGTTCGACCTGAAGGAGGGCCGCTTCTCCGCCGGTGACGCCGCGCGTTACGTGGGCGAAAACTCTGCCCAAGCGCTTGGGCACGCGATCGCGGATTTGCTCGACGACCCGGCTTCCCGCGAGCGGATGGGCCAGCTTGGCCAAGCGAGGTTCCGCTCGGAGCTGAACTGGGAAAAATCGGTCGAGCAGCTCACGGCCGCCTACGCCCGCGCGCTTGGCCAAGGCTAGGCCAAAATATCAGCAACCACACGGGCTTGCCGGTCGTTGGTGAGCTTTTGCCGGCGGGCGCCCTGGTGGTAAACCAGCCCGTTGTGGTCGAGGCCGAACAGGTGCAGCAGGGTGGCTTGATAGTCGTTGGCCGTGACCTTGTTGACCACGGCCCGGTGGCCGACCTCGTCCGTCTCACCGTAAACTGTGCCGGGCCGGAAGCCGCCGCCGGCCAGCCAGGTGCTGAAGCCCTGGCCGTTGTGGTCGCGCCCCGGCCGGGAGCGGGACTGCACCACCGGCAGACGCCCGATCTCGCCGCCCCAATGCACCACCGTCGAGTCGAGCAACCCGCGCTGCTTGAGGTCGGTCACCAGCGCGGCGGCCGGCTGGTCAGTGCGGCGGCAGACGCCGGGAAGGGCGTTGTGGAGGTTTTCGTGGTTGTCCCACGGCTGGCCGTTGAGGAACAACTGCACAAAGCGCACGCCGCGCTCGACCAAGCGCCGGGCGATCAGGCAGCGCGTGCCGTATTCGCGGGTCTCCTTTTGGTCGATGCCGTAAAGTTTTTTTGTCGCCTCGCTTTCGCGGCCGATGTCGAGCGCCTCCTTGGCCGCCGTCTGCATGCGGGCCGCCAGTTCGTAGCTGGCGATGCGCGCCTCGAGCGAATGCTCGCCGGGCCGCCGCCCGAGGTGGCCGCTGTTGAGCTGCCCGAGGAAATCGAGGTAATTGCGCTGGGCCTCACCCTGGAGGTGCGCCGGCGCGTCGAGGTTGAAGATGCGCGGCTCCTTCGCCCGCAGCACGGTGCCCTGGAACAGGCTGGGCAGGAAGCCGTTGCTCCAGTTGTGCACGCCGTCCACCGGGTGTCCGCCCGGGTCGGCGAGCACCATGTAGGCCGGCAGCTCGTCGCTGCCGCTGCCCAGCCCGTAGGTCAGCCAGGCGCCGAGGCTCGGCCGGCCGGTCACGCCGGGAACACCGGCGTTCATGTAGCGGATGGACACCTCGTGGCCGTTGTGCCCGGTGTGCATGCTTCGGATCATACAGAGGTCATCGGCAATCGCGGCCGTGTGCGGCAGCAGTTCGCTCAAATCCATGCCGCACTGGCCGTGCTTTTTGAATTTCCACGGGCTGCCAAACAGCTTGCGGCTGGCCTCGTTGGCGAAGCTGTAATGCACATCGTCGCTGTAATCCGTGCCGTCGAGCCGGGTCAGTTCCGGCTTGGGGTCGGTGAGATCCATGTGGCTCGGCCCGCCGTGCATGAAGAGCGAAATCATCGCCTGCGCCCGGGGCGTGTGGTGCGGCCGTTTCGGCGCGAGGTCGAACGAGCGCCGGGCACGCGGCACCGCCTTCGGGGTCGCCCGAAGCCGGTCTCGCTGAAGCAGCCAAGATAACGCGAGTCCGCCGATGCCCATCGCGTTGCGCGCGAGGAATCGCCGACGGTCGAAGGAATCGCCAAGATCGTTCATGCCAAAATCTCCTCCACCACCCGGGCCGGCTGGCCGTCAGTGAGGCTTTGTTCACGACCGCTGCGCTTGAAAACCAGCCCATTGGAATCCAGGCCGAACAGGCGCAGCAGCGTTGCGTGGTAGTCGTAATGGTGCACCACATCCCGCACGGCATGGTGGCCCCACTCGTCGGTCGCGCCGTGGATGTGGCCGGCCCGGAAGCCGCCCCCGGCCAGCCACATGCTGAAGCCGTAGGTGTTGTGGTCGCGCCCGGCGTTGCGTTCGTTCTGCACCACCGGCAGCCGGCCCATCTCACCGCCCCAATGCACCACGGTGCTGTCGAGCAGGCCGAGCCGCTTCAGGTCCTTCACCAGCCCGGCAATCGGGCGGTCGATTTTTTGGCACGCCTTGGGCAGCGAGTTTTTGATGCCGTGGTGATGATCCCACGACTGGTTTCCGCTCAGCACGTGCACGAAGCGCACCCCGCGCTCGACAAGCCGCCGCGCGATGAGGCATCGCGTGCCAAACTCCCTCGTCGCGGCCTCGTCGATGCCGTACAGGTTTTTGGTCGCCGCGCTTTCGTTGGAAATGTCCATCGCGCCGGACGCGGAGGTCTGCATGCGGGCGGCCAGCTCGAAGCTAGCGATGCGCGCCTCGAGGTCCAGCTCGCCCGGCCGCGCCCGGATGTGCTTGCGGTTGAGCGCGCCGAGGAAGTCAAGGTAGTTGCGCTGGCCGCCGCCGCGCAGGTTCGCCGGCGCCTCGAGGTTCAGGATGCGCGGCTCGCGTGCCCGGACCACGGTGCCCTGATAGAGGCCCGGCAGCCAGCCGGCCGACCAGTTCCACGTTCCCTCGACCGGCAGGCTGCCCGGATCGCGCAGCACGAGGTAGGCCGGCAGGTTTTGGTTTTCGCTGCCGAGACCGTAAGTGAGCCAACTGCCCAGCGACGGCCGCCCGGCGACGGTGCGGCCGCTGTTGAGCGCGTGGATCGACTGGCCGTGGTTGTTGACCCCGGTGTGCATGCTGCGGATGAGGCACAGTTCGTCGGCGATCTCGCCGAAGCCGGGCAGCAGCTCCGAAAAATCCATCCCGCTTTGGCCGTGTCTCTTAAATTTCCAATGGCTCGGCATCACCCGCGCGCTAGCCCCGGCTGCGTCGTCGTATTTGATCTTGACCGGGATATCCTTGTCCGCCCACCGATCGAGCATCGGCTTGGGGTCGCAAAGGTCCATCTGGCTCGGGCCGCCCTGCATGAAAAAGGAGATCATCGCCCGCGCACGGGCCGGCCCGGGGGGGCGCTTGGGCAGCAGGGTGTGCGACCGGCCCGCCAGCTCCGGCTTGACTGGCTTGGCCAGCAGGCCCTGTTCGTGCAGCAGCCAGGCCAGCGCCACCCCGCCAATGCCCATGGCGTTGCGCGCCAGGAAATGCCGGCGGCTCGACAGAAACTGGGAATCCTCAATCGACATAGATGAAGGCGTTGGAACTGAGCAGCGCCTGGCAGAAATTGGCCAGGGCGGCGAGCCCGGGTTGCTTCTCCTTTTGAGCCTCGAACACGGCAACCTGTTTTTTTACGAACGCCCGTGCCTGAGCCCGTTCGCCGGCGTCCGGCGCTTGGCCAAGCGCGCTTTCCCAGGCCAAGCCAAGCTGCGCGTCAAGATGGCCCTTGGCCAAGCGCTGGAAACGGCCGGCCATCGCGCGGCTTTGCGCGAGGACAAAGTCGTTGTTCATCAGCATCAGCGCCTGCGGAGCCACGATGGAGGTGGGGCGCTTGGTGCAGTTTGGCTCCATCGCCGGCGCGTCGAACGCGTCGAAAAACGACAGCACCCGTGAACGGCGCACCTGCACGTAGAGGCTGCGGCGGAATGCCTCGGCGCCGACGGAAACAGTTTTCCCGGTCGGACGGTTGGCGCTGTCGTTGGTGCTCACGCCGATGATGTATTGCCCGACTTCGTCCTCCATTACCGGCACCGGCTTGCCGAACATGCGCGGGTTCCACTGGCCGCTGACGAAGAGAATCGAGTCGCGGAGCGTCTCGGCCTCGAGCCGGCGGACATTCATCCGGCCCAGCAGCCGGTTGTCGGGGTCGATCTCGTCGATCTTGGCCAAGCGGCGCGAGGCTTGCCGGTAGGCCTGGCTGGTCATGATGAGCCGGTGCAGGCGCTTGAGTCGCCAGCCGTGTTTCATGAAGTCGCTCGCGAGCCAGTCGAGCAGTTCGGGGTGGCTCGGCGGCTCGCCCAGTTTGCCGAAGTCGCCCGGCGTGTCCACCAGGCCGCGGTCGAAATGGTGCAGCCAAAACCGATTCACCAGCACGCGCGCCGTGAGCGGGTGCGTGCCGTCGGTGAGTCGCCGGGCCAAGGCCAGCCGGCGGCCGGTCGAGGGCCGGGCAGCGTCGTCTTCCGGGATCGGGTTGTTGCGGAGCGCCACCACACTCAAGTCGGCCGGCTTGACGGCGGCCTTGGGCTGGTCGTGGTTGCCCCGGAAAAACACCTGCGTAACCGGTGCCTTGTCCGCCCGCTCGGTGAGGGCGCGGATGAACGGCTCCTCCGGCTTGGTGGCGCGGAGGTCGGCCGCCTTTTTGGCCATGGTGTCAAGCAGCGCCTTGGTCAGGCTGTCGCGGAAATACCGGATCTGCCCGTCGATTTTTTTCAGCGCCTCGGCCTTGTCGGCGGCGTTGCCGGCGTCCACCTTTTTGCGCTCGGCATTGAGCTTGGCGATCTCGTCGTTGAACTCACGGTCGTAGAGATAGAGCGAGCCGGGGCTGATCTGCCGCACGCTCGGGTGCCGGTCCAGCAGCGCCTTCTGCTCGGCGGTGCGCTTGGCGGCCGGCGTGTTGTAGGCGGCGCGCAACGGCTCTCGCAGCGCCTCCGGCGCCTGGCGCAGCTTCCATTCGAGCGTGCGTTCGATGAAGAATTCGACCTTGGCCTGCCGCTCGGCGTCGAGCTTCTTCGCCTCGGACTCGATGGCGGCGCACTGCTCGCGGTCGGCGGCGGTGAAGAGCGAGATCTGCCGGCCCTGCGGCGTGCGCCAGTTCGCCGGGTCAAGCGCCGGCTCGAAAACGGCGCGCAGTTTGTAGTAGTCCGACTGCAGGATCGGGTCGTAACGATGATCGTGGCATTGCGCGCAGCCGACGGTCATGCCCATGAGCGAGGTGGAGACGATCTTGAGCGTCTCGGCCATGACCTGATTTTTCGCCTCGGCGTTGTTCGCGCCGGAGCCGGTGCCGTCCGGTGCCATCCGCAGAAAACCGGTCGCGGTGAGCTTGTCGACCTGATCCGGTGCCAAGTCGGCGTAGGGTGGCCGGACCATCTCGTCGCCGGCAAGTTGCTCGCGGATGAAGCGGTCCCATGGCAGGTCGTCGTTGAAGGCGCGGACGACGTAGTCGCGGTAGCGCCAGGCCCAGCCCCGCTCGGCGTCACGCTCGGTGTGGCCCTCCGAGTCGGCGTAGCCGGCGACATCGAGCCAATGGCGTCCCCACCGCTCGCCATAACGCGGCGAGGCCAGCAGCCGGTCGATCAACCGGTCGTAGGCCCGCGGGGTCTCGTCGGCGAGAAAGGCCGCGATCTCGGCCGGGGTCGGCGGCAGGCCGGTGAGGTCGAAGGTCGCGCGGCGTATGAGCGCGCGCTTGCCGGCCGGCGGTGAGAAGCCAAGCGCGTTGGCGTTGAGTTTGCGAAGCAGGAAGGCGTCGACCGGGTTGGCCGCGCCGCCGGGCACGGGCGGGTTTTGGATCGGCTGAAAGGCCCAGTAGCGGCGCTCCTCCTCGGTGATCCATTCGTCGGGACTGTCCGGCTCGGGGCGCACGGTCTTGGCCCCCTGCTCGATCCATTGGCGGAGTGTCTCGATTTGGGCCGTCGACAGCTTGGCCTGTTCCTTCGGCATTTCGCCGTCGCGCACCTTTTGGAAGAGCAGGCTTTTTTCCGCCTGGCCGGGCGCGATGACGGGGCCGTGTTGACCCCCCTTGAGCAGCAGGCTGCGCAGGCGCACGTCGAGCCCGCCCTTGGCCGAGCCGTCTTCGCCGTGGCAATGAAAACAATGCGCCTTGAGAATGGGCCGCACATCCGCCTCGAACGTGACGGTCGCCGCTTGGCCAAGCGCCAGCCCTTGCATTGACGCAAGAAGGCAGAAAAAAAGTTGCCTGGACACATCGCCCATCGGTTTGGGGAAATCTACGACCGTCGGTAACCCCACGCAACGGCTTTTTATTCATTCTGAAACAAAGGGGAAAGGCGTTGTATTGTGAACGGGCTTCCCTAGACTGCGCGGCCCGCGGCCCGCGCTTTCGACGCCGCCCAACTGTTGCCGGATGAAGAAGCCCACCCTGTTCATCGTGTTCCTGACTGTGTTCATCGACGTGGTCGGGTTCTCAATTATTTTCCCACTCTTCCCGGCGATGCTCGATTATTACCTTGAGCTAGACGGAAAGGAGAGCCTGATTGGCTCGCTCGTCGCCTGGCTCGGCCAGTTCGCCGGCGGCGACAAGAACGCCGTGGCGACGCTGTTCGGCGGCGTGCTGGGCTCGCTGTACGGGGTGCTGCAATTTGTCTTCGCGCCGATCTGGGGGGCTTACTCCGACCGGCACGGCCGCCGGCCCACGCTCGTTTTCACGCTGGGCGGCATCGTGCTGGCAAACCTGATCTGGGTATTTGCCGGGAGCTTTGCGCTGCTGGTGCTGGGCCGCATGCTGGGCGGCATCATGGCCGGGAATATCTCCACCGCCTCGGCCGTCGCGGCCGACATCACCCCCGGCAAAGACCGCGCCTCCGGGATGATCCTCATCGGCGTCGCGCTTGGCCTCGGCTTCATCCTCGGCCCGGCCATCGGCGGGCTGGCCTATGGCTGGCAACTGGTCGAGCCGGGCAACGCCACCGCCGGGCTGGCGCTGCACCCGTTCTCCGGCCCGGCGGTCATCGCGCTGGCCATCGCCGCCGTGAACTGGGCGCTGATTATATTCCGGCTCTCCGAGAGTCTGCCGCCGGAAAAACGCGGGCAGCCGTTGGCCAAGCGCCGCTTCAACCCGTTCGCCCAGCTCCGGCGCATCCACCTGCCGGGCGTCGCGCACACCAACCTCATGTACTTCGCCTACTGGTGCGCCTTCTCGTCGGTCGAGTTCACGATCACCTTTTTCGCGACCGAGACGCTGGACTTCACGCCATATGACATCGCGTGGATGTTTGTCTTCATCGGCGTGTCGCTGATTTTTTTCCAGGGCGGCGTCGCGCGGCAGCTCATCCGGCGCGTGGGCGAGCGGCGGACGGCGCTGTTCGGGGTTTGCAGCACGCTGCCCGGTTTTCTCATCATCGGCAACACCACGAGCGTGCCGATGCTGTACGGCGGGCTGCTCCTCATGACGGCCGGCAGCGGGATGACCATGCCGTCGCTCAACTCGCTTGTGTCGCGCTACACGCCGGCAGACCGGCAGGGCCTGTCGCTGGGCGTGTTCCGTTCGCTGGGTTCGTTGAGCCGCGCCGTCGGCCCGGTAATGGGTGGCCTGCTGTACTGGAAATTCGGCAGCTCGATGCCGTTCTGGGTCGGCGCCGCCTTCCTCGTCGTGCCGTTCTTCATGGCGCTTGGCCTCCCGCCGGTGCCGGAACATGATGAAGCGAGCGGCGAGCCGTGAGCCGACAATGCGGGAGCGTCTTGGCCAAGGTCAGGTTGAAGGGGCGGGATTTTCTGGCGGCGTCTTTTTGTTACAACAGCAACCTTCTTTTTTCGGCTCTTCGGCCAAAGTGCCGTTTGCGTCCCAGTCGTATGGCGGAATGGTGTCCCAATCAAACCGATCGCCATCGTCACGAATTGCCTTCACGCAACAGCCCTCAATTGCTTCGTTACACAGCTCTATTTCCTCCGGAGTCTCAGGTTGTTTGTAGATGTAACTCTCACCACGTTCGTCGTTTCGTTTAAAGTTATTGGGCGAAGTTTCCCTGCAAAGATCACAGTCCAAGCACTGATAATCCACATAATATTTTCCACGGACATTGTCTTTCAACCGATGCTCAAAGTTTTTTTGTGCATCCGCTCTTCGGGTGATGATATGCACCAACTTCCAAATCCAGTGTCGTTGTTTTTGGCTTTTTTCTGACACGATTCGTTCCTCTTTTAAGCTGGAAATCAGCCCGATTCGGCTTGGCTGGTTTCTTCTTCCGCCGGCTCGGGGAGGCTGCGCAAAACCTCCGCAACCGGCTCAACGGCGGGGAGTTCCTTCCCCTCGGTTTCACCGGTCTGTAGTTTGTTGACCCGCTCGCCGCTTGGCTTGACGGAGCGTTCGTAGCTGCCGATGGCGTCGTTGTACGATTTATTCGCCCGCTCGAGGCCTTTGCGGATATTGTTGAAATGCCCGATAAATGTGCCGAGCCGGCTGTAAAGCTCCTGCGCCGCCTCGGCGATGGTGCGGGCGTTTGCCGATTGCGAATGGTACTGCCAACTCACCTTCACGGAGCTGAGCAACGCAATCAGTGAAGTCGGTGTGGCCAGCGTGATGCGGCGCTCGGCCGCCCAGACGATCAGGTCCGGGTCGCCCTCGAGCGCGGCGCTGAAGAGCGACTCGGCCGGCACGAACATCACTACGCAGTCGAGCGCCCCGTCGATGTGCTGCGGGTAGTT
>JACNJE010000146.1 GCA_014382705.1 Verrucomicrobiota bacterium | reverse complement strand
GCTCCGCATTCCAACATCAACTGCCCGACAATTGCCTCGGGATGAATAGGTCAGGTTAGGATGTGAGTTCGTTGATATGGCGGCTAGGGGTGGAGGTCGGGTCGCTTTAATCACGGGTTGAACGGCTTGGGTCGCGGGTCAGGCGGGCTTGAGAGGGGGTGCATCGCGATGCATCACGGCTCGATCGTGGCGAAACGCCGGTTTTGCTTGCGGGGGAGCGGGGCGTGTGCGTGACTTCGCGCCGCTTTTTCACATGAAATTCTTGAAAGGAACGCAGAAGAACGCAGTAATTCTTATACGCAAAGGATGCCGAGCAGTGGCGAAACTTAAGGAGGGTGAAGGGCGCTCGCGCCAGCGTCTTGGAGTGCGGTTCTCGGCACCGCTTTGGAACACGCCGGAAAGCGGCAGGGACGGCCGCACTCCACGACGCTGCCGCAACACAGGATTGGCCCTTGCGATTCCTTCTCCCCCCGGGGAGAAGGGGGCTGCAGGTAGCCGCGTTCCCAACCCAGCGCTTCCACCGATTCCTTCTCCCCCTGGGGAGAAGGGGGCTGCAGGTCGGATGAGGGGGCAAGCTGTTGTGAACAGCGGGCGGCGGGCTTGGCCAAGCGCTAGCCAGTGTCGCGGCAGCGTCTTGGAGTGCGTGCGCTGTGCGCCGCTTTGGATGACGCTGCGAAACCAAGTTTCCCTTCCAAAGCGGCAGACACTGCCGCACTCCAAGACGCTGGCGCGTTTTTCTTTGGTGCTGGTGTCCTTGGCCAAGCGCTTGGTTTTGGGCGCGTTGTGGGTTGCCGCGACGGCGGTGGATGCCGTGGATTGGCCGCAGTTTCGCGGGCCGCTAGGCACGGGGCACATCCCGGGTGGCCAAGCGCTGCCGGTCGACTGGAGCGAGACGAAAAACATCGACTGGAACGTGGAGCTGCCCGGCCGGGCCTGGTCGTCACCGGTGGTTTTAGGGGACAAGATTTGGCTGACGACAGCAGACGTCAAAGGCAACAAGCTCACCGGCCTTTGCGTCGATGCGGACAGCGGGAAAATCATTTTTGAGAAACAGCTTTTCGCCATCGCCGAGCCGCAGTTCGCGCACAAGTTCAACACCTATGCCTCGCCGACGCCGGTCGCCGAGGATGGCCGCGTTTACCTGACGTGGGGCTCGCCCGGCACGGCCTGTCTTGATGCCAAGACGAAGAAGGTGCTTTGGTCGCGGGACGATTTTGTGTGCGACCATTTCCGCGGGGCCGGCTCGTCGCCGATCCTCCACAGGGATCTGCTGATCCTGACGTTCGACGGGGCCGATCACCAGTTCGTCGTCGCGCTGGACAAGCGCACCGGTAAAACCGTCTGGCGCACGAACCGGAGTGTGGATTTTCAAGACCTCAGCGCGGATGGCAAACCGTTTCGCGACGGTGATCTGCGAAAGGGCTACTCCACACCGCTGGTCATCCGGCACGGCGGCGTGACGCAACTGGTCAGCGTTGGCGCGATGGCCTGTTATGCGTACGACCCGATGAGCGGCAAAGAGCTTTGGCGCATCACCGAGCGGGCGCAGCACTCCGCCAGCACGCGGCCGGTGTACGGGCATGGGCTGCTGTTTTACCCGACCGGCTTTGCGAACGGCCAACTGCTGGCGGTCGATCCCGGCGCGAAAGGCGAGGCGGCTGGGACGCACATCCGGTGGCGGCTCAAGCGCAGTGTCTCCAACAAGCCGTCCGTGCTGTTGATTGGCGAGTTGATCTTTATGATCGACGATGGCGGTATCGCGTCGTGCGTCGGGGCCAAGACCGGCAAGGTCGTGTGGAGCGAGCGCGTTGGCGGGAACCACTCGGCGTCACCGGTGACGGACGGCGAACGGATTTTCTTCTTCAGCGAGGAGGGCAAAACCACGGCGATTGCAGCCGCGCCGGAGTACAAGGTGCTGGCGACGAGCCAGCTCGACGGCGGGTTCATGGCCTCCCCCGCCGTGCACGGCTCCGCATGGATTCTCCGCACCAAGACGCATCTTTATCGGATTGGGAAACGGTGAGGCGGAGCGTTTGGACGGCCGAGCAAAGTCAGGTTAAGTCCTTCTCCCTCAAGGGAGAAGGTGGCCGAAGGCCGGGTGAGGGGGATTGGGGTTTTCAAGAGCCGACAATCGGGGAGGGGCGAGTTCCACCTCGCCCCCAATCGATCCTGTTCATCTTGTCCAACCATGTTCGTTTTTGGGCGTTGTACCCGGGGCTGACGCCCCGGGCTATTACCTGCCGCCCCTCCGGGGCTCAGCCAGTTTGAGCAGTTGGCCGGATTTCCCCGCGACGATCTGGCCGGGCACTTGGCCAATCGAGTAAACGGGAGTGGCCCTCTCGCGGTGCAGCGGTTGCCAGTCGCCTTGGCTGCTGGGCAGCCGGAAAACGTAACCGCTCGACGTTCCGCCGATGAGGCCCGTTTCGCCCCAATCGAGGCACAACACTCTCGGCGCTTGGCCAAAGCCGGTGGCGTCCGGCGGCTCGCCGACGCCCTGAAACGTCCGGAGCAGCCGGCCTTCGACGGAGTGCAGCCGCACGCGGCCGTCGCGGGAGCCGGTGGCAAGCCGGCTGGAGTCCGGCGCGAAGGCGAGCGACTCGACACCGGCGGAGTGGTCGGCCAGCACGAGCGGCTTGGCGTTGGGTTTGCGCGGCGTCAGCAGCACGAGGCCGTCGAGCCCGGCAGAGGCGAGCCATCGGCCGTCCGGCGAAAACGCGACGGCGCGAACGATCGCCTGATGGCGGTTGGCTTCGGCGACGCTCGTCGGCGCGAGGCTGGGAAAATCAATTGTCAGCACGCGGCCGTCGGCCATCGCGGCGGCGGCGGTTTTGCCGTCGGGCGCCACGGCGACGGAGTAAACCAGATCGTTGCCGAGGTGCCGCTTGGCCAAGGCGCTGCCGTCGGAATCGTAAACGGCGACGTCGCCGCTGGCCGCCGGTTGGCCACCGCCGAGCAGCAGCAGCGGTTTGCTTGCCGCCATCGACATCACGCGGAACGGCGGCTTGGCCAAGCGCTTGGCCTCGCGGAAAATCCCGGCTTGGGAAGCGGAGCAAACCTGCCCGCCGACCACGACGACGCTGGTGACGGGGCCAAGGTGCGCGGGCATTTCCTCCGCTGGGCCAAGCGGCGCGGCGAGCAGCGCGAGGGCGGCGACGCGGAGGGACAGCATCGTCAGCTTTGCAGGATTTCGCGGATCGGCGTGGCGGACTCGTTGACAGTGCGAACCGGCCGTCCGTCCGGCGTGTGCAGCACCTGCTCGAGATCCGCGCCGAGCGCGCCGAGCACGGTGCAGAACAGGTCCGCCGGCGAGACGGGGCGCTCGATCGGCGCCTCGCCGTTGGCGTCGGTTTTGCCGACTACCACGCCGCGCCGGAGCCCGCCGCCGAACAGCAGCACCGAACTGGCGCGCGCCCAGTGGTCGCGCCCGCCGCGCGGGTTGATGCGCGGCGTGCGGCCAAACTCGCTGGCCAACAGGACGGTGACACGCTCGTCGAGTCCGCGCCGGGCCAAGTCGTCGTGCAGCGCGGAGACGGCTTGATCGACCGCCTCGAGCTTCGGCGGGAAGCCGTAGGTCAACGCCCGCGCGATACCCTGATGATGATCCCAGCCCTTGAAGCGGACGAGCACCGTGCGCACGCCGCCCTCGACCAGCCGCCGCGCGAGCAGGGTGGATTGGCCCAGCAGCTTGCGGCCGTAACGCTTGCGGGTTTCCGGCGTCTCGCGGTTGAGGTCGAACAGTTCGCGCGCCTCGGGCGAGAGCGACATGAAGCGTGCCTGCGACAGGAACCGGTCGCGCGCCGACTCCGACTCGGAGCGCGGCTTGCCGTCGAGTGTGTCGACGGTTTGCAGCAGCGACAGGGCGCGCTGCGCCTGCGGTGAGGCGGCCATGTTGCGCACGCGAAAATCGCCCTGGGACGGGTCGCCGCCGACCTCGAACGGCCCGCGGGTCAGCGGCAGGTACCCCTGCCTCGCGTACGGGTGCGCGTCGGGGATGGCGACGTACGACGGGATCGGGTTGCCGTCGCCGAGTTTTTCCGGCGTCAACACCGAGCCGATCGACGGATACTCGAGCACCGGTGACGGGCGGCGGCCGGTGAGCATGTAGTGCGAACCGCGACCGTGGTTGCCCTCCGGGCTGGTGACCGAGCGCACCAACGCGCATTGGTCCATGATGCCGGAGAGGCGCGGCAGATGCTCGCTCACGAACACGCCGTCGAGGCTCGACTCGCGTGCGACGAGTTCGCCTCGAATGTCCGGCCGCGCCTCCGGCTTGCCGTCGAAGGTGTCGATGTGCGACATGCCGCCGTCCATCCACAGGACGATCAGCGAGCGGTTCGACTTGCGGAGCAGCGGCGCGCCCTGCAGCAGGCCGGGCAGCCACGGCAGCGCGCTCATTGTCATCAGGAAGTCGCGACGTCGAAACATGGGGGAAGGGTTCATCGGATTGGGTCGTTCGTCAACGCAGCGAGCCAAACTCGCGGCCGGCCATCAGTGCAAAGGCCAAATCGCCCAAGCCGGCGGTGCCCTGTTTTTGCAGCGTCGGCAAAAACGCCTTGGCCTCGCTTGGCTTGGGGTCGCGCGACAAAACCAAGCGGAACAATTCGCGCAGTTGCGAGGCCGGCTCGACGACGAAATCGCCGATGGCAGCGACCGCGTTTCCGGGCTTGGCCAAGCCGTCCTGAATCAGCCCGCTGTTGAGCACATACAGTTGCCGCGCGAGTGGCGACTCCGGCGGCGGCTCGTGCGGCAGCGTGTCACCAATCACCGACTCGACCGCCCGCTTGAACTGAGCCGGCGTCAGCGGCCGAGCCTCACGGCGGGCGAGGTAGCGCGCGGCCGGGTCAGTCGCCAGCGACCGGCCTACGCGCGGCTCGCTGGCGAGGGCGTACACGCGGGAGGTGACAATGGTCCGGATGAGTTTTCGCGAGTCGCCGCCGGTGCGGCCGAACTCCCGGACGATGGCGTCGAGCAGCGCGCCGTGGATCGCCGGGTTGCTCAGCCGATGATCGTCCGGCGCATCGACGAGGTGTTTGCCGACGAGGATGCCGAAGAACCGGTTGGCCACGTTGCGGCCGAACTGGTCGTGGCCGCCGTCGAGAAGGCTCAGCGCCAATTCATCGCCGGGCGGGTGGTCCGGGTTCAATCTAAGCAGCGCCGGCTGAACCGCCTTGCCGGTGCCGGGCAGGAACAGTTTGCCGGCCATCATGCCGCCTTCGGGATTCGGTCGCGCGTCGGCAAAGTACGCGGAGAAAGCGAGGTGCTCGCGTTGCTGCCAGCGATCCATCGGGTGGTCGTGGCAGCGTGCACAGCCGATGCTCAGGCCCAGCAGCGTGCGGCCAACGTACTCGGCGCGGTCGCGCGGGTCGTTGTGGCGCGAGACGAATCCCGCCGCCTCGCCGCCGCCGAGAATGTCCTCCGCCAGTTGCGGCAGCGGTTTGTTTTGGCGGACCGCTTCGAGCAGGTAGCGGCGCAATTTCGAGTTGCGCGGTTTCTCAAAATCTTTTTCGCTGCGGGCCTCGGGCAGTTCGAGCCAGCGCCGGTAATGCCCGGCGAACACCTGAGCGAATGCCTCCGAGCGCATCAGCCGGTCGGCCGTCTTGGCCAAGCGCTTGGCCGGCGGCAGGGCGAGGAACGCGTTGAGTTCGTCCGGCGACGGCGGCCGCCCGGCGAGGTCGATATGCAGCCGGCGGGCGAGCAGGAAGGCGTCCACCCCGTCTCCCGGCCGGAGGCCAAGCGTCCCGAGTCCAGCGAGCCAAGCGGCGTCGAGCGGGTGCGTCGGTGCCGCCTCGTTCGGCCGGTTTTCATCGAACGACTGCCGGATGACGGCGCGGGCGTTGTGGCCGACGTAACGGGCGATGATCCACGCCTCGCCGGGGGCGCGGTGGGTCACCGAGCCGTCGTCATGGGCGAGCGCGACGGTCTCGTCGGTGCTCGAGAAAACGGTGAGCCGCGTGACGTCGCGGGTGGCCGAGCGCTTGGCCAAGCGAAACTCCGCGATCGCCGCGAAGCCGCCGCCGCGCGGCTCGAGCCGCAGCTTGGCCAAGCGTCCCGGCTCGCCTTCGGTGAACGCCGCGCCGCGCCGGATCCAGCCGAGCAACGCCTCGTAATCGGCGCTGCCTTTTCTAAAAATACGACCGCCCTTGTGCTTGGTTTGGCGGGTTGGTTTGCGGAGCAGCAGGCTGGCTTGCGGCTGGGCCAGGTCGATCCGGCGGCCGTCCAGTTCCTGCGTGAGCGCGGCGAAATCGGCGGCGGGATCCATCGCAAAAAGCGACAGCTTGAAGCCGGCCTGGCCGGTCGCCGCGCCGTGGCACTCGGCCGAGGCGCAGCCCTGTTTCACGAGCAGCGGCGAGATGTCGTGCCCGAAATGAAACGGCGCGGGTTCGCTGGCCCCGACAAAAAGCGGCGCGGTAATGGCAGCGGCAATGACCCAGGCGCGGCGCATGTCATCGGCCTCGCTTGGGCGGGTGCTTTTCCAAAAACCCCTCGGCCAACGCGTGGGCGTGCGGTGTGCCGTAGCGATCCTTGAGGCTGAGCACGAGCCGGAACATCTCGCGTGCCTGCCGAGTCAGTTCAGCGCTCTCGGCGGCGCGGTCGGTGATCTCCGCGAACACCTCGTCGTTGCGTTCTTCGCTGTTCGTCTTGCGGATGAAGGCACGGAGGTTGGACTGCAACTCAGCATCATCCGGCGGCGCGCCTTCGCGCTTGGCCGCTGGCTTGGCCGGGGCGCGGTCGGCGGCGGGACGGCGTGCGGGGTCGGGCGCGTCGCGCTTCATGCGTTGCGGGCGGCGCTGCTGCATGCGCATGTTCATCTGCCCGCTCTCGAGCCGCGCCAGCCGCGCGCGGAGCCGTTGCAACTGCACACCCTGCTCGACCGCCAACTCGCGAACGGCATCACGGCTCTTCGGCAGATTGACGGCGATCATTTTTCGCAGCTCGTCCGGATCGCCCGGGATTTTTCCGGCAACGGCCTCGACCCATTCGCGCAACTCGGGAAGATTGTGCTGGCCGGTGTCGGTCAGCGCGATCGACCGGGTCACTTGGCCGCCCTTGGCCAGAACGAGCGTGAGCGCGGCGCGGCGGTTGAGCGCGTAGTCGCCCGGCCCCTCGAGGCCGTCGAGGCTGAGGATGATTGGGTGCGCGAGCTTGAGCGACCCGTTCACGGCCTTGAGCCGGTTCTCCGCCGAGGTGCGGTCGTCGTGGAGCAGCAGCGTGTGCGAGTGGAAACCGAGGACGGAATATTCCGAGGTGAGATCGTCGAGGCCGCGCAACACCGGGATGATATTCCGGGACAGTTCATGAATGAAGAGCAGCGCGCCGGGGCCTTGGCCAAGCGACTTGGCCGCGTCGAACTCCTGGCCCTTGTGCGGGCCGTGCAGCGCGTAGCTCATCACCGGGGCGAGGGGCGTGCCGGCCGACGGTCCCGAGACGGTTTCGGCCGCTTGGCCGTATTGCCCCGCCAAGCCAAGCACCAACGTCATCGAGGGGAAGAATTTGGTTTTCATGATTCGGTACATGTCGAGGGGAACAATCCTTCCCGTCACACGAAAGTCAATAGCTCGGAGAGAGGCAAAAAGGCGGGGAGGATAGAAAAAACAGGCATTGACAGGTGATAGCATTGATAGCACTTTTGGGGTATGGCGCAACTATTGGTCAGAAAACTGGACGATTCGCTCGTGCAAAAGCTCAAGGAGCGGGCCGCGAAAAACGGAGTCTCCGCCGAGGAGGAGCACCGGCGAATCCTGGATCAGGCGATGAACGGCAGCGGTGACAGTAAGCCGAAGTCAAAAAAGTCGTTTGAAGAATTTCTGTTAACGATGCCCAACGTTGGCACGGACGAGGATTTTGCCCGCATCGAGGGCACGATTCGCGACGTGGATCTTTCTGACTGACCGCATGTTCCTGCTGGACACAAACGTCCTCTCCGAGATTCGCAAAGGTGCGCGTTGTCATCCATCGGTGCACCAATGGGCTCGTGAGGTGTTGCTGGTTTCCATAGGCTATGTCAGCGTGATTGCGCTTGGGGAAATTCGCAAAGGGATCGAAATCATCCAACGGCGTGATCCTGAATCGGCCTCTCACTTGGGACGGTGGCTTGAAGAGCTTAAGGATGAATATTCAGGTCGCACGCTTCCTGTCTCGTTGCAAGTTGCCGAGGAGTGGGGGCGGCTGAATGCGGTTCGGCCGATGCCGGCGGCGGACAGCCTCATGGCGGCGACGGCGAATGTGCACCGACTCACCCTTGTCACGCGCAACACCGGCGATTTGGCGGCGACCGGGGCGCGCCTGCTGAATCCGTTTGCTTAGCCGGCGAGTTGGTCGGCGAGTTCCTCGGCCGGGTAGGTCCAGATTTCGGCGAGGGTGGGATGGTAGTGCGGCACGGCGGCCAGCTCGCCGACGGTCATCCGCTTGGCCATCGCGATGACGATCTCGTGGATCAGTTCGCCGCCCATCGGGCCGACGCACGCGCTGCCGAGGATCTCGCCCGACTCCGGATCGCACAGCAGTTTCACGGAACCGTGCATCGCCTCCATGATGATCGACTTGCCGTGGTCGTGGAACGGGTAGCGCGCGGCGCGGTACGGGATGCCCCGCGCCTTGGCCGCCTTCTCGGTGAGGCCGACGGTGGCGGCCTGCGGGTCGGTGAACACGACGCTGATGAGCAGCCGGTCATCCATTGAGCGCAACTCGCTGGGGCGCAGCATGTTGTGCGCGGCCACTTCGCCCTGCTGGATGGCGAGGTGCACGATCTCGTGCGGGCCGGCGCAGTCGCCCCCGGCGAAAATGTGCGGTGCGCTCGACCGCATTTGCGCGTCGCAGAGGATGCGGCCGCGCTTGGTCTCGACGCCGGTATTTTCGAGCGCGAGTGAATCCGTGTTTGGCGAGCGGCCCAACCCGTGGAACACCGCCTCGGCTCGGGCTTCGTGTTGTTCGCCGTCCTGCTCGAAAGCGATCACTTTTTCGCTGCCGTCCTGCCGCGCGCCGGTGAGCGAGCAGCCGGTGTGGACGGTGATGCTTTCGTCGCGGAAGGCGGCTTCGACTTCGCCGGCAACATCGTCGTCGAACGTTTTTAAAATATGCGGGCTGCGCTGGAGGACGGTCACCTCGACGTCGAACCGCGCAAAAAACTGGGCGAACTCGACCGCCACCGCGCCGCCGCCGAGCACGATGATCGACTTGGGCAACGACTCGAGCCGCAGCGCATCGTCGCTGGTCATGCAGCCGAGCTTGGCCAAGCTGGGCAGCGGCAGGTCGGCCACGCGCGAGCCGGTGGAAATCATGATCTGCCCGGCAGTGACCGCTTGGCCGTTGTCAAGCTGGAGCGTGTGCGGATCGCGGAACTTGGCCAAGGCGCGAATCAACTCGAACCGGCCGTCCTGCAGTTGGTCGCGCCGGTAGCTGGCGAACTCCTCGACCATCGCCGCCTTGCGGCGCATCACCGCCGGGAAGTCGAAACCAACCTCGCCCGGCTCAAGCCCCCAAAGTTTCGAGCGCTTGGCCTGAAACCGTACGTCGGCTGCGTGCAGCAGCGCCTTGGTCGGCATGCAGCCGCGCAGAATGCACAGCCCGCCCAGTTCCCCGCCGCCCTCGATGACGACAGTGCGCCGGCCGGCGGCGGCGGTCGTCCGGGCGGTGGCGTAGCCGGCGCTGCCCCCGCCGATTACGGCCACCTCAAAATCAAACGCTCCCATGTCGCTTGGCCAAGGTGTACCGGAGGGGAGGCCAAGCGGGAAGGATTGACTTTTTTCGGTCGATCCAGTAGCCAGTCTGCCCATCAGGAGAAACTGAACATGGCCGCAAAAGCATCCCCCAAGACCCCATCCGCCGGACTCGACAAACGCAGCGCCGACCTCGAGTCCGCCATCGCCGCGATCACCAAAAGTTTTGGCGAAGGCTCCATCATGCGGCTCGGCGACGAGGGGGCGAACCTGAAGATCGACGCGATCTCCACCGGCTCGCTCGGCCTCGACATGGCGCTGGGCGTGGGCGGCGTGCCGCGCGGGCGCATCATCGAGATTTACGGGCCAGAGTCGTCCGGCAAGACCACGGTCATGCTGCACGTCGTCGCCAACGCGCAGAAGGCCGGCGGGACGGCGGCCTTCATCGACGCCGAGCACGCGCTCGACCCGTCTTACGCGGCGAAGCTCGGGGTCAACCTTGAGGAGTTGCTGATCTCCCAGCCAGACAGCGGCGAGGAGGCGCTGACCATCTGCGAGACATTGGCCCGCTCCGGGGCGCTGGACGTGATCGTGATCGACTCCGTGGCGGCGCTCGTGCCGAGGGCGGAACTCGAAGGCGACATGGGCATGGCGACGATGGGCATGCAGGCGCGGCTCATGAGCCAGGCGCTGCGCAAGCTGGCGGCCATTCTCGGCAAGTCCAAGACGATGTGCCTGTTCACCAACCAGATGCGGGAGAAGGTCGGCGTAATGTTCGGCAGCCCGGAGACGACGCCCGGCGGCAAGGCGCTCAAGTTTTACGCCAGCGTGCGGATCGACATCCGGCGCCGCGAACAACTCAAGGACAACGTGGGCAACGTGATCGGCAACCACGTCCGCACCAAGGTGGTGAAGAACAAGGTGTCGCCGCCGTTCATGGAGGCCGAATTCGACATCATCTACGGGCAGGGCATCAACTGGGAGGGCGACCTCATCGCTGTCGGCTTGGCCAAGGAGGTTATCCAGAAAAAAGGTGCCTGGCTGCAGTTCGACGGAGAGATGATCGGGCAGGGCAAGGAGGCCTCCCGGCAGGCGCTGCAGGACAACCCGGAACTGGCGCAGAAAATCCTCGCCCGCATCAAGGGCGAATCAGTCGAGGAACCCCCTGCCGAGGAAAAGCCGGCAGAGGAACCCGAGCCACCCGCCAAGCCCGAATCCGAGCCTGAATCCGCCGGAGAGTAAGCGCTTGGCCAAGGTACCAGCCCCGGAGGGGAGGCACGGAAATTCGTTTCAAGTTACTAAAGGGCACTTCTGGAAACGGGAGACTTGGGTGAACTCACTCAACTGACAAGATTTTTTTGAAAATGGACTTCGCAAGGGGTGGAGCTTCGCTCAATTCTGCTGTCGTCGGCCTTCATTTGACCCGACTTAGCCTCCTTTTC
>JACNJE010000171.1 GCA_014382705.1 Verrucomicrobiota bacterium | reverse complement strand
TTGAATTAAAAGCTAAAGCCAAATGAAACACCTCCTACTCACAATAATCGCAGCCTTGCTTCTGGTGGGGTGTGGTGCCAAAAACAATATGCAATGGACGAACGAAAAAATAGAACCGGCCTATGCCCTCGCGTCCGATCTTAGTAAAGCCACGATTTGCGAAGTATACAGGGTGGACGATTCCTATCCAAACGAGCAGAAACTTCAAAATGGCGGAAATCTGCATGGCTATACAGTTATATCGAAGGCAATTCCATTATCAGAAAAATCAAGAAACGCATTATCGCGGATTTTAACAAATGCCAACACCTACATCCGCCACTCAGTTCCACTTGACTGTCTCTTTCGTCCCGGGGTCGCTTTCCACTTCACCGACAGGAGCATAAAAGTGGATCTCCTAGTTTGCTTCAGTTGCAACGAGTTGAGGTATTACCTGAACGGCCAGATTGCTGGAAAAAGCTACTTTAAATCCCAAGAGCTTCTTAAACTCACAAAGAAACTTTTCCCGGATGACAAAAAACTCCAGTCACTGAAATGAAACACCTCCTACTCACAAAAATCGCAGCTGTGCTTTTGATAGCCAATGCTGAGGCCCGCAAGCCGAACTTGGTCGTCATTTACACCGACGATCAGGGTTCAATTGATATAAATGCTTACGGAGCAAAGGATTTGATCACGCCTGCAATGGATTCACTTTGTCGGGATGGCGTTAGGTTTACCCAGTTTTACTCTGCGGCAGCGGTTTGTTCGCCTTCACGGGCAGCATTGTTGACTGGTCGGGTACCTAACCGAGCGGGAGTGCCAGGGAATGTCTCATCGCATCCTGGAGGCAAAGGCGCCCTGCCGACCGATCAAGTGACCATGGCGGAAATATTCAAGGATGCCGGATATGCCACCGCACATATCGGTAAATGGCATCTCGGCTTCACCGCGCCAACTATGCCTAACGCTCAGGGTTTCGATTATTCGTTTGGTCACATGGGTGGTTGCATTGATAACTATTCGCACTTTTTTTACTGGGTGCCACCGAATCGCCACGACCTTTACCAGAACGGTAAGGAGATTTGGCGCACAGGTGATTATTTCCCGACGTTGATGGTGGACGAGGCAGCAAAATTCATGGAAGTTAATCGAGAGAAACCGTTCTTCATGTATTGGGCGATCAACCTTCCTCATTATCCGCTGCAGGGTACCGAGAAGTGGCGTCGCCGTTACGCGCACATCAAGGATGAAAAACGCCGCCGCTACGCCGCGTTTATGTCTTCGATGGACGAAGCAATCGGCGACCTGCTTGAGGAGATTGACAACCTTGGTTTGAGAGAGAATACTATTGTTGTTTTTCAAAGTGACCACGGCCACTCGGTCGAGTCACGAACCTTCGGCGGCGGCGGCAACTCCGGACCGTATCGTGGAGCCAAGTCGAGTTTTTTCGAGGGCGGTATTCGCGTGCCGGCAATGATTCGTTGGCCGGGTAAAATACCAGCTGGCGAAGTGCGTGGCCAAATGAGCATATCTGTCGATTGGCTACCCACACTGGCGGAGTTTGTGGGGGTGCCATTGCCCAAGCGTAAATTCGATGGCAAGAGCCTGGTCAAGGTCATCCAGTCGGACACAGCCAAGTCGCAGCACTCGGAGTTTCACTGGATGGGCCGGGGGAACAATCCACAATGGGCCGTGCGGGAGGGCGATTGGAAACTGATCGGTAATCCGCGAGATCCAACGGTTGCGTCGCCGTTGAGCAAAGACAACAAACTTTTTCTGGTAAACCTATCTATCGATGTCGGTGAGCAAAACAATCTTCGAAACACTCATCCCGATCAGTTGAATCGGCTCAAGTCCATTCACAATCGCTGGGTCGCGGATTTACGGGGTTCGAACTGAGGGGAAATGAAACACCTCCTACTCACAACAATCGCAGCCGCGGTTCTGCTGGGATGTGCAAAAAATGAAATAACAATAGCAAACAGCGGAACAAATGTTTGGCAGAAGATCGAAATAACGGGAGGAGGACAGCAATTGATAATTGATCGACTAGAGGGAGGTGTATTTAAGGAATTTAGTTTTAAATCAAAACGAGAAGGTGGTGGCTTATTCAAAGGAAATATAAATGGAAAAGTAGTTAAACAAGAATTTGGTTACTACACCCCAAATCTAACTAGCAACCTTGCAATAATTCTTGATGATAGCAGTGATGGTGTTGAAATTGTAGATATGGATTCAACTGTTCAGAGTATTGATGACCTAATTGCTGAAAGAAGAAAGGGGCAATCTAGTGCGGTGAAAAAGAATCTTCGAGTTCTTGGTGAAGAATTGAAAGCTGAAGGGAAATGAAACACATACTGATTGCAATCGCAGCTCTTCCATATCTTTAATAAAAATGTTAGGCAAATTTATCGAACCTATAGTCTTTTTCTTTGTTGTGGCTACACCAGTCGTAATGCTAGTTGCGATATTTCTTCTTGTGCAAGACAAAGCAAAAAGGTTTCGATTCCTTTTGATCTTCCTTGGATTAATTATCGGTTCTTCTTTTGGTTCTTGGCTAGATAGTGACAGATTTCCCAAAGGCAGAGATATTATAGCGATAGAATGGATTCAGATAATAGCAGCACTGGTCACAGGGGATGATAGTAGCCGATATTTGATGCGCTTTATGCGGACTCTGACTGGCTCCTTCTATCATATTCTGGGAGGCGGATTTATAGGCGGTTCGGCCGCTTTTATGCTTACTGGATACAAGGCAATCGCCGAACTGCTGATCGGCGGAGGTGCGGATGTCAAACCCAAGCAACTTAAGTCGGTTGTTAGAAGCAAAAGGGAATCAGTTACAAAGTCTAATAAAGAAATAATATCCGCTAGCATACTTGACAGTGGGACTGAGAAGACGACTCAGCCACTCCCCCCTCCCTCCAAAAAACCTGTATCCATAACGTCTCAGCAAGGAACTACAACGGCAAAACCTTCATGCACTACAACTGATTCTGCACTTCTTGATGCTGCCAAATCTAATAATACAGATCTTTTAAAACAGCACTTGGATGCTGGTGCCAATGTTAACGCAAGCGGGAAGACCTTATTAGGTTATAGCGTCACTCCTTTGCATGAAGCGGCTTCTTGGGGTCAAAAAGGAAACATAGAACTACTAATTGCAAACGGAGCAAACGTTAATGCAAAAGACGAAGCGGGAAAGACACCGTTGGATTCTGCAACTAGCGAAGTCGCCGACCTCCTCCGCAAACACGGCGGCAAGACAGCTGAAGAATTGAAAGCTGAAGGCAAATGAAACAACTCCTAATCACAATCGCAGCCGTGCTTTTGTATGGAGTCGGTTGTAAAACCAGTAAACCGGTCGCCGCTACGGAGCCCGGTTTCACTTCCATTTTCAATGGTTTAGACCTCGCCGGTTGGGAAGGTGACGAAAAGGCATGGAATGTGCGCAACGGCGCCATCCAGTCTACCGGCGGAAAAACCAAGAAAAATTGGCTTATCTGGAGAGGTGGAGAACTGCGTGATTTTGAGCTACGCCTGAGCTTCAAGTTTACCAAGGGCAATTCGGGTGTGCAGGTGCGCAGCAAGGAAATTGCCAAGTGGCAGATCCGTGGCTATCAGGTCGAGATTGCCGATGCCACCAAGATGGGTCTTTGGCACCACTCACTGGCCCCAGAAAAGTATCGCAGTCGCCTCGCTACGGCCGGGCAGCGCGTACACATAGGCATCGATGGTGAAAAGAAGACCGAACAGCTGACTGAACCTGCCAAGGTCCAGTCGGTTTGTCGGGACAATGAATGGAATGAACTGGTGATAAGGGCAGTGGGTTCGCGCCTCGTGCAAAAGATTAATGGGGTGGTTTTCGCTGAGCTTGTCGATGAAGAGGCCAAGTACGCGGCACAATCCGGATTGCTGGCCCTGCAGGATCACGGCAAGGGCTGCATCGCAGAGTTCAAGGACATTCGAATCAAGCACCTCAACGCCAATGCCGAACCCAGTAAATACAAATCTGCCGAGCCATGAAGTTTTCACTCATGACCGCCAAACTTGATGCAACCATCTCCCCGCAAACACGGCGGCAAGACGGGTGAAGAATTGAAAGCTGAAGGGAAATGAAACACATACTAATCACAACAATCGCAGCCGTGGTTCTGGTGGGGTGTGGGAATACTCACTAAGCATAAAAGTGATGTATTCTCCCATCGGAGGTTTGATGATCAAAACACAATAACTATTTTGTGTCCCGCATTTGTCCCAGTGCATGGTGGTGCTTTGGTGTGCATAAGTGTCAGACACCTGTCAAAAAGCCTTTAAAACGCTAAAAAACAGCCAAAAAAGACTCATTCGCAATGCGAAGGTCTGCGGTTCGATTCCGCATGGCTCCACCATTCATTTTAACCCTAATTTTAAAGGGTTAAATGTACTTCATTTGTGAGGATTTTATACAACTTAAGGGGTATAGGAACCATCCGTCAATCGAAGAGGAGAAGAAGGCAAACAGGAAGAAGCCGGATTCGGGTGAGAGTGGAACACGTGGTTGGAAGGATGAGCCAGATGTCGATGGATCGATTGCGAACGATCGGGAAAGAGCGAGCGTATCACCACATCGGATTGAGCAATCTGGTGTACAACATGGATCGGTTTGCGTTCTTGATGAGGTGAAGAAGGAAAGAGAAACAACACAGACCACAGAGAGGTCTAATCGAAGGGAAAAGGAGGCTAAGTCGGGTCAAATGAAGGCCGACGACAGCGGACTTGAGCGAATCGCCGGCCCAAGCGAAGTCCATTTTCAAAAACATCTTGTCAGTTGAGCGGGTTCACACAAATCTCCCGTTTCCAGAAGTGCCCCTTAGCTCACCATTCTCTGGTTTGATCGATGATGCTGCGGTTTGGTCGACAGTACTTTCTCCAGAGGATGTCGTGCTGTTGGCCAACGGTGCCTCACCGATGCCGAAGGTCAGTGACAACCCAACATTAACGGTCAGTCGCGCCGGTTCGGGAGACGTGGTAATCGAGTTTACCGGCAAACTGCAGTTGGCCGATTCGCTTACAGGGCCTTGGCAAGAGGTTGCTGAGGAGAGTCCACATGTGATCAAGGCCGGCGACCTAAAGGCAAACTCGTTTGCCCGTTCGGTGAAGGAATAATGATCTCAGCCTGGCCATCGGTTGGCCAAGTGCGGATGATCTTGCGTTGGTGGAGTTGTTAAAGTGATCAAAAGTAAACAAAGCAAATTAGTGATTCTTGTTGCAGCGCCTTGGCTTTGTTTGGTCAATGGCTTGTCCGCCGTGGAGCATCCGGGATCAGCCCTGATCGAGCATTACTGTCTCGATTGCCACGATTCCGATGCGCAAAAAGGGGAAGTGAACCTAGAGGCGGCGCTGGGGGCCAAGCCGCTGGTCAAGAATATCGATTTGTGGAAAACGGTCATCGCGCGGGTCGAAAATAGCGATATGCCGCCCAAGAAAAAACCGCAACCCAAGCCGGAGGAGAAAAGGCGGTTGCTGAATTGGCTCGACTCGAAAATTAACCACTTTGACTACAGCCAGATTGACGATCCTGGCTACGAGTCGGTTCGTCGACTGACGCATATCGAGTTCAGCAACACGCTGCGCGACCTGCTGGGTTTGGACCTGAATTTGGTTGCTGATTTCCCGATCGATCTTAGTGGAACAAGCGGATTCGAGAACAGCGTGAACACCCTTTTTCTGCAGCCAATTTTGATGGAACGCTATCTGAGCGCGGTTGACAAGGCGGTTGAAGCGGCGGTGCCGCTGGATAGCAAACCGAGCGCGGACTCGCCCGTTTTTGTCGCTTGGCCAAGCGGGAAGATTTCTGAAAGAGAGGCAGCGCGGAAAATTATCGACCGCTTTATGCTTCGTGCGTTTCGGCGGCCACCGACTGAAGATGAGGCGAAAGAATTTCGCGGGGTTTATGCTCGTTCGCGAAGGGCGGGCGAAAGCTTTGAGATGGCAATCCGCCGTGCACTTGGGGCCGCCTTGATTTCACCCGCGTTTCTACTGAAGTCGGAAATTGCCCAGAACACAGATGAGTCGTATCAGGTCAGTGACTACGAACTGGCCTGTCGGCTGTCATACTATCTTTGGGCTAGTATGCCCGATGATAAACTGTTCCAACTTGCTGCCGAGAAGCGCTTGGCCAAGCCGGGGGTGCTTGAGGAGCAAATCACCCGCATGCTCGCCGATCCCAAGGCGGGAACGCTGGGTAGCGTATTCGCAGCGCAGTGGCTTGGCTTTGACGCGTTGGGAGTGCGCGTGCGGCTAGATCCCATTGACAATCCTTGGTGTACCGACACGTTGATGGCAGCGATGAAAAAGGAGTCGGCGATGGTTTTTACAGCACTTGTTCGGGAGAACCGTCCGCTAAAAAACCTGATTGATTCGAAGAGTACTTTTGTGAACGAGGAGTTAGCCAAGTTTTATAAATTGAAAGGCGTTAAAGGGACGGAGATGCGTCGGGTGTCGCACACGGACAAACGGCGCTACGGTCTCTTTGGCCAAGCATCGGTATTGGCGGTGACCTCATCGCCACATCGTACGAGTCCGATTCGCCGTGGGGAGTGGATTTTGAGTTCGCTACTCGGCACGCCGCCGCCGCCGCCGCCGCCCGATGTCGGTGAACTGGAAGAGGAAATTGAGGAAAACCGTAAACTCACTTTCCGCCAAAAACTAGAGATGCACAGCAAGGATTCACGCTGCAACTCCTGCCATCGTGAGATGGATCCGCTTGGTTTTTCTTTGGAAAACTATGATTGGTTTGGTCGGTGGCGAACCAAGAGCCGCGGCCGCACGATTGATGCCAAGGGCAAACTGCCGAGTGGCACAGAATTCGAGGGACCGGTTGGTTTACGCGAGGTGATCCTTGCTGAGAAGTTGGACGACTTGGCTCGTCAGGTGATCCGTAAAATGCTTTCCTACGGGCTTGGCAGGCAACTCGAGTATTACGATGAGCCTGCTGTGCGTAAAATCCTCGCGACGTTCAAAAAAGACGGTTACCGGATGCAAACATTGGTGCGTGAGGTGGTGAAAAGTTACCCCTTTCAGTTCCGCAAAAACCGGGTGGAACCGGACCACGAATCGAAGGAAGTAGTGAATAATGGCTAAATCTTGGCAACTCTCTCGAAGAACCGTGCTTCGTGCAGTGGGCGCAGCTGTGACTCTGCCATGGCTTGAAGCGATGCAGCCGCTGTCGGCGTTGGCAGTGACGCCCAAGCGTCCGAAGCTGCGCGTTGGTTATCTTTATTTCCCCAACGGCGTGGCCAAGGGCGGCTGGGAGCCAGAGAAGGTTGGGGGCGATGGCGAACTTTTGAAACTGAACAAGTGGATGAAGGATCTCGAGCCATTCAAGGAAGACATTTTGGTTGCTCGAAACATTTGGACGCCACGCGGCAATGGTCACGGAGCCGGTACGGCGACTTGGCTGACCGGGGGGTCGTATAATGGTTCGCTCGTGAGTGCCGGAGGCGCGTCGGTCGACCAGATTATCGCGCGTCAAGTTGGCAAAGACACGATGCTGCCGTCGCTCGATATGTCGATAAAAGGTGAGGGCTATTTCTCTAATAGCCTGCCGCGCAATACCATATCGTGGGTAGGCGAAAAACTGCCGGCGACCCGTGATACCAATCCACGGACAATCTATGACCGGATGTTTCGCAAAGCCAGCGACGGTGTCACCGACAAGGGCGTGATTGACTTGGTTAATGGCCAAGCAAAGAGTTTGAAGCGGCGCGTTGGTCGTATAGATCAACAAAAGATTGATGAGTATTTGGAGTCGCTTCGTGCAGTGGAACGCAGGATGGAGTTTGCCGAAAAACAGGTCGATAAATCCGCACTTGCCCAAGGGAAAGGGGTGGAGTTTAAACGACCTCAGTTGGGCATTCCGGATCATCACGAGGATTACATGCGCACCATGATGGATTTGATGGTGCTTGGCTTTTGGTCGGGAGCAACGCGTGTGGGTTCGCTGATGCTGGATCATGGACAGAGCAACCGATACTTTGATTTCATTGATGGTGTTCGGGGCACATGGCATGCGCTGTCGCACTACCGCGATATCAGTGGCAAGACCGAGGACGATGACGGCGTCAACTCGTGGAAGACGATTTCTGAAAAACGCGATATGTACAACGTGATCACCGCCTGGCACAACCGACAGTTTGCCTACATGCTCGGTAAAATGAAGAGCATAGACGAAGGCAACGGCACGCTACTCGAAAACTCCATGCTCCTTTACGGTTCCAGTCTTGGGGACGGTCATGCTCACGGTGAGGAGAATCTGCCATTGGTGTTTGCAGGTGGCGGCGGTGGCACGATTAAAAATGGTCGGTTTCTTAAATATCGCAAAAACTACTCTCTCTCAAAATATCATTTGGCGACGATGCAACGAATGGGTGTTGGGGTGGAGGAGTTTGCTGACGCGGAATCGCCGATGAGCGGCTTGACCAAGGATGTTTAGTTCTTCTTTCACATGAACAAACTGATAATTCCCGTATTGACATCGGTGTTCCTTGCCGGTTGTACGACCTATCAAAAGGACGCCGATATCCCGATTATCGATACGCACATTCATTTGTACGACACCAACCGGCCGCAGGGCCTGCCTTGGCCGCCGAAGGACGACAAGGTTTTGTACCGACCGGTGCTTACCGAGCATTTCGACAAGGTGTCGGATGAGGCCGGTATCAATGCCGCGGTTATCGTCGAAGCGAGCAAATGGATTCCTGACAACCAATGGGTGCTCGAATTGGTGAAACACGATCCCGATCGCTACATCGGATTGGTCGGCAGTCTTGAAATTGGTACGCCGGATTTCAAAAAGCACCTGACCGAGTTGTCGAAGGATGCGCGTTTTGTTGGCATTCGCATGCGCGAGAGGCCCGGTGGCGATGGTTTCTTTGAAAACGAGGCTGTGTGGAGCGATCTCCAGTTGCTTTCTGACAGGAATCAGACGCTAGATGTTTTGATGTTTCAATACAGTCTTGATGACGTTGACATGATCTCCAAGCGTTTGCCCAAGTTTAAGATTTTGATCAATCACGTGGCTGGGGCAGACCTTGAAGGTAAACCGGCCGATCCGAAATGGGTTGCAGCGGTTCAAAAAGTTGCGAGGAATCCAAACGTACACTGCAAAATCTCCGGCTTGTTCCAGCAGTCACATCGTCAGCCCTCCCCAACGAATTTGTCCTTTTACAAACCAGAACTCGATGTGTTGTGGAGGGCGTTCGGCGAAGACCGTCTGATCTATGGTAGCAACTGGCCGGTGACCATGCGCGGCGGCACCTACGGTGAATACCTCGCGGTTGTGAAGGGGTTCTTTGCGGATAAGAGCCGCGCGGCTCGGGAGAAATTTTTCTTCAAGAACGCCCTGAAGTTTTATGGGCTTCCAGCACTGAAACAGTAACTCAGTTCGGCTAAAGAAAAAAGAAGTTGCCGACCTCCTCCGCAAACACGGCGGCAAGACGGTTGAAGAATTGAAAGCTGAAGGGAAATGAAAATCCTACTCACAACAATCGCAGCCGTGCTTTTGGATGGGTCAGTCGGGTGTCTGTCACCCGGAGGTGGCCTCCCAGTGCTGCCAATAGTGTCGCCGCCACTGATTTTCAACGATGGCGGCAAGACGGGTGAAGAATTGAAAGCTGAAGGCAAGTAACCACCCCATCTCGGCGGCAACAGTTAAAACGCCTTGAAAACTGCGTTTGGCCTGTTAGCGTTTGGCGCAGATCAAGCCTATGAAGAAAACAACATTACTACTGGTATTGGGATTATGCTTCGGCATTTCTGGACTCGCGCAAGGCAGCAGCAAGGAAGCTGAGGATTTCTACAACTTCTACAGCTACTACCACAGCAAGTGGGAGATTGTGGAGGAAACAGAGGGAAAAAAAGAAACCATTAAAGCGGAGTGCTACGGCACCGCTGGCGGCTGCAATATTTATGTCGACAAGAGAGAGACCTCGATCTGGGGCTATGACCCGAAAACTAGGCAGTGGACGGGCACTGGCCACATGAAGGATGGAAGCCGTTACGCCATGACGATCTCGCGTCCCCAGGGCCCGAAGTTCAAGCCCGGCATGGTCTTGACCTTTACAGGCACTATCCGGCACGCCGATGGCAAGATCAGCTACGTAACCGGCAAGCAGACCGTTGTCGATGAGAACACCCTACGCGACGTCATCACGGGGACTGACCAGGACGGGAAACCGATCCCGAAGGTCGTCAGGACTTTTAAGCGAATCAAGTAGTTCATCTACTCCAGGGGAAGTTTGGGGATTGCTTTGTTGTCAGACTCAACAAAAAAACTTCACGGCAATTGCAAAATTAATCCAAAAAAATTAATTTAATTACTGCCTAAACCAACCCACTCCACCACTTGAACGCAGCTGGCAAATGAAACACCTCCTACTAACAACAATCGCAGCCGTGGCGCTGGTGGGATGTGGGAGGTCGCAGCAGTCGTCTCCTCCAATAGAAGCACAACCCGCGGAACCAGTTGCAGCGCCAGAACCTCCGACAGCTAAAGCATCAGACATCGATATTCATGAAGCTGCCGTAGACGGGAACATTGAAGCAGTTAAACAGCACTTGGCTGCTGGTGTGAATGTGAACGCGAAGGATGAGACATCGTGGACTCCTTTGCATTTTGCATCAACCAAGGCAGTTGCAGAACTGCTAATCACCAAGGGTGCGGATGTGAATGCCAAGAATGATAATGGAGAGACTCCTTTGCATCAGGCGGCTTTTGATGGCCACAGGGAAATCGTCGAGCTGCTTATCGCCAAAGGTTCCTCTGTGAATGATAAGAATAATGACGGAATGACTCCTCAGCATTTTGCAGTAGGCCACCCTCACAAGGGAATCCTCGAACTACTGATTGATAAAGGTGCTGATGTTAATGCGAAGAATATTTTTGGGGGCACTCTTTTGCATATTGCTGCTCTTAACGGTTTCAAGGAATTTACCGAACTACTCATCGCAAAAGGCGCGGATGTGAATGCGAAAGATCGATTTGGCAAAACACCGCTAGATTCTAGCTCTCTATCAAAGCAAACCGAAACCGCCGATCTACTCCGCAAACACGGCGGCAAGACGGGTGAAGAACTGAAAGCCGAAGGGAAGTAAT
>JACNJE010000030.1 GCA_014382705.1 Verrucomicrobiota bacterium | reverse complement strand
GGCCGCCCCCCGCCCCGGCAGCGCCCCGTACGCGGCGCCCCTGGCCTCCGCGGGGTCAGGGGGCCGCCGCTGCCCTCGCGGGAACGATTCGCGGGCCCAGCGGTAATGCGCCCAGGCGCGCTCGGCGATTTCCTGCGCGGCGTTGGCGTATCCTGCGGTGAAGCGGCCGTCAAAAATGTCCTCCTCGGCGACTCCGTGTTTTTCCAGTATCGATTGCGGCAGGTAAATCCTGCCCCGCCCGGCGTCCTCGGAGACGTCGCGCAGGATGTTCGTCAACTGCAGCGCTTGGCCAAGGTTTTCCGCGTAGCGCTCCGCCCCTTCGCCGTCACAGCCGAAAATCCGGATGCTCAGCAACCCCACCACCGAGGCGGCGCGGTGGCAGTAAAGTTTCAACTCGTCGAAGTCCCGGTAGCGGGTTTTTTCCAAATCGGACTCCATCCCGTCGAGCAACTCGTCAAACAGGCGGATCGGCAGGTCGAATTCGCGGATAAACGGTCGCAACTCGCGGCAAAGCTGAAAATGGGGCTCGCCCCACTCGCAGGCGCGGCGGATGTCGTCCCGCCACTGCTGAAGCATCCCGGCACGCTTGGCCAGCGGCAAGGCGTCCTCATCCGCGACATCGTCGATCTCGCGACAAAAGGCGTACAGGGCGATCATCGCGTGGCGCTTGGGCTTCGGCAGCAAGAAAAAGGCGGCTGCCAAATTGGAGCCGCTTTTTGCCGTAACCAGCTTGCCTTGCGATGGCGGCATCACTGATCCGGTTTTTCCTCTTCCGCCTCCGGCGGGTCATTGTCCTTGGGAGGCAGACCGCCCGTTTCGGAAAGAGTCGGGTTTCGCTTGCGGTGATCGCGGCGGCGACGCTTGTGCCGCCGGCGTTTTTTGCGCCGAGTGCCCTCCTCGCCCGGAGCCACCGGCTTGGAGGCCGACAGGCGGGTGCCCTGCCTGCGCTTGGATTGCCTTCCGGTACCGTCGCGGTGCATCGCAAAAATCACCATCGCAATGATGAGGGCAAGGCCGAGCGCGATAGCGACGATCAACAACGGCCCCCGGAGCGACTCCAGAAAACCGCCGGTGGCATTGGGGGTTCCGGGACTCAGGAGGGCCAGTAATTGACCAAGTGTATTCATGGACATGTTTATTCGGCGGCCGGGGTCGGCTCATCATCCGCGCCGGACTCGGGGGTCAGTTGCAGGCGTGTCATACGGTAGCGCAACGCATGACGGCTGATGCCCAGCTTTTGCGCCGTCCGGCTTAGATTTTTGTCGTTGCGCGCCAACTCGGCCCGAATCATGTCGGCCTCGAAGGAGGCTAGCGCCTCCTCGAGCGAGAGGCCGTCATAAGAGGAAGCGGCGTCATCCTCCTTGCGCAGCCGCGTCTCGAACCGGAAGTCAGGCAGGTTGACGGGGTGAATCACATCAGAAGTCGAGAGGATCACCGCACGCTCCATCGTGTTCCTCAACTCCCGCACGTTGCCCGGCCAATGGTGGCTTTCGAGCATGTGCCGCACCTCGCCGGTGAGCGGTTGAAACTGCTTGTTCATCTTCCGGCCGAACCCCGACAGGAAATGATCCGCCAACAGGGCGACATCCCCGTCGCGATCCCGCAGTGGCGACACCCTCAACTGAACCACGTTCAACCGGTGGTAAAGGTCCTCCCTGAAATCGCCGTGTTCGATGGCATCAATGATGTCCCGGTTGGTCGCCGCGATAATGCGGACATCCACCCGGAGCTCCTCCGTCCCGCCGACGCGGACAAAGGTGCCATCCTCGAGAAACCGCAGCAGCTTGGCCTGCAGCGATCGGGACATTTCGCCGATCTCGTCGAGGAACAGCGTGCCGCCGTTGGCCTCCTCCACCTGCCCGGCCTTCTGCTTCACCGCGCCGGTGAACGATCCCATTTCGTGCCCGAACAACTCGCTCTCGAGCAGCGTCTCCGGGATGGCCGCGCAGTTCAATCGAACGTACGGCTCCTCACGCCGCTGGCTGGAGTGATGAACGGATCCGGCGATCAACTCCTTGCCGGTCCCACTTTCACCGAGGATCAGGATCGTCGCCTCGGTCGGGCCAACGGTCCGGATCATCTCCCTGAGTTCCTTCAGGCTTTTGCAGTTGCCAATGATGTCGTCCAGTTGGTAGCCGTACGGCAGGCGCGCCTTGAGCTTTTCGTTTTGCCGGATGAGTTCGTGCCGCTCGGAGCAGCGGTTGACGGAGTGCAGCAGTTCCTCCGGCTCAAACGGCTTGGAGAGGTAATCGATCGCCCCAGTCTGGATGGCCTCCACCGCCAGCTTCGGCGTCGCGTAGGCGGTGATCATCAGCACCGGCAGATCCGGCCAGCGCTCGTGCGTTTCGCGGAGGAAATCGTAGCCGCTCATCCCCTCGAGCCGCGCGTCGGTGATGACCATGAAATAGTCAGACTTCTCAACCGCCTTCAACCCTTCCTCCGCCGACTCGACGGTGTCCACCTGGTATCCCCGCGACTCGAGGACCGTCTTGAGCGACTCACGCATGTTGCGCTCATCGTCAACAACCAGCAGGCTGTGGTTCTTGTTCATTTCGACTGGAGCCGAATGGCCGTCCTTCCTGGGAAGAGTAGATTGAACCGGGTGTATTTTCCAAGTTCCGATTCAATTTTAACGGTGCCACCGTATAATTCGGTGTTGTGCCGGACGATGGCCAGGCCAAGCCCGGTGCCTTTTTCCTTGGTGGTGTGGTACGGTTCGAAGACCGATTCGAGGAGATCCGGCGGGATTCCCGGGCCGTTGTCCTCGATGACCACCCGGAAGGTGTAATCGCCCTCGTAGCTGGTTTTTATCCGGATTTCCCCGTTGTTGCCCAACACTTCGCGGGCGTTTTGGATGACATTGACGAACACTTCGCTGATGTGCTCGGGCTGCGCGAGCAGCGGAGGCAGGGCGATCCCGTACTCGCGCCGGATGCGGGTGTTGAATTTGCTGCCCCTCGGGAACACCTGCATGAGGGCGGCGTCGAGTGTCTCGTTCACGTTGAGCTTGGCCAAGCGCCCCTCGACCAGCTGGGCGTAGCCCATCAGTTTGGTGATGATCTGGTCCGCCCGGTTCACCTCCTCGCGAATCAGGGCCACCTGGCGCTTGGCCGTTTCGTTTTCATTGGCCGCTTGGCCAAGGGCGAACGCGGCGTTGTTGATGATGCCCAGCGGGTTCTTCACCTGGTGCGCAATCTCCGCTGCAAGCCGCCCCGACGCCTGGAGTTGGCTTTGGCGCCGGTCGAACTCATCCTCCTCGGCCTCCATGCGGCGCTGCTTGTCGATCAACACCTGCAGCCCGTAGCCGCAGGCGGTCATCAGCATCAGCAACAACGCCCGCAGCATGACCGGCTCGCCCTTGATGTTCCCGAGTTCCTCCTCCGAGCGCGCCACCACGATGTCAAACGCGCCGGCGCAAAGATAGATCACGCTGACGGAGAGATTCGCCACGATCTGTGTCGAGGCGATCGGCATGCTGATCGCGTTGCGGATCTGCAAGCCAAGGAACATCCAGAACAGGAAGCTCTCGAAGCCGCCGGTCAACTCCGTCATCATCGCCAGCAGCAACGCATCGAACAGGCAAATGGAAAACGCCAGCTCCCGGAGCACCCGCGTGGAAAACTCCTCCATCCGGATGAGCATCACGCCGATGATCACGTTGACGATGAGGCAGAAAACGAAGAACCACTGTATGGTGCGCAACAGCGTCCAGCGCACCCGGTCGGCATCCATTTCCGGCCACTCGGTAAAGTAGAGATAAAAAATGAGGACGAGGAAATACACCGCCTTGACGGGCAGGACGGTGTTGCGCTCCATGAAACGGATACGGGCACGCTGCGAACCGTCGTCGGGCGCAACGGACTTGAACAACTGGGACAGCCGCCACCAGTCTATCCGGGTTTTCCTGCCCCTTGGGGAGGCCATTTGATCAATCGTCCGCCGACTCGACGCCCAGCAATTTAAGCGCATGGGCCGCAATCCCATCCACCGGCCAGAGCCGCCCGATGCCGTCATAGCCGCACGACAACATGCCGTCGTCTGGGCCGATGATTTCCGCGCCCCGCCCAACCAGTGTCGCGACGTTGGCTTCGGTGGCGGGATGACGCCACATCTTGCCGTTCATCGCTGGGGCCACCAGCAGCTTGGCCTCGGGTCGCAGCGCCAGCGCGACACAGCCCAGCGCATCGTCGGCCAGGCCAAGGGCCAGCTTGGCCAACGTGTTTGCCGTGGCCGGGGCCACCAGCAGTAAGTCGGCCCGGTCCGCGGCGCGAACGTGCGCCACGCCGGTCTCCTCCTCGTCGTACAGGCTGGTGATCACAGGCCTGTTCGTGAGGGTCTGGAACGGGAGCGGCTTGACAAACTGCTGTGCGTCCCGGGTCAGCACGACATCCACCTCGCACCCGGCCTTGGCCAGCAGGCTCGCCAAGTCGATTGCCTTGTGAGCGGCGATCGAGCCACTCACACCCAGCACGATGTTTTTAGGTTTGCTCATGGGTCGGGATCGGTTCGCGCTTGGCCAAGCGGGCGTTCTCGATGATGCCCAGCATCCGCTCGACGTCAGCCTCGCGGGTTACGCTGGTCAGCGTGTGGTCAAACTGACCGGCCTGATTCATTTCTTCCGTCGCGATGGCCAGCCGCCTGGCGATCGTCTCCTCCGGGTCGGTTCCCCGGCCGCGAAGCCGCTGTTCCAGTTCCGCGAGGCTCGGCGGGCGTAAAAACACGGTGACCAGCGAGCGGCTCAACACCGGGTCGCTCGCGGCCCGTTCGCGGATGGTCGCCGCACCCTGCACGTCGATGTTGAGCAGCACGTCGTTCCCCTCGGCGAGCTTGGCGCGCAACTCCGACTTGAACACGCCGTAATGATTGCCGTGCACGACGGCGTTTTCCAGGAACTCGCCACCCTCGACCCGGGCAAGAAACTCGTCCTCGCCGAGGAAGTAATAATCGGCGCCCTCCTGTTCCCCGTCCCTCGGCTTGCGGGTGGTGCAGGTCACGGCGCGGCGGACGTTGGGAAGCGCGGCGCGGACGTTGTCGCAAAGCGTCGTTTTGCCGGCGCCGGACGGCGCGGAGAGGACCACCAAAAGCGGCGTACTGGAAACGGCACTGCTCATTCGACGTTTTGAACCTGCTCGCGGATTTTCTCCAGCTCGGTTTTCAGAGTGACCACCTCGCCGGAGATCACCGAATCGTTGGCCTTGGAGCCGATCGTGTTGATTTCCCGGAATAGTTCCTGCGCCAAAAAGTCGAGCTTGCGCCCCACCGGCTGGGTGGCGTCGAGGCATTGATCCACTTGGCCAAAATGGCTGTCGAGCCGGGTCAGCTCCTCGGTGATATCCATCCGGTCCGTGTAATAGACCATCTCCCGAAGCAGCCGTTCATCGTCCGCCCCGGGCGTCTCGATGTTGGCCTTGTTCAATCGCTCAATCAGCCGCTCGCGGTGCTGTTTCAACACCGCGGGGGCGCGCTTGGCCACCCGCTTGGCCACGCGCCTTAAGCCAGCCAGGCGCTTGGCCAAGTCGCGCTTCAGGTTTGTCCCCTCATTCCCGCGCATGGCCTGCAACGCCTCAAGCGCTTGGCCAAGCGCCCGCTTGGCCGGAGCAGTAAACGCTTTCCCGTCGAGTGCCGGCTCGGACGGCTCCAGCACGCCGGGCAAACGCAGCAACGTCTCCAGCGATAAGTCTTCCGGCATGTTCAGCGACTTGGCCAGCTTGGCCAGTTCCCGCCGGTACGCCTTGGCCTGCCCCTCGTTAATGGCGCTCGCGACCGCGCGGCTCGCGCCGGAGCGCCGCAGCGTCACCCTGCCGTTGACCCGGCCTCGGGAGACGGAGGCGAGAACCATGTCGCGCAGCTCCGGCTCGATCGACTCGAGCTCGGGCGGCACGCCCAGCGACACTTCGGCCTGTTTGCGGTTCACCGTGTTCAACTCGACGATGATCTGCGCGCCCTTGGCCGCGCTTTCTCCCCGTCCGTAACCGGTCATCGATTTCATCACGTCAACGGCATCTACCCGAGGCTGGCATAGTAGGCATCCACCCGCTCCGCGACGTCGCGGTAGCTGATGTCCCTTTCGTAAATTATCTTGAACTGGTCGATCGACTCCTCCGTGCGCTCCATCGAGTCGAGCACACAGCCGAGCTGGTAGTGCAAATTCATCTTCTCGTCGTCCATGACCTCCTTTTTCCCGAGCGCCTTTTGCAGGGTGCCGGCCGCCATGTCGTTCATGCCCCGCTTGGCAAAGCAACGGCCGATGTGCATCAGCGAGGCGATCTCCCGGTGGGGGTTGGCTTGCGCGCGCTGGAAGGACTGGATCGCTGCGGTGATCTCCCCGGCATCGAGCTGCAGCACGCCCAGATCGAATCGCAGCGACAGATCGGACGGGTACCGTTCGGACAGGCGCTGGATCTGCTCCATCTCGAACGCCTTGCGCTCGTCGCCCAACGCCCCAGCCTCGCCTTCACCGGCCTGCTCGATCCGCCACTCAAACTGCAGCAGCTTGGTATCCACAATCGCCCGGTCCACGGCGGCATCGGAGCGGAGGTTCGTCTTGTTGAACCGCTCGTAGTAATCGATGGACCGGTCGAAATGCTTCACGCGGCAATGCAGCTCCGCCAGCGAGCGGATGAGTTTCAGGTTGGCCGGATCATCCACCAGCCGCTTCTCGTACTCTTGGATGAGATTCTCGGCGGTGGACTCCTGTTCCGAGCGGCGATTCTCCTGCTCGAGCAGCACCGCCTCCTCCTCGTTCTTGAGCACCGCGCGATAGTCAGCCTTGCCGGAGGCCACCTTGTCGTACCCGCCCTCGGAAAGCGTGCGGCTGGCGGTCAGGTTCTTGGAGAGTTGCAGCACCTCCTGGTCGTTGGGGTGCGCCCGGGCCAGCGCCGCGCAGGTTTCCTCCGCCCTGGCCACGTCGCCGTTGTTTACCAAAGCCTGGCAATATTTCATTGTGTTGGCCTTGTCATCCGGCTGCTGTTTCATGACCAAATCCCAGGCGAACACCGCCGTACGCGGAAAGCCGGCCGCCGTGGCCGCCTCGGCCAACAGTTTGTTGCCCATCACGCTGTTCGGGTCGTCATTCAATATCTGCTCCGCCACCTCGATCGCCTCGACCGGGTCTTTCATCAGCGCCAGTTGCCCCTTGGGCAGGAGCGACGAGGAGGTTGTCTTGCCGAACATCCGAAAAAAACCGCTCTTCTTGCCACTCCGCTTGAACTGGTTGAGCCGAAGCGCCTCGCGGCATTCGAAAAAGCCCGGCTCACGCCGCAGCGCCTGCTCGAAGAGCTTGGTCGCATAGTCGAGGTTATCCTTGCGCAGCGCGCCAAGCCCCTTGTCGAAAAACTCGCGAGCCTGGGGTTCCACCTCTCTTTTACTCTTTTCCGGCATTCGTTAAAACCTGCTCGAACCGTACCGACAAACCCCACCTGATGCAAACAACCACCCGCCCACGGGGCGAGCTTCGCGGTTGCCCTGTTCCGTGCGGTCGTGTACAACATTTGCCGCCGGTTATCGGCGCACTTACATGAGCAGCAAAGCCAAACAGGAAGACAAGGAGAGCAGCCAGATCGAAATTGCCGCCGCAGAGGAAATCGACACTCCGGCCCAGGCCCACCCCGAAGCGGACCACCAAGCGCTTGGCCAAGCGGAGGAGGAACCCGAACCTGACGAGTCCCAAGCCGCGGAGGAGGAACTGCCGCCGCCCACCCCCGACGAACTGAAAGCGCTCCGCGAACAGGCGGCCAAGGCGGCGGAATATTACGACCGGCTCCAGCGGCAGGTCGCCGAGGCGGACAATCTCCGCAAGCGCTTGGCCAAGGAGAAACAGGAGGCCATCCGCTACGCCAACGAGGCCCTCATCGAGGATTTGTTGCCGACGATGGACAGCTTTGAGATGGCCATCAGCGCCACACGGGACTCGGACGACAACGCGATCGAGTCGCTCAAGACCGGGATCGAGATGGTGTACACGCAGCTCAAGCGCACCCTCGAGGAGGTCGGCGTCACGGAAATCGACGCCGTTGGCCAACCGTTCGACCCCTCCCGGCACGAGGCGATGTCCCGCAAGCAAACCGACGAGGCCGAGGAAGGCACCGTGCTCGAGCAAACCCGAAAAGGCTATCAACTGCGGGATCGCCTGCTCCGGGCGGCCTCTGTCGTCGTGGCCGCCCCCATGGATGATGCAGAGGAGGAGATCGAACCGTAACCATGGCCAAGCGCGACTACTACGAAGTGCTCGGCTTGGCCAAGGGCGCTTCCGCGGATGAAATCAAGAAGGCCTACCGCAAGCTGGCCGTCAAATTTCACCCCGACAAAAACCCCGGCAACAAGGAAGCCGAGGAAAAATTCAAGGAGATCGGCGAGGCGTATGAGGCGTTGAGCGACTCCGAGAAAAAGGCAGCCTACGACCAGTTTGGCCATGCCGCCTTTGGCCCCGGATCCCGGGCCAGCCGAGGCGGCGGCGGCTTTCACGATCCGTTCGACATCTTCCGCGAAGCCTTCAGTGGCGGCGGTGGCGGCGGAGGGAGTATCTTCGACGATTTGTTCGGCGGTGGCGGCCAGCGCAGTTCCTCCGGCCCGTCCCGCGGCTCCGACCTTCGTTACGACATGGAACTGTCCTTCGAGGAAGCCGTCCACGGCTGCGAAAAGGAGATCCGCCTCAACAAGCTCGATGCCTGTGACTCGTGCAACGGCAGCGGGGCCGCTGACGGAGGCCGCCGGACCCCCTGCGGCACCTGCAACGGCCGTGGGCAGGTCGTCCAGTCACAAGGCTTCTTCAGCGTGGCGCAGACCTGCCCACGCTGCCACGGCAGCGGCTCCACCATCGACAAGCCGTGCCGCAAGTGCAACGGCGAGGGCCGCCGCGACAAGTCCAGCAAGGTCACGATTCGCGTCCCGGCCGGGGTTGACACCGGAGCGCGACTGCGCTCCACCGGCAACGGCGAGGCCGGCGTGCACGGCGGCAAACCGGGCGACCTGTACGTCGTGCTGCACGTGAAGGATCACGAGATTTTCGAGCGCGATGGCGACGACCTCCAATGCGAGGTGCCGGTCAGCTTCGTGCAGGCGACACTGGGATCGGAGATCGAGGTGCCCACCCTCAGTGGCAGCTCACGCATCAACGTCCCGCCCGGCACGCAATCCGGCACCATCCTGCGCCTCCGCGGCAAGGGCGTGAAAAACGTGCAGGGCTACGGGCACGGCGACCTGCACGTGCGCGTCATTGTCGAGGTGCCCACCCGGCTGAACGCCGGGCAGAAAGCCAAGCTCACCGAGTTCGGCGACCTGTGCGACGACCGCGTCAACCCGATGCGCGGTTCCTTCTTCGAGAAGGCCAAAAAGTTCTTCAGCTAATCCGTCCCTGATTCATGCACCGTTTTTTCATCCCCCCGGAGGCGTGCCACAACGACCCGCTTCGCCTCTCTCCGCAGGAATCCAAACACGCCCGGTCCGTGCTGCGCCTGCGCGAAGGCGACCGCGTCGTCGTCCTGAACGGTGCCGGCAAGGAACTGCTCTGCCAGGCGAGCGAGGTGCGCGGTGAGGCCGTCTCGCTCAGCATCGTGCAGGAAAACAACATCGCCCCCCTGCCGTTCGAGATCACGCTTTACCAAGCCGTGGCCAAGGGCAAGGCAATGGATTTCATCGCCCAAAAAGCAGCCGAACTCGGGGCGCACCGCATTGTGCCGGTGCTCTCCGAGCGCTCCGTGCCGGATTGGGACAAGGCCAAGGCAACCGCCAAGGTCGAGAAATGGCGCACCATTTGCGTCGAATCGATCAAGCAATGCGGCTCCGCCTGGCTGCCCAGGCTCGAGTTGCCAATGACACCGAAAGAGGCGTTGGTCGATGCGCGCCAGTCCGATCTCTCGTTGATCGCCACGCTGCAACCCGACGCGAAACACCCCCGGGAACAGATTGACGCTTACGCGTTGGAGCACGGTCAAACGCCGCATAAACTGGCGATCTGGGTCGGGCCGGAAGGCGACTACACCCCGGCTGAAATAAACACCATCCGCACCGGTGCCCAGCCGATCACCCTTGGCCCGCTCGTGCTTCGCAGCGAGACTGCCGCCATCTACTGCCTCGCCGTCCTGAACTACGAACTGCAGGCGCGCCCATAGCCGCTTGGCCAAGGAAGTAGGTTGCCTTGCTCGGCAACGATGATTGTGCAATGGTCTGCCTTTCAGGTATGAATGTGGCTCTGCAAAGAACGCCCCCAACTGCTGTTGGCTTACGCCAATTGTCAATTACCGGGACTGACCCCTTTACTACTCGGCAACGATAATTGTGCAATGGTCTGCCTTTCAGGTATGAATGTGGCACTGCAAAGAACGTCCCCAACTGCTGTTGGCTTACGCCAATTGTCAATTACTGGGACTGACCCGAATGGCACAGGTGGCCGCAAGGCTGCTACAACACGGAACTGGGACATGGCAGTTTCCACCTTAAAAAGCCGATCCGTGGTCGAAGAATGGGGGTAGGCACAATCAGGCATGCACGAATACTATCATCAGCAATTTAGGGATGATCTGAGCCGGTTCATGCAAAACCCGGATATGCTTTATTTCGGGCACAGTTGGCACGTTAATTGTGTCGGCCTTGAAAAAATTTCAATAGGCAGTCGCTGCAAGTTCCTGGTGTGCCTTTACTTTAGCGTAATGACTGACCAGGCTGTTTACACCCACTACCGTGGTTTACATGCTCGCTTTGAAAAGATGGCGGCATACCCGAAATTCTGTCACGGGTTGGGACAGTTCCAGAAAAATCCGAGGGATCTACTAGATGTACCGGTTGATTGCGGCTTCGTTGATAGGCAAGACCTGCTGCAGGTTATGGCTGAGGGTATGGAACTCTTCGTTGATGAAGTGGTTTCCTTCTGCCGGGATCACATGAGGGAATTACAACCCGCAGAGTTTTTTGACAAATTGATTTATGATCCTGATGTGCAAATACCCGAGTTGCTCGTAATTGCCGATCCCGCATTAAAGGGAATGCCGGGATGGGTTGCCTATGACAGCTTAAGGCGTGCAGTTAAAGATCGATTTTCATCATCCCCAACAACTGATGATTAATATTATGAACTAATTCACTTATTCAATTATTAGCTATTGATGTTAGAAATCACAGACGAACAAATCGCATTAAAGATTAATGAGCACGGTGGTGGTGCTGATGTGATATATAATATTGGTATTGACCTACTCAATCACGACGACCCCAGATGTGCAACATATCTAGAAAGAGCTGCTAAATTAGGTTCTTCGACACTTTCAGTGGGTGGAGAGTTGTGGGACTTTCAGTTTGCCAGCT
>JACNJE010000031.1 GCA_014382705.1 Verrucomicrobiota bacterium | reverse complement strand
CCCAAAATCACCGAAGGATGAATCAAAAGAACTTGAATACTGGCGCACTCGCATGGTTCACGGCCCACTCGATTTTGAGCAACCGCCTTCCCTGAGAATCGGCCTGATTGATATTCTGGTTGAGATTGGCGGAGCAAAAGCGGAGGAGGCGCTGGCAGAGGTGCTTTCCACCACCGGCCGCGGTTTTGAAATCGCCTACACCGCAAAGACGTTGCAGAAATGGATTGGAAAAGAGGCCTACCGTGACGAATCCCTCGGTGCCGCACATGAGCTTTTGGCGGAACCAATCGATGTGGCGAACGGCAACAAATTTGATGCCGCCTCAAGGCAGTATCTGTTCATGGTACTGGAAATGTATGGCGACAAATCGTTCGTCCAAACAGCTCAGGGACAGCTCATCAATGAAGAGGGAAGAATCGATCGGTCCGTGCTGAGCTATTTTGAAAATATCGGCAACGGAAGCGCCATCGACGCAGTTGTTCAAGCAATGCAAAGCGGGCAACTCAGGGAAAGTGACATGAGAGAAATGGCCCGAGTGGCTGTGCAGGGAGTCGGTAAAAACGATGCCCAGGCTGACTCATTGTTCCAAGACATCATGACAAGCGACCAGTACTCCCTTGATGTCAAGATGGAGACGATCCGTTCCATGGACAATGCCGAAGACCTTGTTAACATGAACAAAAACGAACAGGCAGCCGTTCTGCAGTCTCGATTGGCCCTGATGGATACGATACAACTTGGCGATGACGACATCATGTCATGGGCGAATGAAATATATTCCGGCCGTGTGGAATCAAAAATACAAGGAAGAGGATTTGATGACGAAAAAGCTTACGAGTCGATGCATGACTCTTTCCGAAAAATCAACGAACAGGTCAGGCGAGAATCACGGGGTGGAAATTCCGGCGCTGAGATCAATAATCAACCAACGATTATCCGAGGAAAGCCCGGGGATTGACGATCAAAGGTAAGGCGCCAAAAGAAAAAGTATGGGGAAATATTAAAATCATGAAATCTAACAAACTCATTTCGAGCCTGATTTTATCAGGCATCGTTGCGTTGACCTCAAGTGCCATCGCAGAAGATACAACCTACCTCGAGGAACTCGGCGCCAAGCTAAAGGCTGCGGTAAAAGCCGGAGAGATAACCAGAGAGGAGGCCATGGCCAAGTACAAGGCGGCCGAAACGGGTGAAATCAGCGACACAGCAACGTCAATTAATGGCTTTTTTGTTGGTTCGGGAAAAGATAACGACGGGCAACCCAAAGCCACCATCATCGTGCCGGGCAAAACTAAGGATAAAAGTAAATGGCCCACCATTACCTTTATCGGGGAGAGTGTCGTTACACGATTTTCTGACCTCAACAATGGGGCTGTCGTCGTCAACATAGACGATGGACAGAGCAAAAAGGCGGTCAGCGGCAAAAAGGGAGCCAAAGGGAAAGGAAAACTTGTGATGAGAAAAGGAGGAGGCAAGGGAGGTTCTGTTAATTTTTATTCCATCGTCATTGGTCGGTTAAAATCCAAGGATATCGAACTTGGGGAATTTACCATGCAAGTCGACTATGCCACATTGAACAGATATAGCGCGGCACGGATAAAAGATGAGATTATAGGGAAGACAATCAAGGTTACCGGCGTGTCAGGGCAATTCAGGGACAATCTCCTGCTGATTAAAACCGGTCAAACGCTCAAGGTTCGCACTAGTGGCTATTCTTCAGACTCAAAAACATTGGCCTTTGCACATAAATTCAACGTGCTTGAGCGCGCTCTACCCTTTAGCCCGGATGCACACGGGGTACCTCCAGAAACATTCCGTGGATTTCGTGGTGTACTCCGAGGAAAAATTGTCGAAGTCGCAGGTTACGAGGTGTTGCTGCGAGCCGAAGAAATCACAAGCTTGGATGATGCCAGCATAGCCTCTGATGCCAATAGTATAAAGGGGAAGCTAGTTCGGATTAATGGTTTTTATAATGACCACGCAGACAAGTTTAACGAACTTCAACTAAGCGACGTCATTCAAGTTAGTGTACGCCATGCCAATCCCATATTTGACACGTTTGGAGTGACAGATGTTTTGGAGATCGTTGAGCAATAATTTTAGCCCGCTTAAATCAAATGTAGCGGGGGCGCCTATAGGCCAGTCAGAGCTAATGGATCAAATAGGTAAAACTAATGGCTTAGTTGCTCTGCTCGGCTGCCTATGTATTGGAGTTATGGCAGGAAGAGCAGTGGAGGAAAGCCCTTCAGCGGCTATCCGATTTGCTGAGGCAGAAAACAAGGCTGTTCCTGATTTCCAAAAGCACGTAATTCCCCTGCTTGGAAAGCTGGGTTGCAGCTCTGCCAAATGCCACGGCTCATTTCAGGGCCAGGGGGACTTTCGGCTTTCTCTTTTTGGTTTTGGATTCCAGAAGGATCACGCGGCACTCGTAGCAGAAGCGTCCTCAGAGGACGGACATCGGATCCGGCCTGAGATGCCGGCCCAAAGCCTGATCCTTCTCAAGCCAACGAAACAAATCAAACATCGTGGCGGGGAAATCATCAAAGAAGATTCCTGGGAATACAACCTGTTGCTTCGCTGGATAGAAACCGGAGCAAAGGGGGCTCAAATTACCAAGACAGATCCAGCCTCCAGACAACCCGAATTTTCAAAAGAAGGCATCCAATTCTTTGAAGATAAAATCCGCCCCCTGCTGGAGAACAATTGCTATGAGTGTCATGGCTTCAACAAGCGAAAGGGCGATCTTCAGCTTAAATCGCGTGAAGATGCCTTGCTCGGAGGCGAATCAGGAAAGGCTGCCGTTGTTCCGGGAAATGCAGAAAAAAGCCTTCTCATTGAAGCGGTACGGCACACAAAGCCCGATCTGCAAATGCCGCCTAAACGAAAACTTGAGGAAAAAGAAATAAATAATTTGGAACGATGGATCGCCATGGGTGCCCCTTGGCCCAATGCGTCTGAGTTGGCTCCCGTCCAATCAGGAAAGAAACTGGCACAGCTCCATTACGAACCGAAAGAAATCCTTTTTCAGAGTGCAAACGATAGTGCCCAGATCAGAGTCGTAGCCGAGTGGGAAGATGGAGAGCGTGAGGACGTCACCTGCCTGACGCGTTTTCGAACCAACAATGATGCCGTGGCGGCAGTAAATGAATCCGGCCTGGCCAAGTCCACCGGAAAAGGTGACACCCACATCGTGGCACTATACGACAACGGCATTGCTGCAATCCCCGTCCTGAGACCGCTTACTGATGAACGTTTAGAGATTGATGTCACAGGCTATTCCAACCCCATTGACCGGTTTGTTGTGTCAAAGTTGGTCAAGTTGGGGATCACACCATCCGCGCAATGTACGGACACAGAATTCCTAAGAAGGTTAAGCATCGATTTAACCGGCACGCTTCCTTCTCCTGATGAAGTTGTGTCATTCGTTGGCGATGATTCAGCCGATAAACGGACTCGTAAGATCAATGAACTGCTGGAGCGTCCATCCTACGCCGCCTGGTGGGCTAACAAATTGTGCGACTTTACCGGCTGCAACCCGACGTCCATCAGCAGCCTTTTGGAAGTGGCCAGAGAGGACGGCTATATCAAGGCAACAAGATGGTACGACTGGATCTATGAACGGATTGCCAACAATGAATCCTACGTTGACCTGGTCGAGGGGATCATGCTCGCCGATATCTCGAACGGGGGGGGAGAAGGCATGCCTTATTTCTGGACCCGCCAAAGCCTCGAAGGACCAAAGGACACCGCCATGTCTGTGGCCCACAGCTTTCTGGGAATCCAATTACAGTGTGCAGAGTGCCACAAGCATCCATTTGATCAATGGACGCAAAATGACTTTGTGGACTTCTCAAGTTTCTTTGAAACGCCCGTGTTGAAGAGGGGCCGCAAGGGAAGATCGTCAAAAGGCTCGGCGGAAAGGGAGTTGAGTCTTCTTCGCAGCCACACGGTCAAGGTTGGGCAGGGCGATCCGCGCGAACCCATTATGGATTGGCTGCGGAAGGAGGATAACCCCTGGTTTGCCCGGTCTTTTGTTAATCGTGTTTGGGCCGGATATTTTAACGTCGGGATTGTTGAGCCAACTGACGAGTTCACTCCATCCAATCCGCCCAGTAACCCCGAGTTGCTCAACTGGTTGACACAGGGGTTTGTTGCCAGCGGCTATGACATGCAATGGCTGCACCGGCAAATTGTCAGCAGCGAAACCTACCAGCGCAGTTGGCGGCCGAACGAAACCAACCATGAAGACCGGCGCAACTACAGTCGGGCCATCCCCCGCAGAATTCCAGCGGAGGTCATTTATGATGCCATGAAACAGGCTACGGCCGCCGCAGATCAACTTGAAGCAGTTCGGACAAACCTGAAGCGACGCGGAACAGGACATCTTTCCATGCGCATGGCAGGAACTCATGCCATGAAGATTTTTGGTAAACCCGATCGGGCCATCAACTGTGATTGTGAGCGCGTCAACGAACCGACATTGTTGCAATCGATCTTTTTACAAAATGATCCCCTTGTCCGCATGCGACTGGCAAGCAGCGGCTGGATTTCTGAGGTTGGAGAAAGCGAAACTAACGATGTAGCCAAGTTAATCCGTGAGGCCTGGCTTCGTTCTGTGAACCGCCCACCAACTGCAACGGAAGTCGACCGGGCCAAGGGGCACCTGGCCTCGGCCAAGTCAACCCAAGAAGGGATGACCGACCTACTTTGGGCCCTTATGAATACAAAAGAATTTATACTGAACCACTAAAAGATCTTCACTAAATATGAAAACATACTCTTACGCCGTTACATGCTTTTTAATCTCGTTGCTCCCGACAGGTTTTTGTGCTGACACACACTGGAATCAATTCCGGGGTCCCGGTGGCTACGGGATCGCACCCAGCGCCCAGCTCCCGCTGGAATTTTCGGATACAAAAAACGTGCAGTGGAGAACCCCTATACACAATCTCGGATGGTCCTCTCCCGTGGTCTGGAAAGACCAGGCTTGGGTAACAACGGCAAAGGAAGATGGTTCTGAACTATTTGCCGTATGTGTTAATGTAGATACAGGAATAATTATACATGACATTAAGGTCTTTGATGTCGCCAAGCCCCAAAACGAATGGTCTCATCTTAACACTCATGCCACACCCACGCCCGTCATTGAGGAAGGCCGCATTTATGTCCACTTTGGCTCCTATGGCACGGCCTGTCTGGACACTCAAACCGGAAAGAAACTTTGGGAGCGTCGAGACCTGAACTGTGATCACCGGGTTCGCGCCGCCTCCTGCCCTATAATTGATGGAGGCTTGTTGTTTCTTACCTATGATGGGGTGGACCAGCAATTTGTTGCCGCTCTGGAAAAGGAAACCGGCGAGACGCGGTGGTTAACAAAAAGGACATATAAGTCTGGCCAAGTTCCCATTAAGAGTAAGCCCAATGACAATCGCAAATCGTATGCCACCCCGACCATCATTGAATACGATGGAAAAAAACAACTAATTAGCCCGGCTGCAGAGGCAACTTATTCCTATGATCCAGCGACAGGCCAAGAGCTTTGGTTTATCCGTCATGGAAAAGGCTTTGGGTATAACGTCACATGCCGCCCCATTTATAGGCACGGCCTGATTTTTACGAATTCAGGCATCTCCAAAAAACTTTTTGCCATTGATCCCTCCGGTTCTGGGGATGTAACCGATACTCACATCCGATGGACAACTCGTAGGGGCGTTTCTAATATCCCGGCTCCACTGGTTGTTGGGGACAACTTATACATGATTAGCGATAGCGGGGGAAGGGTCAGCTGCTTTGAAGCTAAAACTGGCAATCAAATCTTTAGTGAGAGACTGGGGGGGCTTCAAAATCATTGGGTCTCGCCTATATGTGCTGACGGAAAGATCTACTTCTTCAGCAAGGAGGGTGTTTCTTCAGTAATAGAGGCTTCCTCTGAATTTAAAGTCCTCTCCAAAAAAGAATCCGACACCGTATTTGTCTCCATGCCGGCAATCGTGGGAGATTCAATGCTTATCAGGTCTGATACACACCTTTATCGGATTGCCAAGGGATACAAGGTTGAAGCGCTTCCTAAAGTTGCTTCAACGAACAAAAACAAGAGGTTCGCCGAGGGAACAAACCCGGCTTCCAAAGTAAAAAAACAACGCAGCGCCAACTCTGTTCTGAAAGTCTCAGCGTACTATCTGGGAGGTAAGACCAACAGCAAAGGGGTTTTCGAAGCCAGCTTTCTGATTGAGGAAGAAGGCATGCCGAAGGATGAATGGTCGAGAGTCAGGTTTACAGGCAACAATTTTCGAGACTCTTTTTCCAGCTATAAACAATATCAAAAAGTAAGCCTCGACTTGGCCAAGCGCCAGGTCAGACGCATAAAATAGTAAACCAAGGGAATCAACATGAACTCTGCTCTTTTTAACCGACGACAATTGCTCAAGGTCGGCGCTTTGGGGGGGCTTACGCTGTCGCAATATCTGCGGCTGCAAGCCGGCACCAAGACGCCCTTGGCCAAGCGCTCCGGGATTTTTATTTTTCTTGAGGGCGGGCCGTCACATCAGGACACGTTTGACCTCAAGCCGGGTGCGCCGTCGGAATATCGCGGCGAGTTCAAGTCAATATCGACATCCGTTCCCGGCATTCAAATTTGTGAGCACCTTCCTGAATTGGCCAAGCGCATGAAGGATTACGCCATCATTCGTGGCCTCTCCCACACTCTGGCTGATCACGGAATTGGGAAAAAATATCTGCTGACCGGGAATCGCCCGTCCCAAACCTTGAGTTACCCTGAGTACGGTGCCGTTGTAAGCAAGGAGCATCCGTCCGCGCGGGACCTTCCGTCCTACGTTTCAATCGATGAATCGTTCGTGGGCCCTGGCTATCTTGGCAATGAATTCAGTGCACTCACGGCCAACAAGCCTACATTTGGCATTCCCTACAGCGTTCGCGGCATTTCGCTCGAGGACGGTCTGACCGTCGAGAAATATAATTCACAAAAGAAGCTTCTCGACGATCTCGACACCGCATTTCGAGGTTACGAAAATCTCGACGAACAAGTTCGTGGCCTTGACCGTTTCGGCGAGCAGGCGCACGACATCATCAGCTCGCCGACCACCCGCACGGCGTTTGACTTGTCGCAGGAGGCCGAGCCGGAGATGCGGCGCTTTGGCAAACATGAGTTTGGGCAAAGCCTGCTGCTCGCGGCGCGGCTGATCGAGTCCGGCGTGCACTTCGTCACCGTGCGGTTGCGCCCGGCGGAGTTCGACTTCGACACGCACTCGGAAAACTTCCCCCGGCTGCGCGCGTTGCTGCCGCCGTTCGACAAAGGCTTGGCCGCGCTGATGGATCGGCTGAAGGAGCGCGGCCTGTTCGACTCCACCGCGTTGATGGTGGCCGGCGAGTTTGGCCGGACGCCCAAGGTCAACAGCCAGGGCGGGCGCGACCACTGGGCACGGGCGATGGTTGCGCTGATGGCCGGCGGCGATGTGGAGGGCGGCCAGGTGATCGGCGAAACCGACAACCACGCCGCCGAGCCGGTCGGCCGGGGCTACTCGCCGGACGACTTGGCGGCCTCTTTTTTTCAAAACATTGGCATTGACCCGCAGCAGGAATTCCACACCAATGTGGGGCGGCCCGTGACACTCGTTCGCGATGGCAAACCGATCACTCAACTGTTCTCATGAAAAAAAACATTATCCCAATCATTGCAGCCGCGCTCCTTACGGGATGCGGAGAAGCCCCGCCGCCCCCGCCGCCGCCCCCGCCCGCCATCTCGCTCTTCGAGGCTGCGGTTGAAGGAAATCTCGCTGCGGTCAACCAGCACATCGCCGCCGGGACGGATCTCGACCAAAAAGACCCAAACCCGCAAGGCGCGGAAGCGACCGCGTTGGGCATCGCGGCGGCGTTTGGGCAAACCGAAGTGGCCAATGCCCTCATCGAAGGGGGCGCCAATGTGGATCAGCCGGACAAGAGCGGATCCACCCCGCTCCACTCAGCCGCCTTTTTATGTCACCCGGAAATTGTCCAAGCGTTGCTGGCCAAGGGAGCCGACAAAACCGCCAGAAACAACACCGGCAGCACGGCGCTTGAAGGCGTGGAAATCCCATGGGCAGCAGCCAAGGGCATCTACGAATTCCTCGATGGCATCCTGTTCAAGCCGCTCGGGGTGCCGTTGGACTATGAGCGCATTCAGGCCACTCGGCCGAAGATCGCCGAGTTGCTGCGCTAAAATGGGAGGCAAACTGTCGCTCGGTTGTAACCATTTCCGGTTGTTTTCCATATAAAACAGCGTTATATCTGATCAGGCGGTGTATCGGGGAATAAAACCCTCGGTTGCACGTAGTATTATCCCGAATTATGAACCATCGATACATTATACCGGTCGTGGCGGCAATCCTAGCGGGGTGCGGTCAGTCTGAAAGCCCGGCCCTTGACTCGGAACCTCAACGTGCCCCCAAGGCTTCATCGAACACGTCTGTTGCAGGCGATGGCGCAAACGCGTTGAAGCTCGACGACATTTTCCCGAGGGATCGGCTGCTCGAGGTCGATATCCAGGTTGCCGACGACGACTGGGACACGCTGCGCCACCAGTCGCGCAATTTCTTCGAGGCCCTTCAGCCAAAACGCCAGTTCGAGGAGGTCGAGTCGCCGTACACTTACGTCGAGGCGAGCGTGACAATTGACGGCCTGACTTTCCAGCGCGTGGGCATCCGGAAGAAAGGCTTCATCGGCTCGCAAAGCACCTCGCGGCCCTCCCTCAAGGTCAAGCTGAACCACATTGACAAAAAAGGGGGTATCGATGGGCTGACCATGCTGACGTTCAATAACAACCAGCAGGACAACAGTCAGATGAGCCAGTTCATGGGCTACTCGCTGTTCAACGCCGCCGGCTCTCCCGCGCCCCGGTGCGCCCTGGCCAAGGTCACCGTCAACGGCAAAAACCTCGGCGTGTACGCGCACGTGGAGAGCGTGAAGAAGCCGTTGGCCAAGCGCAGCTTCGGGAGCAGCAAAGGCACCCTGTACGAGGGCACGGTCGTGGACTTCCATGAGAATTGGGAAGGCAGCTTCGAGAAGAAGTTTGGCAAGGACAAGCCGGGCCGCGAGCACATCGTCAAGGTTATCAACGCGCTCAAGGGCGCGGAGGGAAAGGTCTTTTTTGGCGGCGAGACGCCGGGGCGCGCCTGGGTGCCGACCAGCGGCAAGCATGACGGCGACTGGTTCAAGCCCGATTTCGACGATTCCGCGTGGACCGCCGGTGAAAACGGCGCTGGTTACGAGCGGGAGGAGGGCTACGGGCCGCTCATTAGTGACGGGTTTGATTTCGACGATCAGATGTACGGCAAGGCCACATCGCTTTATCTCCGGTTCCCGTTCGCGTTGGACTCACTGGACGCCATACAATCCGCCCGCAACCTGCTGCTGCGGATGAAGTGCGACGACGGCTTCATCGCCTATCTCAACGGCCATGACGTCGCCCGCCACAACGCGCCACAAGGTGCCCGCTGGGATTCCGTCGCCACCGGCAGCGGCAACGATCAGGCCTCAATGCAGTTTGCGGCATACGACCTCTCCGGCCACCGGGACACACTGCGCGCGGGCCGGAACCTGCTCGCGCTCCACGTGATGAACATCAGCGACCGAAGCACCGACCTGCTGGCCGTCGCCGAGCTGCAGACCAACAACCACGATTACGAGGAGACGATTTGGAAGCTCATCGACGAGGAGGCGTTTTACACCTTCTGGACTGTGGAGGGCCTGCTCAGTTTCTGGGACGGCTACTCCGGCAATCGCAACAATTTCTTCGTCTACCTGAACCCCGAGACGGACAAGTTCCATTTCCTGCCGTGGGGCGCCGACAGCATGTTCGAGAAATACAGCCCGCTCGGGGTCGACCGCCGCTCGCCCCGCTCCGTCCGCACCGTGGGGCTCGTCGCGCACAAGCTATACCAAATCCCGGGCGTCCGGAAAAAGTACGCTGAAAAAATGAAGGCCCTCATGGCCGCGCATTGGGACGAGGCAAAACTGCTCGCCGAGACCGAGCGGATCGAGGCCATGGTCAAGCCGCATCTCTCATGGGAGCAAAAGCGCAAGGTGGACTACGAGAAAATCCGCCGCTTCATCCGAAACCGCCGCACCGACGTCGAGCGGGAAATCTCCGGGGAGGATATGCCGCTCTGGAGCGCCGCCCCGGAGCCGCCGCCGGTTCTCGGGGGCGAACGGGGCTGGGGCCGCCGGGGACGCGGCAACGACGGGAACGAAAGGCCGAAGCGCAACGACGACGGGGAGGCACCGACCGTCTCGTTTTGGGACGCAGCCAAGACCGGCGACATCGGCGCGCTCAAGCAGCACTTGGCCGATGGCTTCGACGTCAATGCCAAGGACGAGGGCGGCGGCTCGGCGCTTGGCCTCGCGGCTCTCGCCGGGCAGGCCAAGGCGATCACGTTCCTGATCGGGAAAGGCGCTGACCCGAGCATCGCCGGCGGCGATAACAACACGCCCCTGCACGGGGCCGCCTTCCTTGGCCAAGCGGAGGCCACCGAACTGCTCATCGAGGGCGGGGCCAAGGTCAACGCCATCAACAACCGGGGCGAAACCCCGCTCGACTCCTGCGCCGCCGAGTGGAGCGACGAAATCAAGGGGATCGTCGATTTCATCTCCGCCATCGTGGGAATCAAGACCGACATTGAACAGGTGAAGGCCGGGCGGCCCAAGGTCGTCGCGCTGCTCAAGGCCAACGGCGGCAAATCCGGCAAGGAGCTGGCCAGCGCCGGCCCAAGCGGACTGTGGGCGGCGGCAAAGACCGGTGACCTGGCCAAGCTCAAGGCCGGCTTGGCCAACGGCACGGACGCCAACGGCCACGACTCGATGGGCATCACCCCGCTCTCGTGGGCCGCCATGACCGGACAGGCGGAGGCGGTTCAACTGCTCATCAAGCAGGGGGCCGACGTGAACGGCCGGAACCGCGACGGCAACACGCCGTTGCACGGCGCGGCGTTCCTTGGCCAAGCGGAGATCGTCGAGCTGCTCATCCGCCACAAGGCCGACGTCAACACCCGCAGCAACAAGGGCGAAACCCCGCTCGACACGGTCGCCGCCGAGTGGAATGACGAAACCCAGGGCATCCTGCAATTCGTTGCCGGGATTCTCAAGCTGGAGGTGGACGCCGAGCGCGTCGAGGCAGCCCGCCCGAAGATCGCCGCGTCCCTCCGCAAGAACGGTGCCCTGACCAGCCAAGAGTTGAACTAGTCTTCCGGGAGGGGCAGGCTCCACCTTGCCCCATTTCAATGCTCCGTTGGGACGAGGTGGAACTCGTCCCTCCCGTGCAACCGTCGTTGAACACACAACCGACCATTCTTCCCGCGCACAAACGGTGGCACGATCTCGACGC
>JACNJE010000032.1 GCA_014382705.1 Verrucomicrobiota bacterium | reverse complement strand
GGGGAGACACTGCCGGTCGGGACGTTCTTCAAGGCTCCGGCATTCCTCCGGCCGCGCCTCGCCCCGGATGGCAAGTGGCTGGCCGCGATCGCACCCCGCGAGGGCAAGTACAACCTGAAGACCATCCGCCTCTCCGACCGCAAGCTGTTTGGCTGCACCGCCGAGGAGGAAAACGAGGTGTACAGTTTCAACTGGATCAGCAACGAGCGCCTGGTGTTCCAGATGAAGGATCGGAACAACTTCCCCAACGGCGGGCTTTACGCGGTCAACCGGGATGGCACCAAGCCCAAGGTGCTCAACTTATCCCATAAAAAAAATAGCGAGTTTGGAGCCCGCGTGTTCAAGGCTGTCGAGTTGTTTGACCCGTTGACCGATGAGGGCGGTGATATTTTGGTCGAGATTCGCGAGGGCGGCGGGAGGTTCCGGGAGGAGCGGGCTTTCTACGGGAACATCGTTCGGCTCAACACGTTCACCGGAAAGGAGGATCGGGTGGCGTATAACCGGGGCGACATCCTCGGGTTTGTTGCTGACCGCGACAAAGTCGTCCGCATCGGGATGGTTCAGCATGGCCTCACCCGGTCGATCCTTCATCGCCGGGACGCCAAGTCGGACTGGGAGGAAATCTACTCCGCCGATTTTCGCACCGCCATGGAGCCGCTTGGTTTCGGCACGAACCCCGGCATCCTCTACGTCGCCGCGCTCAACGGCGACAAGCGGGCGCTGTTTCAATACGACCTAAAGGCCGGGAAACTGGGCCGGATGATCTTCGCCCACCCGACGTACGACGTGCCGGCCGGGCCGCCGATCGTGTCCGACAAGACCGGCAAGGTGCTCGGGGTGCGCTACGAGGCCGAGCGGCGGCAGGTTTACTGGTTCGACAACGATTACAAAAACTACCAGGCGATGATCGATAACGCGCTGCCCGGCATGGCCAACGACATCAAAAGTTGGTCGAAGAAAGAGGATCGCATCCTCTTCCATTCGCACAGCGAGAAGACCATCGGCGCCTACTACCTGTTGGACATCAGCGACAAAAAGAAGCCGAAGATGGAAAAACTGCTCGATCTCGCCGAGTGGGTTGATCCCGACAAGATGTCGCCGATGAAGCCGATCCAGTACACCGCCCGCGACGGGCTGGTCATCCACGGGTTCCTGACCACGCCGAACGGCAGCGACGGCAAAAACCTGCCGCTCATCGTCCACCCGCACGGCGGCCCGACCGCCCGCGACTACTGGGGCTGGAACGCCGACGTGCAATTTCTCGCCAACCGGGGCTACGCCGTGTTTCAGCCGAACTTCCGGGGCTCGACCGGCTACGGCAACAAACTGCTCACCGCCGGGTATCGCGAATGGGGCGGTGCCATGCAGGACGACATCACCGACGGCGTGAAACACCTCATCGCCGAGGGCATCGCCGATGCCAAGCGCATCGGCATCTACGGCGCGAGCTACGGCGGCTACGCGACGATGGCCGGCCTCTGTTTCACGCCGGAACTGTACCGGTGCGGCGTCAATTACGTCGGCGTCACCGACATCGATCTCATCCTCAAGGAATACCCGCTCCCAAAAAAAATCAACGACGCCATTGACGCCGTGATGATCGCCGACCGGAGCAAGGACAAAGACTGGATCAAGTCCCGATCCATCCAGAACAACATCGGCAACGTGCGGGCTCCGGTGCTGATGGCCTACGGCATGAAGGACTGGCGGGTGCCACCCAAGCACGGCCGCATCCTCAAGCGAGCGCTGGACCGCAACAACATCCCCAACAAGCTCATCATCAAGGCCAACGAGGGCCACGGCTACCGCAACGAGGACAATGTCTTCGAGTTTTTTCGCGAGGTCGACGCCTTCCTCGAGACGCACATGAGATAAGCCCAAGCGCCTGGCCAAGCGTTGACACCGGGCAATGGTTTCCTTACCGTCCCTGCGCTAATGAGGGACAACCCCGGGCTTGGCTTCGGGATTGTCGTTTCGTTAGCCATTGATCGGGCGACCAAGCAGTGGCGTTATTAAACAACCGGCGGTTCACCCTCATCCAGCCTCCGGCCACCTTCTCCCGGAGGGAGAAGGAACCAAAGGGAACGCGCTTGGCCAAGCTCCCTCTCCCAGCGGGAGAGGGTTGGGGTGATGGGGAACGCAGAGTATTATAAAGACATCCGGTGCGTTTTTGAATTGCCGGATGATAAAAACACAAATGTCAAACACCATTCTAGTGGGCGCCCAGTGGGGCGACGAGGGCAAGGGCAAGATCATTGACTACCTGACCGAGCAGGCCGACATCGTCGTGCGCGCCCAAGGCGGCGCCAATGCCGGCCATACCGTCATCGTTGGCAAGACGAAATACATCCTCCACCTCATCCCCTCCGGCATTCTTCGCAATCGCACCACCTGCGTCATTGGCAACGGCGTGGTCATCGATCCCGCCGGTCTGGTCGAGGAGATCGACGGGCTGAAACAGAACGGCATCGACCCCGCCGGGCGGCTGCTCGTCAGCGATGCCGCCCATATGGTGTTCCCGTACCATAAGGCGCTCGACGCCGCGCGCGAGGCGCTCAAGGGTCGGGGCAAAATCGGCACCACCCTGCGCGGCATCGGCCCGGCGTACGGCGACAAGATCGCACGCAGCGGCCTGCGCATGGGCAGCATTCTCAACGCAAAGCGGTTTGTGGAACAACTCGGGCAGGCCGTCCGGGACAACAACATCCTGCTCCGGTCGCTTGGCGCGAGGCCGCTCCCTCTCAAGCGCACAATGGACGGCGTCCTCAAGGCCGCGCGCCGCCTCAGGCCGTACGTGACCAACACCGTTCAGTTGTTGCACAAGGCCGTGGCGGCGGAAAAACGGATCCTCTTCGAGGGGGCGCAGGGCACGTTCCTCGACATCGACCACGGAACCTTCCCTTACGTCACCTCATCGAACACCACCGCCGGGGGCATGTGCACCGGTTCCGGCATCCCGCCGACGATGATCGACCGTGTGATCGGCGTGGCCAAGGCGTACACGACCCGGGTCGGCGAAGGCCCGATGCCGTCGGAGGACCGCGTCGTCGGCGACCTGCTGCACGGCATGGGCCGCGAGTACGGGGCCACCACCGGCCGTGAGCGCCGCTGCGGCTGGTTCGACGCCGTGACCGTCCGGCAGTCGGCCAGGCTCAACGGCATCACCGACCTCGCGCTCACCAACCTGGACGGACTCGACACGCTCGGGTCGATCAAGGTGTGCGTCGGCTACCGGCTCGGCGGCAAACCGATCGACCACCAGCCAAGCGACCTCGCCCAGTTGGCCCGGTGCCGCCCCGTTTACGAGACATTCCCCGGCTGGCAGACGCCGACCGACAAAATCCGCACATGGAAGGCGCTGCCGCCCAACGCCCGGCGTTACGCGAAGGCCTTGGCCAAGCTGACCGGCACGCGGCTCAGCCACGCCTCGGTCGGCCCCGGCCGGTCGCAGACCATCACCCTGTAATCGCCGTCGCTTGGCCAAGCGCATGAGCCGCGCCCCGACAGAACTCAGTGAACAGGCCAAGGCCGCCCTCCCGGCACATGTCGCCATTATCATGGATGGCAACGGCCGCTGGGCGGCCCAACGCGGGCTGCCGCGCGTGGAGGGCCATCGCCGCGGCGCCGAGTCGGTGCGCGCGGTGCTGCGTTGCGCCTCGCGGCTCGGCATCCGGCACCTGACGCTGTACGCCTTCTCGGTCGAGAACTGGAACCGGCCCAAGGCGGAGGTCGAGACGTTGATGACGTTCCTCGCCCGCTACCTGAAAACCGAGCAGGCGGAGATGGATCAAAACAACGTCCGGCTGCGCGCGATCGGCCAGTTGGACCGGCTGCCGGGATTTGTCCGCGAGCAGCTCGACGCCACCATTGCATCGCTCGACCAAAACAGCGGCACCACGCTGCACCTTGCCCTGAGCTACGGCGGCCGCACGGAGCTGGTGGACGCCGTCCGCGCCATCGCCGCCAAGGCCAAACGGGGTGAACTGTCCGCTGCCGACATCGACGAGCAAACATTGTCGAATCACCTTTACACCGCCGGCACGCCGGATCCCGACCTGCTGATTCGCACCAGCGGCGAAATGCGCGTCAGCAACTTCATGCTGTGGCAGATTTCCTACGCCGAGCTGGTGGTGACCGAGCGGCTTTGGCCGGACTTCGGCGAGGCGGACTTCCTCGCCGCGCTCGAGACGTTTGCCGGCCGCGACCGCCGTTTCGGAAATGTTTGACCCCGGCCAACGCGGCTGAAACCCTCCCGCCGACTGTCAAATGCCGGAAGACAACAAATTTGATGAGTTGTTGGACGATCTCCTCGAGTCGGATTCGTGGACGCTCGTGTTCTTGCGGCGGTTTGCCAGCACGGTGGTGCTGCTGGGGGTGGTGTTTTACAGCCTGCTCGGCGGCAGCCCGTACGCGGTCTACCTCGTGGGCGGCGTGGTGATGCTGCTCAACATCGTCGGGCTGCTCGAGTTTTACGGCATGGTGGAGGAGAACGGCCTGCCGCGTTTCAAGTGGCTAGGCCTCGCCGGTGGCGTAACGCTGGTTGGCGCGCTGTTCCTGCACCTCTCCGGCCTGGCCCGGGCACCGGTCAGCGCGGCGGAACTGGAGCTGGGCATCCTCGCCGTCCTGCTGCTGTTGCTGCTGGCACGGCGGGTGTTCGCGCATCCGGCACCGCCGGCATTCGCGATGGTGGGCCACACGATGCTCGGCGTGTTGTACGTCTCATGCCTGCTGGGGTTCCTGCTGAAGATTTATCTTATGCTTCCGCCGTATGGCGTGCGGCTCCACCCCGGATATTGCCTGCTGTTTTTCATCCTCACGACCAAGTGCAGCGACATCGGCGCGTTCCTGCTCGGGTCGATGATCGGCCGGAACAAAATGATCCCGGCGGTCAGCCCGGCCAAGACGTGGGAGGGCTTCGCCGGCGCGATCCTGCTCTCGACTGCCGCCGCGCTGGTCATGGCGCATTACTGGGGCGCGGCCAAGCTGGGCGGAATGACGCTGGCGCACGCCGCCGCGCTGGGTCCGGTGCTGGCCGTTGGCGCGGTGCTGGGCGACCTGATCGAGTCGGTGTTCAAGCGCGACTCCGGCGTAAAGGATTCCGGCTCGTTCTTCCCCGGCATCGGCGGCGTACTCGACCTGCTCGACAGCCTGCTCTTCAACGCGCCGCTGATGTATCTTTACCTGCACCTGGTTTTGTTCAATGAGTAGCGGCTGCTTCGCGAGATGAAAAACGTCGTTCTGCTTGGCAGCACCGGATCGATCGGCACCAGCACCGTTAGGGTGGCCGAAGATTTGCCGGGGGAACTCCGCCTCGTCGGTTTGGCGGCAGGGAACAACGATGCCCTGCTGGCGCAACAGGCCAAGCAGTTCCGGCCCGAGCTGGTCTCGATCGGCTCGCCGGAAAAGGAGGCCGAATTGCGGTCGCAACTCGACGGCATCCGAGTGGCCTCCGGCGACGACGGACTGATCGAGCTGGCCACGCTGCCGTCGGCCGACATTGTGCTGGTCGCCATCGTCGGCACCGCCGGGCTGCAACCGGCCCTGGCCGCCATCCGCGCCGGCAAGGATGTTGCCGTGGCGTCGAAGGAGATCCTCGTGATGGCCGGCGAGATCGTGATGGCTGAGGCGCGCAAACACGGCGTCCGCGTGCTGCCGGTGGACAGCGAGCACTCGGCGATTTTCCAATGCCTCGACGGTCGGCCAACGGAGTCGGTGCGGCGACTTATCCTGACCGCGTCCGGCGGGCCGTTCCGCGAGACGCCGGCCGGGGAGTTTGCCGGCATCACCGTCGAGCAGGCGCTCAAGCATCCGTCGTGGGTGATGGGCCGCAAGATCACCATCGACTCGGCGACGATGTTCAACAAGGGCCTCGAGATGATCGAGGCACGCTGGCTGTTCGGCATCCCGATGCCGCAGGTCGACGTGATCGTCCACCCGCAGAGCGTGGTGCACTCGATGGTCGAGTTCGTCGACGGCTCGATCCTGTCACAGCTCTCCACGCCGGACATGTGCCTGCCGATCCAGTACGCGCTCACTTGGCCAAGCCGCGCCGAGAGTGACCGCGTGCAGACCGATTTGGCCGCGCTTGGCCGGCTCGATTTCGAGGCACCGGACCTAGCCAGGTTCCCTGCGCTTGGCCAGGCGCGCCGCGCCGGCGACGTCGGCGGCACGCTGCCGGCCGTGCTCAACGCCGCCAACGAGATCGCGGTCGACGCCTTCTGCGACCGGCAGACGTCTTTCCCCGGCATCAGCGATGCCGTTGGCCAAGTGTTGGATCGCCACGAGGTGATCGGGCAGCCGTCGCTCGAGCAGATCCTCCAAGCCGACGCATGGGCGCGCGACGCCGCCCGGGACGTTCTGGCGCTTGGCCAAGCGACACCGTGATGCCGGCCATTCAATCCATCGAGACACGCGATTTTCGCCGCCAACTCGAGGGGGGCGCCGGCTCGGACGCCGTCCACACCAACCCCCAGTACGGCTACGGCGTGACGCTGCTCAAGGCCGACAACGGGCTCACCGGCAGCGGCATCGCCTACACGCTGGGCAGCGGCACAAACCTCGTTTGCGACGCGATCCGCATCCTGGCCGAGCCGCTGGTGGGGCGCGACATCGAGGCGTTGATGGCGGAGTTCGGCGCGGTGCAGCGCTCCATCGCCGAGCACCCGGCGGTGCGCTGGCTTGGCCCGCACAAGGGGGTCACGCACCTCGCGCTGGCATCGTTGACCAACGCCTGTTTCGACCTGTGGGCCAAGGCGCGCGGCGTGCCGTTGTGGCGGCTGCTGCTCGACCTTTCCCCGGAGGAAATCGTCCGGCTGGTCGACTTCAGTTACCTCGAGGAGGTGCTCACCGCGGAGGAGGCGGCCGGGATGCTGCGCGAAACCCAAGCCGGTCGCGCGGGGCGCGAAGGCGTGCTCCAGGCCGGCTATCCCGGATACGACACGTCGGTCGGCTGGTTCCAGTACAGCGACCGGCAGATTCGGGACAATGCCCGGGCCGCGGTCGATGCCGGCTTCACGGCGATGAAGCTGAAGGTCGGCGCGAGCGACCCCACGCAGGATGTGCGGCGCGCGTTCATGGTGCGCGAAGCGGTCGGGGAGGACGTACGAATCATGCTCGACGCCAACCAGGCCTGGTCGCTGCCGCGGGCCGTCGAGGCCTGCCTCGCGCTCCAGGGGATGGCCCCGTACTGGATCGAGGAGCCGACCCAGCCGGATGACGTCTCGGCGCACAAGCGGCTGGCCGGCGCGATCGCCCCGGTGCCGGTGGCCGTCGGCGAGGCGGTCTCGAACCGTGTGTTGTGGAAAAACTTTTTGCAGGCCGGCGCGGTCGGCATCGTGCAGGCCGACTGCACGCGCCTGGCCGGCATCAGCGAATGGCTCGCCGTGGCGATGCTCGCCCGCAAGTTCCCGGTGCGCCTCGTGCCGCACGTCGGCGACATGGGGCAGATCCACCAGCACCTCGTGCTGTTCAGCCACATCGCGCTGGGGCACGAGAAACTGTTTCTGGAATACATCCCGCATCTGCGCGACCATTTCGTGCACCCGGCCCGCGTGGATGGCGGCCGCTACAGGACGCCCACCGAGCCGGGATGCGGCACCGACCTTTTTCCCGATGAATGACACCGTGAAATGGATTCTCCCCGCCCTGCTGTTCACCGCCGGGCCAAGCGCCGCCAACGAGCCGGCCAAGCCCGACGCCGGCCCCAGGCCGCTCCTCCGCGCCCACGCGCACAACGACTACTACCACAAGCGCCCGCTGCTCGACGCGCTGGCCGCCGGTTTTTGCAGTGTCGAGGCCGATGTGTTTTTGAAGGACGATACGCTGCTTGTCGCCCACTCCCGGTTCGAGTTGAAAAAGGAGCGCACCCTCGAGTCGCTTTACCTCGCGCCCTTGGCCAAGCGCGTGAAGGCCAACGGCGGCGGCGTGTACAAGGGCAAGGCGCCGTTTCACCTGATGATCGATTTCAAGACCGCCGGCCCCGCGACCTACGCCGCGCTCAAGCCGCTGCTCCGGAAATACCGCTCGATGCTCACTGCGTTCACCGCCAACAGTACGAAGCCCGGCGCGGTGACGGTCGTCATCTCCGGCAGCCGGCCGCGCGCCGCGATGGAGCAGGACGCCACGCGCCTCGCCGGTTACGACGGGCGGCTGGGCGACCTTGGCCGGGCGGAGAGCCGCCATTTCATGCCGTGGATCAGCGACAGTTGGCGGTCGCATTTCAACTGGCGTGGCAAGGGCGAGTTACCGGAGAGAGAGCAAGCCAAGCTGGCCAAGCTCGTGAAGCGTGCCCACGCCGACGGGCAGAAAATCCGCTTCTGGGCCGCGCCGGACACCCCCGCCGCATGGGAGGTGCTCCACAACGCCGGCGTCGATTTCATCAACACCGACCGCCTCAACGACTTGGCCAAGTACCTCCGGGCCAGGGAAATCAAATAACCGGCTTGGCCGGGGTCAGTTGTAATAGAAGGTGAAGCGGACGAAGCGGCGGTCGGAGCCGATTTCGTCGAGCATCTTTTCCGGCCACGGCTCGTACGGGGCCGGATCCTCCACCGCGATCTTGCATTTGAGCGCCAGCAACTCATCGACCGTTTTGCGTTCCACCTGCACGTTGGTCACCTTGCCGTCCGACCATAGGTTGAAGGTCAGCACCACCTGCCCGACGCTGGGCACGTAATGCAGATTGAGACTTTGGTTCCAGCGGTTTTGGATGGCGGCGATGAGGCGGGCGTCATAGTCGCCGAACGGCGACGCCTTGGCGTCGAGCCCCACGATGGTGGCTCGTTTTTTGACGCCGCCGTCCTGCTTCATTTTTTCCCCCTGGATCATGGCGAGCTGCTTGGCCTCGGCGACGGTGCGCGGCCGTCGGGGCTTGGGCTCCGGCTCCGGTTCGGGCGTGGGCTCCGGCTTGGCCTGGATCGGGTTGAGCGTCTCGGCCTTGGGCGGCTTCGGCTTGGGCGCGGGTGGCTTGGGTTCCGGCTCCGGCTCCGGCTCGGGCGGCTTGGCCGGAGTTGCCGGCTTGCTGTCGACGATCCTCGGAACCTTGTCCTGCGTGCCATCAATCTTGGGCTTCTCAGTCTCCTTTTCCGACTGCTCGTCGGCCGCCTTGGAGTTTTGATTGGAGTAAAATTCGGTATCCTCGGGGGCCTCCTCGCTGGCCATGTCGGCGGGCACTTCAAGGAAGATCACGGACCGCTGCCGTTCTCGTTGCTGCTGCTCCAGCGCCTCGAAGTCGATCAGGTCCGGGACGACAGCGGCCATCATTTTTTCGACCTTCGGGAAGGCACCCAGCAGGTAGCCAAGCGCGGCTGTCAGGTGAATCAGCAGCGACAGCAGGAACGAGCGCTGGATGGAGTTCAGCGAGAACCACCAGTTGCTGACCTTTTGCCGCTCGACTGACATGGGCCGCCAGTGTGGGGCAGGAGCGCCCCCGGCGGCAACCTTTGTTTGCGCTTGGCCAAGCGGGGCGGCTCCGGTTAAGTCTTCTCCCGTGAATAACCGACTGAAGGGAAAATGGGCGCTGGTGACCGGCGCCTCGAGCGGGTTCGGCGCGGAGACGGCCCGGCAACTCGCCGATCTGGGCGCGAATCTGCTGTTGGGGGCGCGCCGGGAGGATCGGCTCGCCCAGGTCGCCGCCGACTGCCAAGCGCGCGGCGCGGCCTCGGCGCACATCCACAAGCTGGACGTCGCCGACACGGCGAGCGTCAACGCGTTCGCCGACTGGGCCAAGGCCACCGCCGGCCGTGTGGACGTACTCATCAACAACGCCGGCGGTGCCCACGGGGTGGAACGCGTCGAGGACGGGCGGGACGCCGACTGGGAGGCGATGTTCCAGTCCAACGCGTTGGGCATCCTGCGCGTGAGCCGCGCCGTTCTGCCGCTGATGAAGCCGCACCCCGGCGGCATCATTTTGAACATCGGCTCGATCGCCGGCCGCGTGGCGTATGAGGGCGGCTCGGCCTACTGCGCCAGCAAGGCGGCGGAGCGGAGCATCACCAAGGCGCTGCGGCTGGAGTTGAACGGCACTGGCCTGCGCGTCGGCACGATCGATCCCGGCATGGCCGAGACCGAGTTCTCGATGGTGCGACTGAAGGGCGACAGGGAAAAGGTCGATGCGGTGTACAAAGGCGTTGAGCCGCTTGACGCGGGGGATGTCGCCGAGGCGATCGTCTGGGCCGCCAACCGGCCGCCGCACGTCTGCATCGATGAAATCCTGATGATGTGCACCGCCCAGGCCGCCCCGTACAAGGTGCACCGCGGGGAGGGGTAGAGCCGCTCAGCCGGCGGGCCGTTTCACGAAAGAGGCCGTGCGCGGCCGGGCCAGGTTGACCGCCAGTTTGCGTTCGCGAATCTCGCGGCCGTTGTACATCTCGACCGCCTTGCGCGCCTCTTCCGGCGAGGCCATCTCCACAAAGCCATATCCCCTCGAGCGGCGGTCGAACTTGTAGGTCATCAGCGAGGCTGAGATGACTGTGCCGGCATTGAGGAACATCGCCTCGAGGTCGTCGCGCTCGATGCTGTACGGCAGGTTGCCAACGTGTAACACGGCTTCATTCATGAATGGAAAACTTGGCCGGGCGCGAGAACGGCGGCCAAGCGGCGCGAGGCTGGCACAGTCGGCGGGCGGGCGTCAATTCGCGCTTGGCCAAGCGGGGGGGAATCGGCCCATCTCACGCATGCTGTGTGCGGATCACGCATTCTCCGCTTGGCCAAGCGTTTCAAAGCCAATGAATTAGCTGAGGAGTCAACTGGCATGTGCGATGCTGCATAATGTGACAGCCTGCAACGGGTCTGATACAAGCCAAGCTGCGGGATTCTACAAAATCCAACATTGTATCTCCAAAATATCAACGGGGGTTTTGAAGGTTTCTACAACCTTGAACCCCCGCTATTCTTTTATAACACCTTCTCTTCGAATAATTTACCCACTCTATTTATTGAAAATATTCTCACACTCTGTTTCGTCTGTTTTTAGTGAGATTATTGAGATGAATTTCTATCAAAAGAAAATCGTTTGGTTTTTCCTTTGGCTTTTTTTGAATCAAAGGAGTTCTCTTTTGGCTAAATTTATTAAGAAATAATAGGTTTTTAGACATTTGAGTCCGATATTAGATTAAAAAACTAAGGAGTTTTCCTTTGGTAAAGGAGTCAGTGTATTGAGAAAATCATTACTTTTGATGAAAAACATATGTTTAAACACAAAAACAATGGTTTTAAACAGAAAAGGGAATATTCACTCACTCTTTGAGTTGGAATATTTTATTACAAAATATGAGTGAAAGTTATTCGATACATTAACCTCTTCATTTTGAACGGTTTATGGTGGTAAAAATTTACAACAAATTGATATTATTTTTGGAACCCAAACTGTGTGATAGAGATTTATTTGATTAGAG
>JACNJE010000082.1 GCA_014382705.1 Verrucomicrobiota bacterium | reverse complement strand
GTCGGGTTGTGCACGCGGGCGAAGGTGATCATCTTGTCGGCCACGCCGTCGCGGTTTTCATCCGGCAGAATGACGAGCGCGTCCTGCATCTCCTTGTTTGCGCCGTTCTTGATCGGCTCCCACTTGGGATAGGTCGGCCAGACGGCCGCCCAGAGCCGGCCCTTGGTATCGACGCCCATCTGCACCGGGTTGATCATATTGTCGAACATTTCCTCCGAGGCGAAGAGGTTCGCTTTCATGTTCGGCGCGAGCTTGAGCTTGGCCAAGGTTTCCTCCGGCTTGGCGTAGTTGACCGAGCCTTCCTTGTTGGAGTTGCTGCTCGGCGAGCCGCCACCGACGTTGGAGATTACCTGGACCGGCGGCGGCACGTTGCTGTCGTCGGCCTGGATGGTTTTGCCGTTGGCGGCGGCGTGGATGACCTTGTCCCGGTTGGCGGTCATCACGTCGATCATCTTCAGCTCGTGTTGCAACACAACGCGATTGGTCTGCTTGTTGACAAATGCCAGGCCGGAGCGGCCGCCCCAGACGTCGTTGCCATCGGTGGCGCGGTAGCGGTTGTACCAATGCCAGTTCTTGTCCAGCACGGCGTCCTGAACGCGGGTGAGCTTGCGCTTGCGCACCTTGGGCAACTTGCCAAACAGGCTTCGGTGGATGCCGCGCGCGAGCTGTTGATTGCCCTCGCTGGTCAGGTGAATGCCGTTGATCGTCAACGCAGTTTTGCTGCTCGCATACAATTGTTGTGACTGCCCGAACAAGTCCACGAAATCAACCCCCTTCTCGTTGGCCACTTGGCGGGTGGCCTCGGTGTACTTGGCCAAGCGCTCGTTGTTGGCGGAGCCGTCCGGCAGGTTCGCCTGCCCAAGGTTCTCGTGGGCGATCGGCGAGAAAAGCACAATGCGCGGTGCGCTCTCGCCGTTGTATTTCTTGCCCTGAGTCTCGTCCACCCACTTGGCCAAGTCGGCTCGGTAGGCATCCGGGCTGTCGTCAAACGACTCGTTGTAGCCCCAGAACGCGAGGATCACATCGGCTTCGGAAATCTCGAGGTACGCGTCGGCACTCGGGAAGCCGTTGTTGCGCGGGCGGTTGTTCACCTTGTCGCCGCCGAAGCCGTGGTTGCGAAACACCAGCTCCTTCTCCGGCATGGCGGCCTGTGCATAGCTCTCAAGCCAGCCGTGGTGCTGCATACGCTCGGCCAGCGCGTTACCGATGAGGACGACATGGTCGCCCTTGTTCAATTCCAGCGCCTGCCCGGGGGCCACGACGCCGAGGCCAAGCGCAATCGCCAGGCCTAACCGCTTAATTTTAGTGGGTTCGATTTTTAGGTTCATCATTTTAAATTTTGTATTTTGCGTTGCCCGCTGGCTGGAGACAGACGCCCAGGCCGCTGAAACATTCAAACGGGCCGGGAGTGTTACCAGCGACTGCCCCCGGAGTAAACCGGGAAAAATCAAGGGGGGCGCACGCGTCCGCGTGCGCCTCTCAACCAAAAACGGTTCGGAACAACTTGATGCTCCTGGCAACCCCCTCGTCCGCCGGCGCCTTGCCCTCGAACTCCAGCGAGATGTAGCCGCTGTAATTCACCCGGCGCAGCATCGCCGCGATGCGCTTGTAGTCGAGGTCGAGCGTGTACCACTCCCCGCCGCCGTAGTAGGTCTTGGCCTGCACGAAATCGGCCTTCGGCGCGATCTGCTCCAGCTTGGTGTACGGGTCCTCAAGAAAGTTCCCGGTGTCCATCAGCAGCCCGAGCCACGGGGAGTCGATGGCATTGACGATCCGCAGCAGCCCCTCCGGCGTGCGGGTGAGGCCCCAATGATTTTCCAGCGCCAACATCACCCCGCACTCAGCCGCTTTCGGCAGGCATTTCTCGATCGAGTCGATGCACCACTTGAAGCCGTCGTCCAGCGTGTAGCCGGGCAGGATCGGCTCCTTGCCGCGCAGCTCCATCAGTTTGTTGAACGACTTCACCGTGCCCCAGCGGCCGGAGTTGAGCCGGATCGACGGGATGCCCATCTTGTACGCCAGCTCGATGCACTTCTCCGTGTGCTCGATGTTGCGCTGCCGAATGGCCGGGTCGGGGTCGACGAAATCCTGATGGATCGACAGGCAGATCAGGTCGATGCCGTTGGTGAACGCGCGCCGCTTGAGCTTCTGCAGATAGCCGTTGTCCTCCGAGTCCATCTGCCGGTGAAGGATATCCACCCCCTCGACGCCGAGCCGGGCCGTCTTGTCGATCACCGTCTCGATCGACACTTTCGGGTCTCGGAAGTGCCAGTACGAATAGGAGGAGATGCCGAGCTTGATGCGCTTGGCTGATGGAACGGCGGCATTGGCCAAGCGCGGGAGGCCGGTCGCGCCAGTCACGGCGCCAAGCGCGGCGGCGGTTCCGATGAAATTACGGCGAGTGAGAGCAGTCGGCTGTCCGTTCATGGGGCGGCGAGTATTGGGGGGCGCTTGGCCAATGTCGAGCAACTGGCCAAGCGGCAGGCTTGACGAGGCCAAGGGGCAAACCTACCCTCGCGCCGCTCTGGCCAAGCCGGTTCCCGGCGGCCTGAACCCCCGACTTTGAACGAAAGATTCCCGTGGAAGTAACCATCACAGACCTCTCCCCGTGCAGGAAACAGCTCCGCATCGAGATCGACGCCGAGACCGTCAACGCCAAGTTTGACAGCGTGGCCAAGGAGTTCCGGCGACACGCCCACCTGCCCGGCTTCCGGCCCGGCAAGGCGCCGTTGGCCAACGTCATGCGCGCCCACGGCGACAAAATCGGCGAGGAAGCCAAGCGCGCCCTCATGTCTGACAGCTATGCCAATGCACTCAAGGACAACGACTTAAAGCCGGTCATCATGCCGGAGGTCGAGGAGCTGCAATTCGGCCACGGCAAACCGTTCCAATACCTCGCCACGCTCGAGGTCACCCCCGCCTTCGAGCTGCCGGAGTACCGTGGCCTCGAGGTCGAGAAAGAGCGCCGCTCCGTCACCGACGCCGACATCGACAAGGCGCTGGACTCCCTGCGCGAGCAGCGGGTCAGCTACACGGACGTCGACCGCCCCGCCGGCGAGAACGACTTCATCGTGGTCAACTTTACCGGCACCATCGACGACAAACCGATCACTGACCTCGTCAAGGTCGCCCGCGGCCTTACCGAGCAGAACAACTACTGGCTGCACAAGACGCAAAACCCGCTCATCCCCGGCATCGTCGAGGAACTCACCGGCGCCGCCAAGGGCGACAAAAAGAGTGTCACCGTCACCATCCCCGACGGCTTCATCTATGAGGAACTCGTCGGCAAGGAGGCCAAGTACGACATCGAGATCGTGCAGGTGAAGGAAAAATCCCTGCCTGAACTCGACGACGCCTTCGCCAAGGGCTTCGGTGCCGACGGCATGGACAAGCTGCGCGAAGGGGTCGAGAACGACCTCAAGAACGAACTGGGGTACTTGCAGAAAAAATCGATCCGCAGCCAATGCGTCGACAAGCTGCTCGACGCCGTGACCTGCGACCTGCCGGAGACCATCGTCAACGAAACCACCCGCATCGGCGTCCACAACATCGTCCAGCAAAACCACAACCGCGGCGTCGGCAAGGAGATCATCGAGGAAAACAAGGACCGCATCTACGCCAACGCCAAGGCCGACGCCGAGGTGCGCGTCAAGGCCAACTACATCCTCGCCCAGATCGCCGAGAAGGAGGGCATCAAGGTCACCGAGCAGGAACTCAGCCGCCAAGTCGCCGCCCTCGCCGCCCAGCAAAAGGTCAAGCCGCAGAAACTGGCCCAGCAACTCAAGGACAACGGCGGCATCTTTCAGGTACGGGAGGAAATCCTCAACGGCAAGGTCATTGATCTGCTCGAGGAAAAAGCCAAGGTCACCGAGGTCGACCCCATGCCGGAGACGGAGCACACCCACTCCCACGAACCCGGCAAAGAGTGCGACCACGACCACTCCCATTAAGCCAAGCGCGGGCTATTCTGGGGGGCGCACGCGGCTCGCGTGCAGGGCTTGGCGTCCCGCCGAGGCCATCGTTCTACACTACAATTCCGGCGGGCCGCCGAAATTCACACGCGAGCCGCGTGTGCTCCCCCGCTGCTTGGGTTGACGTTTGGGGGGGCTTGTGGACAATCGGCGGTCATGCACGAGTACATCGAACGCGTTGTTGACCTGACTGACCCCAGCGAGACTGAGTTGCTTAATCTCTCCCCCGCCGAGGCGCGCCAGCGCATGCTCGCCGGGTCGCCGGAATCCGTGCGCGAATTTGACGGCTCGTTCGCGCTCGTGGCCAAGGACGGCAAATCGGTCAAGCTGGCTCGTTCGCTTGACCGGCCGTTGCGCTATTTTTTAGCCAAGCAAATCGAGGGGCCGGCGCTTATCGTCGCGCATCGTATCGACGCCATTCGCCAATGGCTGGAGGAGCAGGGGTTTGGCGACCAGTTCCATCCGTACTACACGCGGATGGTTCCGGCGCATTATTTGGTGACGATCCAGCTCGTCGGCTGCCCGGACCCCGATCCGACTTACGAGCGGTTCTTCAATCCGCGCCGTAATAATTACTCCACCGACCTCGACCCGATTGGCCGCGACTACATCGGCGCGCTGAAAAACGAAGTGTGCAAATGGCTCGAACGCATTCCGGAAACTGAGCCGGTCGGCTGTTGTTTCTCCGGCGGCATCGACAGCGGCGCGGTGTTTCTGGCGACGTACGCGGTGATGCGCGAACTGGGTTGCGACCTTGGCCGGCTCAAGGCGTTCACGCTGAGCTTTGGCGACGGCCCCGACCTGCAGCAATGCAACACTTTTCTTGGCAAACTGGACATGGGAATGTTCCTCGAGCCGATCGAGAGCAGCCTCGGTGACATCGACGTTGCCGAGACAATTCAAATCGTCGAGGATTACAAGATTCTCGACATCGAGTCTGCCTCGATGGCGGTCGCGCTTTGCCGTGGCATCCGCAAGAAATATCCCGATTGGAAACATCTCATCGACGGCGATGGCGGCGACGAAAACCTGAAGGATTATCCGATCGAGGAAAACCCGGAGCTGACGATTCGCAGTGTCGTTAATAACCAGATGCTGTATCAGGAAGGCTGGGGCGTTGGCACGATCAAGCATTCGCTGACCTACTCCGGCGGGTTGAGCCGGTCGTATGCCCGCACTTATGCGCCGGGCCATCACTTTGGATTCAAGGGGTTTAGCCCGTTCACTCGCCCTGACGTGGTCGAGGTGGCCGAGGGCATCCCGTTTGTCGAGTTGACCGGTTACGATGTCGATAAACTTTACGCACTCAAGGGCGACATTGTCGCTCGCGGCGTGAAGGCGGTACTCGGTTTTGACATGCCTGTTTTTGAAAAGCGCCGCTTCCAGCATGGCGCGACCTCGGTCGGGTCGCTGCGTGAAAGCATCCCCGCCCGCGAGGGGCAACTCCGCAAAAAATTCCTCGAGCTTTATTCCTGACTCCCCCGCAAAGTTAGTCTCAACTTATCCCGGTTCCCCTGCCGCTCGCAGCCGCTGGATCGCCGGACTGCGCGGTGAAAAGAACACGCTCGACCCGGGCCGCCCTTACGCTTGGCTGCTGGAAAAGGAACTCGACGCCGACGGCCGCCTCGTCAATGGGCTGACCATATTTCTCACCAACAAGGAATGCCCTTGGCGCTGCCTGATGTGCGATCTGTGGCAAAACACGCTGGACGAAACCGTGCCTGCCGGGGCGATCGCGGCGCAAATCGATTTCGCGCTTGGCCAAGCCGAGCGCGAGTGCGGCGGCTTGGCCAAGCTGCGTCAAGTCAAGCTGTACAACGCCGGCAGTTTCTTCGACGCCAACGCCATCCCCGAGGCCGAGGACGCCGCGATTGCCGAGCGCTTGGCCAAGTTTGACCGAGTCATCGTCGAGAGTCACCCCGCCTTGGTCGGGGAACGCTGCCTCCAATTTCGCGACCGGTTACGCGGCCAACTCGAGGTCGCGCTTGGCCTCGAGACGGTCCACCCGGGGGCGCTCGAAAAACTCAACAAGCGGGTGACGCTTGAGCAGTTCCGCGCCGCCGCCGATTTCATCACTCGAAATAAAATGGATCTGCGAACGTTCGTTTTACTGCAGCCGCCGTTCATCCCGGCGGAGGAATCGGTGGAGTGGGCCAAGCGTTCCATCGATTTTTCGCAGGATTGCGGTGCGACGGTCACCGCGCTGATCCCCACCCGAACCGGCAACGGCGCGATGGACCGCCTCGCCGCCGCCGGTCGATTCACCGAGCCAACGCTTGGCCAACTGGAGGCGGCGCTGGACTACGGGGTTGGCCAGACGCGCGGCCGCGTCTTCGCCGACCTGTGGGACATCGCGCGTTTCTCGAGCTGCGCCGCCTGTTATCCGGCCCGCCATGCCCGCTTGGCCAGGCAGAACGAAACCCAGCACGTCCCCGCCCGGATCACCTGCCCAAGCTGCCCGATTCCATCGCGTTGATATATTCCCTTGGAGTGAGGATCGGAATCTTTCGGAACGTTCCCAGAATCAACAAATCTTTGTCGCCGGTGACGATGCAGTCTGCGTTCGCGGCCAACGCGGTTCCCAGCACAACATCGTCATCCGCATCACGACAGACGGGGGGATGGATGGGCTCCGGGTTCACGAGCTGCACTTTCTTGCGAAAATGACGGAGAAACTGCCTTGTGGACGGAGTGTGTCCGAGTTGCCGATGGATCCCCTCCTCCAACTCAACGACCAGCGATTTTGACGTGATCAACGTGTTAAAACGAGCCGTAATGAGGAACACCTCGCGGCACAGTCCGTGCGAAACAAGGGCGGCGTACAGGACATTCGAGACGAGAACGACCGTCACGACATCCGTTTGAAAACATCGTCGTCGGTGTAGATTCCCGCTTTTCTCGCCTTCGGCAGCAGGTCGGCCCGGGCGGCCTCAAACGAATCGATAAACTGCTCGGAGCCAATGGCCAAGCGCACGTATTCCGAGACGGTCATGTTGCGGCGCTTGGCGCTTTTCTCAAGCTTCCGACGGTCGCCTCTGGCCAGGCGGATGGTCAGCACGTCCTGCATGCGTATGACCTTGTCATACAACGGAAGGCTGCGCGAGTTTTTTGTGCCGTTGACCCAAATTGCGTGAACGTTTAGCTTGGCGGCAGATGATGGATCGTTCTTTAAACCAGCAGCTTGACAAATATCTGCAGCAAGAACCTTCCGTCGGTGCGGAGGTGTACATTGCCAAGTCGGCGGTGGTGTTCGGGGCGGTGACACTCGGGAAGCAGTCGAGCGTCTGGTACAACGCCGTACTGCGGGGCGACATTCATGAGATTGTGGTCGGCGAGGGCAGCAATATCCAAGACAACGCCGTGCTCCATATCGCGGATGAGTTCGGCTGTTACATCGGCGATTATGTAACGGTTGGCCACTCGGCGGTGGTGCATGCCTGCCGGGTCGGCGACGAGACGCTCGTCGGGATGGGGGCGACCCTCCTTGACGGCGCAGTGGTCGGCAACCAATGCATCGTCGGGGCCAATGCGCTTGTGAAGCAGGGGCAGGAAATCCCGGACGGCTCGATGGCGGTGGGCAGTCCTGCCCGTGTGATCCGCAAGCTCACCGACGAGGAACGTGCCGGGTTGAAAGGCTGGGCCACCAAGTATGTGGATATCGCCGCCTACTGCCTCAAGCACGGCATCAATGTTGGCGGGCCGCTTGCAACGGCTTAGCCCTCGCTTGGCCAAGCGCCTGCCATGAAAACTGTTTCGCTCGCCCGGGATGCCATGGCCACCCGGTTCGAGATGGTGCTGCACGGGGAGGACGAACCGGGACTGCGGGCGGCCGGCGAGGAGGCGCTGGACGAGATCACCGCGCTGGGGGGGCAACTCAATTTTCACTGCGCCGAAAGCGAGGTGAGCCGCATCAACGCCGGGGCCGCGCTTGGCCCGGTGCAAGTCGAGCCGGGATTGTTTCGCCTGCTGCGGACGGCCAAGCGCATCCACGAACAGAGCGGCGGGGCGTTCGATGTCACCGCGGCTCCGCTGATGCGATGCTGGGGGTTTTGGGGCGGGGCGCGCCGTGTCCCTTCGCCAGAAGAGTTGGCCAGGGTGCGGGCCTCTGTCGGGATGGAGTTGGTTCATTTGGACGAGGAAAACTTCACTGTGTTTTTTGATCGCCCCGGCGTGCAAATCGACCTGGGAGCAATTGGCAAAGGGTTTGCTTTGGACGCGGCTGCCGGGCTGCTGCGGGAGGCGGGAGTGACAAGCGCCTTGATTCATGGGGGCACCAGTTCGGTTTGCACCCTCGGCACGCCGCCGGATGGACCGTGTTGGAAAACAGCCATCGAATGGCCTAGACTGGACAGGCTGGAACACACAGGGCGGCAACAACTTGTGGCCGTCACTGGATTGAGCGACGAGTCGCTTGGTGTGTCCTCGAGTTCGGGAAGGGCGTTCAAGGAAAATGGCGTTTCATACGGGCATGTGCTCGATCCCCGCCGAGGTGAGCCAACGCAGAACGCGCTGTTGGCCGCGGTGGCGCTGCCAAGCGGAGCGGAGGCCGACGCATGGTCAACGGCTCTGCTTGTCTCGGCGGAAGACGGGGTGGCCGCGCTTGGCCAAGCGGCGGAACGTGCCCGCACGCTGCTCATGCTTCCGGACAATGAATCAGGATCGCGCTTGACCTGCTCCGGTATCGAGCCGCTCGAGAGTTGATTTGCCTTGCCGTGTGTGTGGCATTCCGCAGAATGCCTGCCGCTCGGCAACCGGGTTTCCCGGGCCCATAGCTCAGTGGTTAGAGCAGACGACTCATAATCGTTTGGTCGGGGGTTCAAATCCCTCTGGGCCCACCAACTTCATTATGTGCGCTGCCTGCGGATTGCTGATCTTCGATGATGCCTGCGGCTTTTGCCGCCGGGGCGTCCGGCTGCTCCGGTGGCTGGACTGGTTTAACACAGTCGAGCCCATCCCCCTGTCCGCTGCCGGCGACTGCATGAAGCGCCACTCCATCTCGCGCGATGCCATGGCGGCGTCCATGCACTTGGTGACGCGTGGCGGCGCGGTCTTTGCCGGCGCAGAGGCAATCCGGGAGTTCGGCTTGCGCATGCCGCTGTTGTTCCCGATTGCCTTGCTATTGCGGCTTGGCTTCGCGCTGCGCTTGGCCAAGCGGGGCTACCGGTTCGTCAGCGCCAACCGATACAGAATCAGCCGGCAGCCATCCTGTGACAGTGGAGAATGCGCTCCCCGCCGAAAACAGTGAAAACGTTGCCGTGGGCTGATCGCGTTGGCACACTCCGCCGCGCATGAGGGACTATATTCTGGCTTGGACGGAATCGCTTGAGCAGTTTGTCCTGGATGTGATCTACGGGCAGCGCAAGGGAAAACGCGCCGCCCTCCTCCGCGCCGCCCTTTATTCCCTGTCCAAGGTGTTCACCGTCGCCGTCAAGACGAGGCGGTTCCTCTACCATCTGCGCATCCTGCGGGACTCCACCCTTGGGGTGCAGGTGATTGCGATCGGCAACCTCACTGCTGGCGGCACCGGCAAAACACCTGTCGTGGAAAAGTTTGCCCGAGAACTTCAGGATGCCGGCCGCAAGGTGGCCATCTTGAGCCGCGGCTATCGCTCCAAGCCTGCGCCGCTGCACGAGCGGGCCTGGAACAAGCTGCTGCTTCGTGAGGATATCACCCCGCCTAAAGTTGTGTCGGACGGGAAATCCCTGTTGCTCGACTCGGAGACCGCCGGCGACGAGCCTTACATGCTCGCCTCCAACCTCCGTGACGTGGTGGTTCTGGTGGACAAGGATCGGGTGAAAGCCGGGCGTTTTGCCATCGACAAATACAGCTGTGACACACTGCTGCTCGATGACGGCTTCCAGTACTGGAAATTGAAGGGGCGCCGCCGTGACGTGGTGTTGATCGACCGCCAGCAACCGTTTGGCAACAACGGCAAGCTGTTGCCCCGGGGCACCCTGCGCGAGCCGCCCTCACATCTCTCCCGGGCTCATAATGTTTTCATCACAAAAAGCGACGGCGACACTGAGGAGTTGCGGGGCAAAATTGCAAAGTACAACCCCAAGGCAAGCGTCATTGAGTGCGTGCACAGCCCGCTTTATTTTGAGGATGTATTCACAGGCGAACGCGCCGATCTTGAGCTCTTGAAGGGGAGGAAGATTGCCGCTCTCAGTGGGATTGCTCTGCCGGTCAGTTTCGAGGAAAGCTTAATCGAATTGGGAGGGGATCTCGTTTACACCAAGCGGTTTGTGGATCATCACCGCTTCTCCCAGCAGGAAATTCTTAACGTCATCAATCGCGGCAAAACCAGACAGGCGGATTTCATCGTCACTACGCAAAAGGACGCGGTACGATTTCCAAAAATAGACCGGCGCGACCTACCTATCTATTTCATGCGAGTGGAAATCAAGATTCTGAAAGGGGCAAAGAATTTTCAGGACTGTGTCCGCCAAATCTGCTTCCAGTGATTCTGTGAATTCCGTTTTTTTCTGGCTGGCCCGATCGTTTGTGTTTCTGGTTCAACTGATGCCCTTGAAATTGGTGGCGTTGATCGGCCGCATTTGTGGTTTCTTTTTTTATTATATCGATGTGCGACACCGCCGCGTCGCTGTGAACAACCTGTTGGCCTGCCTGTGTAATTCACATTCACAAAAGGAAATTAATTCAATCGCCCGGGAAAACTTTTGCCGCATTGGGGAAGTCTATTTATCCGCACTTAAGACTGCTTCCATACCCACATCTGATCTCGGATCTATCTTGTCTGCCAAGGGTGGTGAGAACTTGAGCTTGGCCAAGCGGGAGGATGGCGCTCTGCCCAGCTTCCTTTTCGCTTTGGGCCATTTTGGTAATTTTGAATTATACGCCAAGACAGGCGCGTTTGTCCCTGAGTATGATCTGGCGACGACCTATCGTGGTTTTCGGCAACCTTGGTTGGAGCGATTAATTCTGTCTTTAAGGAGAAAATCTGGCGTTTCTTTTTTTGACCGTCGCCGTGGCGGCAGGGAGCTCAGGTCTTTTATGAAAAGGCCTGGCACCATTACCGGCTTGTTGGTCGATCAAAGCGCGGGCAAAAGCGGCCTGCGACTGCCTTTCTTTGGGATTCCCTGCTCTGTCTCCACTTCCTCCGCTCTTTTCGCTCTGAGGTACAATCTCAGCCTGCACGGATGCTTCTGTCGTCGGCTTGGGTTGGGTCGATGGGAAATTGAGGTTGGTCCCCAGATTTCAACTCTTTCTGGCGATCAACCTCGGCCAATCGTTGATATTCTATCGGATATTAACAGCCAGTTTGAGGCTTTTATCTTGGAAGACCCTGCCAATTGGTTCTGGGTTCACAACCGTTGGAAATAACCTTTTTTCTTCAGGTTGTTCTCATGGGCATTATCACGTAGAGAAACGGCTGTTTTACTTTAATTACCCCGGGACTGAGCTGATCTGTAAATTCAAAGTATATTTCTTCCTCCTCAAGAGATGTTAAAGGATCGATGAAGAATTGTGGATTGAATGCAATTGAAGTTTCCTCACCTGAATAATTGATTGCCATCGTTTCCTTGCTCTCCCCAACCTCAGGGGTGTTTGACGTTAAAAGGAGATTGTTCTCTGAAAACCTCAATTTTACTGAATTGGCTTTCTCACTTGTCATAATGCTGGCTCTCTTTATTGCGTGCAACAACTCTTCCTTGTCCATCGAAATCCTGTGCTTTGACTCTGCTGGGATAACCTGTTTGTAGTTAGGATATGTACCCTCCACCAGCTTCGTTACTATTTGAACCGTCGTTTGCCCCTCTTTGTCTTCTGCACTGAAGGATGCTTGATTTTCTGTAATCTTAATTTCCACTGCTCCTTCTTCGCCCAATAGCCTGTTTACCTCTTGAACCGCTTTTGTTGGTACTATTATTTCTGTTGATTCCTCGGTTTCTTGTTCTACCTCTTCCTCCGACAGGGCTAATCTTCTTCCATCCGTAGCCACCATTGTCAGCTTTCTTTCTTTAACGCTAAAATAAAGTCCGTTCAGTACATATCTGTTTTCGTCGTTTGAAGCTGCATATACGGTTCTTTTTAACATAGATTTAATTTTCTTCTGCTCCAATTTTAAGTTTATTTCCGATTCTATTTCTTGCAAAGGCGGAAATTCCTCTGCCGGAAGGCCATTCAAACGAGTTGAAAAGGCTCCTGATTCTATTCTGCAAGAATCTCCATTCAACTCCATTGTTAGTTGATTCCCTCCTGTCTCCCGAGCAATATCATGCAATTTCTTAACTGGAAGTGTTATTTTTCCATCGACTTCAACGGATGCCTTAACTTTTTTTGTAATTGTGACGTCTAGATCTGTAGCTGTCAAAACTAAGTTTTGTCCCTCCGTTCTTAAAAGAACATTGGCAAGAATAGGCAAGGTGGATCTTGATGAGACAACATTCTGAACGGCTTGAAGCCCAGTAATGAATTCTTCTTGACCAATAGTCAGTTTCATCGCGGACGAATAATAAAAACAATCAAACTAAAAAGGAATCTTATTATTAAGGTGTGTTAACAAGTGGACAACCCGAAGAAAAAGGATAAAAACAGATTAGAAAGAATGACAAGTTGGGATCTTAGTATGGGAGTAAGAAATAGGGAAATTGTGTTTATTGGGGTTTTTAACATTAAGGGAACGACAAATCCGATGTTTTTTAACTAAATAGAGGAACCCCGAACTTGATCAACAACAATAGGGAAAAGAGACAGAAAATGAGAAATTTCCAGTTTTGTGGTTTCTCTACCCAAAGAAACACGAACAATCGAGTTAGCATCAGAGTTTGAAAAGCCCATAGCAGAGAGGACGTGCGAAGGGTTTAAGGCACCGGATGAACAAGCAGAACCGGCAGAAACACAAATCCCGTTAAGGTCAAAGGAAGCGAGAAGGGACAAACTATCCAAACCAGAGAAAGAAAAACAAAAGGTGTTTATCAACCTTTCAGAATTGGACCCAATAAGGGTAACACCTTCCAAAGAATCAAGAGAGGAGAGAGGAATTGAAAAAGGAGACAAAGAGGACTTGTCAAAAACAGGAGTAGTAAGAAAAGACTCAACAGCAACTACAAAACCAGCAATAGAAGCCAAGTTTTCGGTGCCAGCCCGCCGGTTGTTTTCATGACTTCCACCAAAAAAAAGAGGATCCGGCAAAAGTGGTGATTTGATAAACAAAGCACCGCTTCCTTTGGGTCCATAAAACTTATGCCCACAAATGGAAACCAGGTTGGCATTGAATTGGTGAATGTTTTCAAAGGGTTCTTTTCCAAACCACTGAACAGCATCCGTATGAAAACAAACACCAGAACGACGACAAACAGCACCCAACTCAGCAACAGGCTGGATAACACCCGTTTCATTGTTGGCTGCCATTATTGATACAAGGATAGTATCATTAAGAATGGCGTTCTCTAAATCTTGTGGGTCAACCCTACCTTCAGCATCAACCGGGAGCACGGTCAACTCGAACCCCTCTTTATTAACAAGATATTCAAAGGCGCGTAAAACCGCATGGTGTTCAACGGCAGAAGTAATTAAGTGTCGCCCTTTTTCTTTTAAAAGCCGGGCGGTTCCACAGATGGCCAAATTGATACTTTCAGTCGCGCCGCTGGTGAATACAACCTCGCTAGCTTTGCATTTCCAAACAGCGGCAATCCGTTCACGAGAGGCATCCAAAAAGAACCGAGCTTTTCTTCCAACATGGTGAATACTCGAAGGATTGCCGAAGTTTTCATCCAATAAAGGCAACATAGACTCTCTGACAACAGGATCAAGAGGGGTCGTTGCGTTGTAATCGAGATAGATCGATTTCACTGGGGGTTCCCTACCGAAAAAGAGAGACGGTCGCAACAGCAATGCGAACAACACAGGAAATACACCCGTAAAAGAAGTGAATTGTACGTGAATAAAACCGTAACGATCAAACAACAGAGAAATGCACTAAGTTGTTCATAAAAAAGCGAACCTCAGTTCGTTTGGTTGGCCAAGCTGTGGAAGATGCAGGAATTAAGCAGTAGAACTTACTGCAACGATGTCTCTTGGTACGTCGGCCAAAATCTTGTCTAACACGAAATCCGAAGAGACGCCTTCCGCCTCCGCCTCGAAATTCAAGATCAATCGATGGCGCAAGGCAGCGGGGGCAAGAGTGGCGATATCATCGAAACTTACGTTGAAGCGACCCTCAGTCAGAGCCCTAACCTTGGCGCCAAGCAGCAGGGACTGTGCGCCCCGGGGGCTGCTGCCAAACCGGAGGAATTGGTTTGCGATGTCCAAAGCCGCCTCCGTGCCGGGATGGGTCGCCAAGACAAGCCGCACGGCGTAATCCTTTACATGGGAGGCGACAGGAACCTGTTGAACCAACTGCTGCATTTCTATGAGTGAGGAGCCATCAACGACCTGTTTGACCTCAGCACGGTGTCCTTCAGTCGTGCGCGTCACCACCTCGGAAAGCTCATCGGCACCCGGATATTCCACAAGTAGTTTGTAAAAAAACCGATCGAGCTGTGCCTCCGGCAACGGGTAAGTGCCTTCCTGGTCAATTGGGTTTTGAGTCGCCAAAACGAAAAAGGGCAACTCCAATTTACGGATCTCGCCACCGACCGAGACGGTGCGTTCCTGCATGGCCTCCAGCAAGGCCGACTGGGTTTTTGGGGTGGCTCGGTTGATTTCATCCGCCAAGACCAGATGCGAAAAAATGGGACCGTGCAAAAACTCAAATGCCCGTTTTCCGTCATCGGTTTCATGCACCATGTTGGTGCCCAGAATATCCGCCGGCATGAGGTCGGGTGTGAACTGGATGCGGTTGAAAGACAAATCCAGCACTTGGCTTAAAGTACGGACCAGCAATGTCTTACCCAAGCCGGGCACACCTTCGAGCAACACGTGGCCGTTGGCAAAAAGCGCGTTGAGGGTGCCGTCAACGATCGCTTCTTGGCCGACAATCACCTTGCCAATCTCATCACGGAGAGCCCCGTGCGTTTCCCTGAATTTAAGGATCTTTTCCTCTGGGTTCATCTGATTTCCCTGTTCCAACCGAACGGCCAAGCGCTTGGCCAACTGCTATTGTTTCAGGTCGTCAAAGTAACCCCGCACCGAGTCGCGATAGGCTCGAGGCACCTTGTCCTGATTCAACGCGTTACGAGCCTCTGACTGGGCGGCCGTTACGGCTTCCTGAAACTGCACCTTGCTGTTGCCGGTGATGTTTACACCGCGCAGTGTGATGCTTGGCATGGAACCTACAGGGTTGATTTTCCCCTGGACGCGGGTGGGTGCCAAGCCCTCCGGCACGTTTCCTTTCCCGCGGTCTGTGTTGCCTCGCGCCTCCATATCCGGTCGGGTGAACCCGGAGTTATCCCAGCGCTGGGCAAGGTCGTCGGGGGTGAGCTGAAAGCTGTCGTTCCCCCAGGTGCCGACGCCTCCCCCAGGCCTGTTGGCAGGGCCGGCAGATGGGCTTTGACAGGAGCCGAATGATTGGCAGTTCCCCACCGCCAACTGCGCTCGCTCCAGATTTTGCAGGGCGGCCATCATGTTTTTCATGTCTTCCATTTGCTGCAACATCTTCTTCAACTCCTCGGTCGCATCGGCCAGCGACCTTGAAGCCCCCGCCATGTCGCCCGCCTTGGCTTCATCCTTCGCACGGGAGAGACAGCTTGAGCAGTCACCAAACTGTTCAGCCGGCTTGAGCGCATCCTGTAGTTCCTGAATCAATTGTTCGAGTTGGTCGGGGGTCAATTGAGCGGAATCCATCTTCGACATCATTTCCTGCAGCGACTCCAGCGCGGCAGGCAACTGCCCTTTTTCGAGTTGTTCGCCAAGCGTTTTACCGACCTCAGCCATTTCCATCTGCAGGTTTTGCATTGCCTTGGCCAAGTCGGCCATTTCCTGCAAATTATCCCTTGAAATGTCCAAATTCTTTAGGAATTGGTCAATATTACTCCCCTCCAACGTTTTCATTGCTTCGTTGATTTTCGGCAGTTCTAGCCCCAATTGCTCGGCCATTCTGGCCAAGTCGGCCATCGATTGTGCCAACTCCCGGAGCGCCTGCTGTCCCTCCGGCGAGTCGGCGTTCGGCAGTCCGGCGGCGGCATTTTTGATGGCGTCCATCTTTGACTTGAGCGCGTCGAACTGCTCCGGCTTGGCTTCATTCGCATTGCCGAGGCTCTTCTTTAATTCGTCCAGTTGCCGCTGCATTTCCGCAATGGATTGCCGCCCGGCACCCGGCGGTGTTTTCGAGGCTTGCTGCATTTTTTTAAGCGTTCGCGCTTGGCCAAGTTTGCGGGATTGATCGCGCAACTGCTCCGCCAGACTCGAGAGCTCGGCCAAGGCCTCGTCGCGCTTGAGCTTGCCGCGCGTGAACTCCCGGCCAAGCTCCTGTACGGACTCAAGCGAATCCTCCGTCGACTTGAAATGCGGCGGGGTCATCTCCACCTGCAACTTGGTTAATGCCTTCAGGTTCCGGCCGACATCCTCGATGATCACCGAGTCACGTTGTTGGTCGAGGTGCGCTTGGCTGCGATGCTCCGGCACGAAACCAAGCCCGACGCAGGCGATCAGCACCAGCAAGGTCCAGTGCCAAATTCTCGGGACACGGAGCGGCAAAAGTTTCCTTGGCTCAATTTGTCCTGCCGCCGTTGCGGCGTCACGAATGACCAGGTCGGACCAGTCGGAGCGAGCCGCATTGCCGTGGGCCAACTCGACTGCAGTGCTGAGGCGCTCCTTCAATCCCGTCTCGAGGTCGAGCCAGCGAGCGGTGTCGCGGGCGTTGAAGCGCTTGGCCAAGCCGAACAGCAGCCCGCCCACCGGAAGCGCCATGCCGATCACGCCAGCCCAAAACAGTGCGGCTTGCGGGATCGGGGCGATTTTAAAAACGAGCAGCGCCACAAGCCAAAGACAGACACCCATCAGCAAACTGCGCCACATACAGTGCCAGCCATGCTGGATTTTCCTGTGCCTGGCAGCGACCTGAATTTTGGCATCAATGACCTGTTTTTTGCTCATGCAAAGGCTCGATGCTGCGCCCACCCCTCCTCTTTTGCGAGGGTAAAATGACTCAATTATAACGAAAACCGGCTGCCAGAGGGTAGTCGCTCAAGGCGAACCGCTCTATCAGCCTATCATGCCGCGGGAAGCTTGAGGTGGCGCTTGGCCAAGACTTTTTTGGTCTGTTCCTTGCGGAATTGGTCGTAGATTTTACGGTGCTTGGCCGACTTCACGCCGAGGATCGAGACGGCCAGCAGCGCGGCGTTGATCGCGCCCGGCTTGCCGATGGCCAAGGTGCCCACCGGCACGCCGGCTGGCATTTGCACGATCGACAGCAGCGAGTCCATGCCCTTGAGCGAGGCGGATTCCATCGGCACGCCGAGCACCGGCAGGGTCACCTTGGCGGCAACCACGCCCGGCAAATGAGCGGCTCCGCCCGCCCCAGCGATGATCACCTCGACGCCCCGTTTCTCGGTTGTGGCGAGGTATTTCATCAACGCATCGGTGGCGCGGTGGGCGGAGATTGCCTGAGCTTCCCACGGGATGCCGAGGTCGTCGAGTTTCTGCGCGGCGTGGGACATGACGCCCCAGTCCGACTGGCTTCCCATCAGGATACTGACCAAAGGTCTTTTTGTTTTTACTGCCATAAAATTCAATCGTGTCGCTTCAACGGGCGGCGAGTAAACTTGGCCAAGCGCAAAAAATCAAACCCGGTTTTTGAGTTCCGGGAGGGACGAGTTCCACCTCGTCCCAATCCCATAACATAATGGGGGCAAGGTGGAACTTGCCCCTCCCGCTTGGCCAAGCTCAGTGGTCGCGCTTGAGCAGGTAGTCCGCCAATGCTTCCAGTGCGACCGCTTGGCCCATGAACGGCTTGAGTGCGGCGAAGGCCTTGGCCGTCAGTTCAGCGGCGATCTTTTGTGACTTGGCCAAGCCGACCACCGACGGGTAAGTCGCCTTTTGCATCGCAACATCCTTGCCGGCGGTCTTGCCCAATTGCTCGGACGACTGGGTCACGTCGAGGATGTCGTCAATCACCTGGAAGGCCAAGCCAACGTGATAGCCGAAGTCGGTCAGCGCCTGAAGTTGGCGAGGCGTGGCGTTGGCCGACATGCCACCGAGCCGCACCGAGCAGGTCAGCAGCGCGGAAGTTTTGCGTTCGTGAATGTAGCGAAGCTGCGCCCGCGAGACCGGTTTGCCCTCTCCCTCAAGATCGGCGATTTGGCCGGCAATGAGCTGCGCGTGCCCGGCCGTCTTGGCCAGTTCGGCCACAAAATCGTTCTGCTTGTAGCGCCGGGTCGGCTTGGCTTGGTTGGCCAACTCGAACGCCAAGGTCAGCAGCGCGTCGCCTGCGAGTACCGCAATGCCCTCTCCGTAAACGACGTGATTTGTTGGCATCCCACGGCGTAAATCGTCGTCGTCCATCCCCGGCAGATCGTCGTGAATCAGCGAGTAGGTGTGGATGCACTCAACCGCCGAGCCAAGGATCAGCGAGTCACTTGGCCTGCCGCCGCACGCCTCGGCCGCCGCCATGCAGAGAATCGGCCGGAGCCGTTTGCCGCCGGCGAACATCGAGTAGCGCATCGACTCGTGCAGCGTTTTCGGCTTGGCCGCCGCCTTGGGCAAATGCCGGTTCAGCGCGGCGTTGACCTGCTTGACAGAGCGGTCGATGTATCGCTTGAACGAAAAGGATTTGGGCTTGGCTTGCTTGTTACGGGAACCTGACACGCGAAGGTTTTAAGCAAGCGGGACAAGGCTCACAAGTCTGAAGCTTTTGGGTGCCAGAAGGCTACTTTAAGTTTGCTGCATTTGGAGAGGCAACGCCTTCACTAAAGTCGCCGTTGGCGTCCGGGATTCGGCGGAAGGCCGAGTCGGGCCCGAGCTTGGCGATCTTCACCTCATCGAGGATGGCGTTGCCGGTTGAGTCGCTGTCAATAAGCTGGATCGTCTCGCCGCCCTTGGCCAACTTGAAATTAGCGTGCAGGCCCTCCTTGGCCTTGCCGTCTTCGTCGGCCCATACAATCAGGCGCCCGCCCGCCGCGATTTTGGTGCCTTTCGGGAAGCTCCATTTGCGCGGATTCTTTTTGCTGTCGGTCAGGTATTTGCCGGACAAGTCGGCATCGCTGCCGGAGGTGTTCACGATCTCGATGTAGTCATCGAAGTCGCCTTGGGGGTCTTTGGCCACCGCTTTGTTTTCAGCTACGACCTCGTTGATTCGCAGGTGCGAATTCTCGGCCTTGGGCGACTTGACGCGGAAGGACAACGGCTTGGCCTCGGCGCGGGCAGGGAAAAAGTCGGAGGTCATCTCCTCGTCGCCCGAACGGGCCTCGACGTAGTAGCGGACTTTTTTGCCGGCGAGCTGCGCCGGGATGGCTGCGGCAAACACGCCGCCGTCCGCTTGGCCAACGGGCTGCATTGCCACTTGGCTGTACGGCTCGTTCTTGCCGTCGGCAAACCAGAGGACAACCGCCTTGGCCAAGGTTTCTCCAGTCGTTTTGGCCTCGATGCGGGGGGAGTCGGTCGACTTGGCTTCGTCGAGTACGGTCACTGAGGCAATCGTTGGCGCGGGGAGATTCACCTCGGGATGATTCAGCAGGAACTCACGACGGCCCTCAGTGAACGGCTTGAGGCCAAGCTTGGTGCGGCGTCCGTCAGAGCTTGTTTTCAACAGCCCTTGTTCAAACGCCTCGAACGAGCTGTGCTTTCTGACGTCTTTTTTGACCTCGTCACTAATGAGTGAAGCGTACCCTTCGACGAGCGGGCTGATTTTGTCCCAAGCGATCCACTCTTCGGTGATCGTTTTGAGATGGTGCCGGTAGCGTGCCTTTAGCTCCGGCACTTGAAAGAGTTTGAACATAAGGGGGCGATCCGGGTTATCGGCATTGTAGAATGGTTCCAGCTTTGGTCCGCTCAATCCGGATGGCATGCCGGGACCGCCGGGGATGTTCATCACTTCGTTGCCGTCGTGCTGCAGCACGTGAAAGCGACCACCCGGATCGAGGTACAAATTATAGTCGCTCCCCCGGGTGAAATAACCCTCGTCCTGAAACACACACTCGAGCGCGAGCGACCACAACGCGCTGTCGATGTCGAGGCGTTCGTTTAATGCTTCTGCGAGTTTTTCCGGAGGGGTTTCGTCGAGCAACTTCGTGAATTCAGCCAGTTTTTTCCAGGCGTCGTCTGCTCCGGTGGTTCGGAGTTGATACCCGCCGTAATCCTCTTTGCGTTCGCCGGGATAACCCAGATTGCCCCGCCCGCCGCCGCCGGCACCGATCTTCCAGCGCACCCCGCCGCGCGTGCCGAAGTTGTCCTGTAGGAAATCCTTGTTGTACTGCTGAATGTGAGAGTAGATGCCCCAGCTTTCTCCATTAATCACCACTTTGACGAAGTTGCCCTTGAACGCGGGGATGTAATCGCGGGCCACGTGCGAGTAGATCACCTCGCGCATAAACGTCGGGTCGGAGTTGCTGTTGAGCAGGTTGAGCGTCTTGTAGCCAAACAACCTTTGGTCGCCGTGCTTGTGGTCGAGATAAAGGTTTATCGACCGCTTCAAGTCGGGCGATACAGAGAAATAGGAGGAGTTTCCGCGGTACTTCAGGCCGACGTCTTTGTACTGTTTGCCGTCGACGATCAGATCCGCCGGGACGGCGACATCCGTCCGGTAAAACGCCTCCATCTCCTCCTTCCACTCATCGTCCTTGGTCATGATGAACAATGTGCGGAGGGTGCCCTCGTGGTAGAGCCCTTTTTCGGAGGGTTTGCCGCTGGAGGGCGAAAGGCGTTCGGCTTTTGAGAAGTCACGAGGCTCGGGAGCGGGACGATTGCCACCGCCCCTCGGATCAGGCCGGCCTCCACGATCACCGCCAGATGGCGGCCTCCCGCCGCGGTCCCCGTCCGGGCGGGGCGGGCGACCCCCGCGCTGGCCACGGTCGCCGCCTTCGCCGCTGCGTTGCTCCTTCACATGTTCCCGGGCCGCAGTACGCTCTGCCTTGTCCAGGATGCCGTCACCGTCCCTGTCAAACTTCGGGATCAACTCAATCCGCTGCCCGCGTCGGGAGCCACCCCTGCCCCGCCCTCCGCGTCCGCCGCGATCCCTTCGTTCGGCATCGGGAGGCGGCCCCCCGGGTCGACCGCTCAATCTGGGCGGTCCCTCTCTCCGGAACGACCCCCGGGCGGCTTCTCGCTCCTCGTCGTCGAGTTCACCGTCCTGGTTCTTGTCGAATCGCTCCAAGACTTCGCGCCGCAACGCGTCGCGGTCTGGGCGATCCCCCTGCCCCGGTCGCCCGGACGGCTGGGCGAGGAGCGTTGCGGCCGATGAGGCCAGCGCGACGAACAAAAGAACGAAACGAAAAGTCATGGTCTTCATGGAAAAACGTAACCGTAAAAGTGAACCGAACCATACGATCGGAACGAAGCAAAGTTACAACAAAGTCGGCAAAGGAAAACAAAAAACCGCATCATGAAGCACTTGGCCAAGCGGCTGGGAATGAACATCGGGTTGCCTTTGTGAAGGGTTTGTGTTGCATTCGAGGGCCTTGCCAACGGCAGGAAAGATATAAAATAAAATTTATAATGTCACCTAAAACAGACGTGTCCACCTGGGAACGATTTTGCCGGCGATACACGGAATTTCCAGAGATCGGCTTGGCCATCGACTTGAGCCGGATGAACTTCAGCGACGATTTCATTAGGCAAATCGAGCCGCGCTTGGCCAAGGCGTTCACCGCGATGGATGAACTGGAAGCGGGAGCCATCGCCAACCCAGACGAAAACAGGATGGTCGGCCACTACTGGCTGCGGAACGCCGCCTTGGCACCCACGCAGGAACTCCGCACCGCAATCGATCAAACCGTGGCCAGCATCAAGGCGTTCGCAGCCAAGGTGCACGACGGGGAAATCCGTGGCGCTGAGGGTCCATTCGAACACTTCCTGATCATCGGCATCGGCGGTTCAGCGCTTGGCCCACAGTTTGTCTCACACGCCTTGACACAACCTGGCAATGATAAAATGACTGCTTGGTTCATCGACAACACCGACCCCGATGGAATAGACCAGATCAAGGCGAAATTGGCTGGTTTACTCGGAAAAACGCTGGTTATCGTGGTTTCCAAATCAGGGGAAACAAAGGAAACTCGCAACGGGATGCTCGAAATCCAGTCCGCATTCCGCGAGGCCGAATTGAACTTTGTCGCCCAAGCGATCGCGGTTACCGGCGAAGGGAGCAACCTCGACAAAGTTGCCAAAGCCGAAGGTTGGATTCAAAGATTCCCGATGTGGGACTGGGTTGGTGGGCGTACCAGCGAGACGTCGGCGGTAGGCCTGCTGCCGGCAGCACTGCAGGGCTTCGACATCGACCAGCTCCTTGCCGGCGCAGCTGAATGCGACAACGTGACACGCAACAAAACATATGCCGGGAACCCTGCGGCCCAACTCGCGGCAGCATGGTACCACGCCGTTGACGGACGAGGGTCCAAGGACATGGTGATCCTGCCGTACAAAGACCGGTTGGAACTCTTTCCCAAGTACCTACAGCAACTCATCATGGAGTCGCTCGGCAAGGAATTCGACCTCGACGGCCAAGTCGTCAATCAGGGCATTACGGTTTACGGCAACAAGGGATCCACGGATCAGCACGCCTACATACAGCAACTCCGCGAAGGCGTTCACAATTTCTTCGCCACCTTCATCCGGGTGTTGACGGATCGGGATGGCGCCTCGATGGAAGTGGAAAAAGGCATCACCACGGGAGACTACCTGGACGGCCTTTATCAAGGAACACGCGACGCTCTTTACCAAAATAATAGACAATCAATAACCGTCACGGTCGATAAAACCGAGGAATACAACCTCGGTGTTCTGATCGCACTGTATGAAAGAACGGTGGGTTTTTATTCATGTATAGTAAATATAAACTCCTATCATCAACCCGGCGTCCAGGCGGGCAAGAAAGCGGCTGGTGATATTCTTCAACTCCAATCTAAAATCATCGATTTTCTTAATAAAAACAGCAATTTAACGCACTCGATCACGGCAATTGCCGAGGGAATCAGGGCCATCGGCGAGAAGGAAAAAATATATCTAATCTGCCAACATCTTTCAGCTCAAAAGGAACGGGGCATAAAGAAAACAGGCTCAAGTTCATTGGAAACAGTATCATATCAAGTGGAGTAACTCATGTTTCGCTACCCTAAGAGATATGATGTGATTGTGGTCGGCGGAGGCCACGCCGGAATTGAGGCAGCCTTGGCGTCTTCTCGCTTGGGATGCCGAACACTCATGCTGACCCTGAACGCGGACACCATCGGCCAAATGTCCTGTAACCCGGCGATCGGCGGTCTGGCCAAGGGACACCTCGCAAGGGAGATCGATGCATTCGGGGGGGAGATGGGCAAGTGTGCGGACATGACCGGTCTGCAGTTTCGCATGCTAAACACAAAAAAAGGTCCAGCGGTCCGTGCCCCACGTGCGCAGTGCGACAAGAAGGCTTACCAATTCCGGATGAAATGGATTTGTGAACGTGAACAAAATCTGGATGTCGCTCAAGGTCAGGTTGCGCAGCTGGTTCATGAAGCGGGAGTTGTTGCTGGTGTGGAGACAACCATGGAGGTTCGTTATGAAAGTTCAACGGTGGTAATTACCACTGGAACCTTTCTAAAAGGCCTGATGCATATCGGATCCAACAAACAGAGAGGAGGGCGAACCGGGGAGGGTGCCGTGGGAGGGTTTTCCGAATCGCTGCGATCGGTGGGTCTTGAGCTCGGACGGTTGAAAACAGGCACCCCACCCCGGTTGTTGAGACGATCCATCGACTTCTCGAAAACCGAATTACAGCCCGGAGATGAACCGGTTCCTTATTTCAGTTTCTGGAAGGATGAGTTGTTCCACGTGGAACATTCCGGGGTCAATCCGAACGATATCGGTCATTCGGAGGGGAAATATCCCCCGGGTTCCATTTTGGATCGCATTAACGGACAGATGCCGTGCCATATCACTTTTACCTCCAATAAAACAGCCGAAATCATTAGGAATAACCTGCACAAATCCCCGATGTATTCCGGGGAAATTGAGGGGGTTGGGCCGCGCTATTGCCCCTCAATCGAGGATAAAATTGTTCGTTTTGCCGACAAGGAGAGGCACCAAATCTTTTTAGAGCCGGAGGGGATTGCCACAGATGAAATCTATGTCAACGGTCTTTCCACCTGTCTACCGGTTGATGTGCAATACAATATGGTGAAATCCATCGTGGGTTGCGAAAATGCAGAGATTCTCCGCCCCGCCTATGCGGTGGAGTACGATTTTGTGTTGCCAACCCAGTTGAAGGCAACTCTGGAGGCCAAGCCGTGCAATGGGCTTTTTTTGGCAGGGCAAATCAACGGAACCTCCGGATACGAAGAGGCAGGTGCACAAGGATTGATGGCTGGCATCAACGCCGCGTTGAAGGTTCATGGTAAGCCAGATCTGGTGTTACGTCGCGATCAAGCCTACATCGGCGTGTTGATTGATGACCTGATCAGTAAGGGAACAGCCGAACCGTATCGCATGTTCACCTCGCGCGCGGAATATCGCTTACTGCTCCGGCAAGATAACGCTGATCTTCGGCTGTGCGAGATCAGCAGGAGCATCGGATTGCTATCAGATCGGCAGCATGAACTTTTTAAAGTAAAGAAAGCCAAACTTGAAATGGAATTTCAAAGAATTGGTCGAGAGCAACAAAACGGGATCAAGCTCGATCAGTTGCTCAAGCGGAACGATACCCGTCATAAAGACTTGCCTCAGCCATATGGTGGGGTTTCGCAAGATGTTGCCGAGCAGGTTGAGATTACCGTGAAGTATGCCGGGTATATCGAGCGCCAGGAATCTGACGTGGATCAGTTCAAAAAAATGGAAGGCAGGGCGATTCCAGCATGGCTGGATTACGACCTAATACCCGGCTTGCGAACCGAATCCCGAGAAAAACTAAAGGAGATTCAGCCCGCAACCGTCGGCTTGGCCTCAAGAATATCCGGAATTAATCCAACGGATGTGAGTTTGCTGATGGTTTGGATCAAGCGGGGAAGGGAGCAGAAAACCGAAGAAACCGTCGATTCACAGGCCCGCAGGGGTAGCCAGTAAACCGTGTTCCACGTGGAACATGGGCATCAAAGGAAACGGGCGATGATTGGCTTGAGTGTTTCTTTCGTCGCGCTTGGCCAAGCGCTTTTCTGGGTCATGATCGCGTTATCCAACGCCCTGTGGCTAGGCCAAGAGGGAGTGGCGGGTATCTTCGGGATCGCCTTTTGAATGATGCTTTTAGCTGATGACGCATTTTTCCGAAGACAGGCAACGACGGATTCGACTGTGACCGGTTCCTCCTCCCTTTTCCAGCAATCGTAGTCGGTGACCATGGCGAGAGTCGCATAGGAGATTTCCGCTTCACGCGCACAACGGGCTTCACCAAGGTTGGTCATGCCGACCACATCGAATCCCAGTTTTTGATTTCGTAGTGACTCTGCACGGGTGCTGAATGCCGGGCCTTCCATGTTCACGTAGGCACCCCTATTGTGTGCCTTGACCCCAACTTCATTGGCACCGTCCATCAGGATCATACGAAGCTTTTCGCAAATCGGCTCGGCGAAAGCCACATGCCCAACGATGCCATCACCGAAAAAGGTGTGTGTCGAAGACTGCTTGGTGTTGTCGATGAACTGATCGATCAAAACGATGTCGCAAGGCGCATACTGCGGCTGAAGCGAACCGACGGCACTCGCGCTGATGATCCATGAGACGCCCAATTGTTTCATCGCCCAAATGTTGGCGCGGTGGTTGAGTTCGCTTGGCATGATGCGGTGACCACGCCCGTGCCTTGGGAGAAAAACGATCTCCCTGTTCAAAAGCTGGCCGGTCAGGAATGCATCCGACGGGCTCCCAAACGGCGTATCGACCGCTTCCCACTCATCGGTTTCAAAACCGTCGATTTCATACAATCCACTCCCGCCGATAATCCCAACCTTGTCCATGCGAAATAGCATTATCCCACAAAGGAATAGAAACAAATAAAATTATAAAAAACATAAAAACAATTAATATACTTCGCTTGCCTTGGTTAAGCGTCGGGCAACGTGGAAGCCTCTATTTTAACTATTGATTGGTCAATAAGGCCAGGTGTCCCAGACCTTTGGCTGTTAATTGCCACCGCTGTCCTTTTTTAAAGACCAACTTTCGGCAGGCTGCCTTTCTGTAAATCTCGGCATCGACGTCGAGCAGCTTGACAGGTTCGTTGTCGCTGAAAGCGGCGGCATCCCGCGGGACGCAGCGAACTGGGACGCCGTTGGAATCCAGTGAAACCTCGTAGCCGGCGATGGCCTTGGGTGAGGATGGGGATTCAACCAGGACGGGGTGGCGATTGGCCCATTGGAAGTCAGGGAACCGAACCAACACGCGGCAAAGCACCGGTTGTCGACGGATGAATTCCCGCAACTGGAACGCCTGCCGCCCGGCTTGGGCTTTTCGCTGGCTGAGGAACAGGTTCCACGGATCGATGCCGAGGAGGTTTTGGCCGTTCCACTTCCCGTGATCGTTTCGCCGGCCGGAATCATTTTTGTTTAACCAAGCCGAATAGCCGAGGTTAGCAAGCAGGCAGATTTCGAAATGCAAATGCGCCCTTTCACGTGAGATGCCTTGGGAGGTGTTGCTGGTTCGGCCCATGGTGGCAATGATTTCACCTGTTTTCTTCGTTTGGCCGACCCTCAGGTTGTCGGCGATTTTCCGGAGATGGGCGTACAGGGTGTACACGGCCAACTGATCGATTTCATGCTGCATGACGATGTATTTCCCGTAGTTGGACAAGCCGGATTTTGCGTTGATGTAAACGATCGTTCCATCTGCGGCCGCGCTGACAGGATCGATTGGTTCGCCGCGGGCATCGCGTTGCACGCACTTGATGTCGAGCCCTTCATGCATCTGCCGACCCCCGGAGCGGACGCAGCCGAAGGTGCCGCTTGGCCAAGTGCGGCCGACTGTGGGGGTGAAGTAGTCGGCTTCTTTGCCAGATTCGAAGATCGCCGGGTTGGGGGTTGGAAGGTGAAACGGCTGCCCAAGCGCAGCGACTGCTTGGCCAAGCGCGATTACCATCAACAACCACAGACAGCGGGACATTTATTTTAGTCTTTTATTTCTTTAATTGCCGTGTTCAGCCCGCTGATGATCCGTTCGGCTTCCTCGCGGGAACAGTCGGGGGTGAACCGGATGATGCCGGTGGCATTGCGCTGGGTGATCATCGGGGCGGCGAGGACGCGAGGCTCGGTGAACTGGCAGAAGATGGCGATGCGCCTGCCTTTGTTCGATGTGGTGAAGCTGTCGAGCACGGCAGTGCCGTGGCGGTTGAATTGAATCTGGAGTGCGAAGCCACCCCGGGCCTCCATAAGCGTGGCTTTTTCCAGATCGGCAGTCGTGAGGAACGGCTCGCTGTTGACGTGAAAAATGAACGGATCAGCCCTGTAAACAGCCATTTCTCGGGAATATTTGGTGCCGTCATTGTTCTGCTCCAAGTAAAGCATGATGAGGCTGTAATTCTCGCCGGGCGTCTTGTCGCCCACGGATTTGCAGCCTACGCCCAGCCCGGCGCATAAGGCAATTGCCATCAAATAGTGGTTGATAATGCTCATTTTAACCGTCATCCTTCCGTGCCGCTCTCCGGAGAGGCAACCAATATACATCATGGGCAAACAACACAACAAAGTAATCAAACGCAAACGCCGGAAGGCCTACCTCAAGCGCAAGCAGGCTGCCGCCAAGAAATAATCCCCCACCGGGCCAAATCGGAACGGCCCGGGGGAACAACATATTTACTAAAATGGCTAATATATTTAATGACATTGTGGGGACCGTTGGCCGCACGCCGCTGGTACGGCTCAACAGGGTCACCGAGGGGATCGACGCCACTGTGCTGCTCAAGTGCGAATTCTTCAACCCGCTCTCCAGCGTGAAGGATCGCATCGGCATGTCGATGATTGAGGATGCAGAAAAAAGCGGGGCGCTCACCAAGGATACCGTGATCATCGAGCCAACCAGTGGCAACACCGGCATCGCGCTCGCCTTTGTGGCGGCGGCCAAGGGGTACCGCCTGATCCTTACCATGCCGGAGACGATGTCGCTCGAGCGCCGCACATTGCTGGCGCTGCTGGGCGCCGAACTGGTCCTCACCGAGGGGGCCAAGGGCATGAAGGGCGCCCTCGAGCGGGCTAGCGAGCTGGCTGCCGAGACACCGAACTCGTGGATTCCGCAGCAGTTCGAGAACCCGGCCAACCCGGAGATTCACCGGCAAACCACCGCCGAGGAAATCTGGAACGACACCGACGGCGCGGTCGACATCGTCGTGGCCGGCGTAGGCACAGGCGGAACGCTCACCGGCTGCTACGAAGTCATTAAGCCGCGCAAGCCGTCATTTCAGGCGATCGCGATGGAGCCGGCCGACTCGCCGGTCATCTCGCAAACGCTGGCCGGCGACGAGCTGACGCCCGGCCCGCACAAGATTCAAGGCACCGGGGCCGGGTTTGTCCCGGCCAACCTCCACCTCAAGGGTGAGGATGGCAGCGACCAGATCACCGAGTGCGTCCGAGTCAGCAATGACGATTCGTTTGCCATGGCCCGCCGCATGGCCAAGGAGGAGGGCATCCTCTGCGGCATCTCCAGCGGGGCCAACGTCTGCGCCGCGCTCGAGGTGGCCAAGCGCCCGGAGAATGCCGGCAAGGTGATCGTCACCTTCGCGCCGTCCACCGGTGAGCGGTACCTGAGCACGCCGTTGGCCGAGGAGGCCCGCGCCCAGGTTGGCAGCTGACCGCGCTTGGCCAAGCTCCCGTAAACAGACACTTTTATGGATTATCCGATCTCCAGTCGGGCGGCATCGCTCGCCCCGTCATTGACGCTGGCCATCTCGGCCAAGGCCAAGGAATTGCGCGCCCAGGGCGAGGACGTCATCGGCTTCGGTGCCGGTGAGCCGGACTTCGATACGCCGCAACATATCAAGGACGCCGCCGCGCAGGCGTTGGCCGACGGCTTCACCAAATACACGCCGAGCAGTGGCATCCCGGAGCTGCGCCAAGCGGTCGCCGACAAGTTCCAGCGCGATTACGGCGTCGAGTACGAACCAAGCCAGGTCATCGTCAACTGCGGCGGCAAGCATTCCTGCTTCAATGTCATTTACGCCACGTGCGAGGCCGGCGACGAAGTCATCATCCCCGCCCCGTACTGGCTGAGCTATCCTGAGATGGCCAAGCTCGCCGGGGCCAAGCCGGTGATCCTCGACACCACCGACGAGACCGAGTTCAAGGTCACGCCGGAGCAGTTGCGCGAGGCCATCACGCCGAACACCAAGCTGTTCATCCTCAACTCGCCGAGCAACCCCACCGGCTCCGTTTATTCGGCGGATGAGATCAAGGCGCTCGGCGATGTCTGCGTCGAGAAAGGCGTGCTCATCATGAGCGACGACATTTACGAAAAGCTCGTTTACGACGGGGCCAAGTTCACCAGTGTCACCGGGTTTTCCGAGGAGCATTTGGCGCACACCATCATTGTGCACGGCTTGGCCAAGGCGTACTCGATGACCGGCTGGCGCATCGGCTTTCTCGCTGCACCCAAGCCGATCGCACAGGCCATCAACGCCGTGCAAAGCCACAGCACCAGCAACGCGACCTCCTTCGCGCAAAAGGGTGCCGTCGCCGCGCTCAACGGCCCGCAGGATCACCTCGGAGAGTGGCTGGCAAAATTCGACGAGCGCCGCCGCACGGCCGCCGAGCAACTGAACGCCATGCCGGGCATCAGCTGCATCAACAGCAAGGGTGCATTTTACCTGTTCCCGAACATGGCCGCGACCGGGCTCACGTCGGCCGAGTTTTGCGAGCGCCTGCTCGAGCAGGCCAAGGTTGCGGCCGTCCCCGGCATCGCCTTCGGGGCCGACAACAATTTCCGCATCAGCTACGCCACCAGCATGGAAAACATCCAGACTGGCATGGCCCGCTTGGCCGATTTCTGCAAAAACCTGTAGCCGCTTGGCCAAGCGCTGCCCGAGCAGTCCAAAGGTTCGACTTTTCTTGCGTTGCCGGGTGAGGGTTGTAGCCTTCCTTTTTTCGGACTTGAGACTGCTTGCATGGGCAGCTTTTTCTTCAACCGTTTTTTCACCGGGAACCGATGGCGGGCGGCGTTTACGCTGATCGAGCTGCTGGTGGTGATTGCCATCATCGCGATCCTGGCGGCGCTGCTGTTGCCGGCCTTGGCCAAGGCGAAGGACCAGGCGCGCCTGGCCAATTGCCTCTCGAATCATCGCCAGTGGGGGCTGGGGCTGCAGCTCTATCTTGTGGAGAACGACGACGCACTGCCCCGCGACGGCATGGGTGCCAATGGCAAATACCCCGGCGTGCCACCGCCCTCCGGTACGCCGAAAGACCCCAGCGCCTGGTTTAACCTGCTGCCGCCGTTCATGGGCGAGAAAACGCTGGCGCAGTACTGGAAGCGGCCAACGGTGGTGTATCAGGACAACGTCAAAAACCTGCCATTCCCTGGGGGACGGGGTAAGATTTGGCACTGCCCGAACGCCAAGATGACGACGGAGGAACAGAAGCAGTTGAAGGGCGGCGGACGGCACGGCTTTTTCAGCTACGCGATGAACATTGACCTCAAGCGCGGCACGGTGAACTCGTACCTGCCGTACCCGAAGATGCCCAAGGCGACCGACCTGCCCAATCCGTCGGCGACGGTCGGCACGATGGACATGTATTTCAGCTCGTCGGAGGGGCTGGGGAATCCGTACTACTCGGTGAACCCGGCGGCGCGGTGGCGGGCGTTCCCGGAGCGGCACAAGGGGCAGGGCGGCGTGCTGTCGTTCATCGACGGGCACGCGGCTTACTTCTCGCGACACTCGGTCACCAACGGTGCGGGCACATTCGAGGGCTCGAACCCGGACGTGATCTGGAACGCGCCGTTCCGGAAATAATTTCACCCAAATCAAACCATGAAAAAAGGACTGATACTAATGACGGCGGCCGCCGGCCTCGTGTCGGCGCGGGCAGAGGTGGTGCTCGAGGAATCGTTCAGCTACGACGACGGCTCGATCGTCGTGAACGCGGCGGACACCTGGAAAAACCACAGCGGAACCAGCGAGCAGACGGAGGTGGCCGACGGCCAACTCGTGCTGTCGCAGGCCAACTCGGAGGACTTCCACGCGAAGCTCACCGGTGGGCCGTTCAAGAAAAACAGTGGCGGCACGATGTACGCGTCGTTCGACGTGGAATTCACCGAGCTGCCCAGCGGCGGCGGGAGTTACTTCGCGCATTTCAGGGACGACGGCTTCGGCTATCGGGCGCGCGTCATCGCGCAGGCCACCGGTGCGGAGGGGGGGGCGTTCCGGATCGGCGTCGCCTCGAAGGGCAAAGCGTCCACCGCCGTGGTGGACAACGACCTGCACCTCGACACGGTTTATAAAGTGGTCATCGCGATGAGCCTCGCGGACGCGGGCACGACGCTTTGGATCGACCCCGAGGGGGATGCATCAGGCGGGGTCACCACCACCGACAACGGCTCGGCGGTGGACGTGACCGGCTTCGCGTTCCGGCAGGCGAAGAACATCGGCGCGATGCTGGTCGATAATTTGAAAGTTGGGACGAGTCTCGGCGACGTGACTGAGGGCGACGGTGGCAACGATTTGGCCATCCTGTCGCAGCCCACCTCGCAGACCGTTCTCGCCGGCAAGACGATTTCGTTTTCCGTCGTGGCCACCGGCGCGGAGCCGTTGGCGTATCAATGGAGCAAGGACGGTTCAACCATCGACGGCGCGACCGCGAGCGCGCTCGAGCTGGCCGACGTCTCCGCAGACGATGCCGGTGCCTATGTCGTCACCGTCAGCAACGCCGATGGCAGCGTGGAGAGCGACACAGCAACGCTTGAGGTTGCGGACTCGCCCGGCGGCGACGCCGTCACCATCAAGAGCCTGCGAGCCATGGTGAATGAAAATCTTGAGCCGTCCGATACCAAGACGATTTTTACCGCCGAGGGCATCGTCACCACGCACACGAACATGAGCGGCGGGAGCCACTCGCTGTTTTATTTTCAGGACGACACCGCCGGCATCGCGGTGTACCACCGCAGCGGCAACTCAAGCCACCCAAAGGCCGGTGACAAGGTGCGCGTCTCCGCGCCGCTGGGCCATTACAATGGCCTGCTGCAGTTCGTGCCGGACGCCGGCAACGCGATGCATTTGGTCAAGGTTGTGAGCAGCGACAACGCTCTGCCGGAGTCGGCCAAGCTCGACTTCATGCAGTCGGACGACGCGACGGCAATGGAGGCGCTCGAGGGCTCGCTCGTGGTTGCCACCGAGGTGGAAGTTGACAGTGGCGGCGGATCGAAGTTCTCCGGCGGTGCCAACTACACGCTCACCGATGCCGACGGGATGACGTTCGCCATGCGCATCGATTCGCGCATCAAGTCGATCATCGGCCAGCCGTTCCCCGGCACCGCTGTCAACGTCACCGGCGTCCTCTCGCAGTACATGCCCGACCGGCCGCGGGAGGGCGGCTACCAGTTGATGCCGACGCGCATCGAGGACATCGCCGGCCCGCAACTGCCGACGATCGAGTTCACGCTGAAGTACGACAACCTGATTCGCCATGGGCGGCCGGTCGAGAGCTCGCGCACCGATCACTTCCTGCTGCCGGGCGAGACCGCAGTGATCGAGGCGGTCATCAACAACCCAGCCGAGGGTGAGGTGACCGTGACGCCGACGGGCGACTGGGTGCTCTCGGCGAATCCCGCCAGCGAGGTCACGGCCCGGCTGGTGCTGACCGCCGCCGAGGCGGACGCCGGGGCGTTGATGGACATTGCCCTGGAGGCGGAGAACAGCGAGGGCGTGCAGGCCTTGTCATGGGACATTTACGTGCCGAGCGCGGCCGAGCAGCAGGTGGCCATCACCGAGTTTTTGGCCAACCCGACCGGCAAGACGACAGATGGCCACTACAACCCGCTGCACCGCGAGACGCCGAGCGACTCAAGCCGGATCAGCGTCGAGGATGAGTTTGTCGAGATTGCCAACCTTGGCCAAGCGGAGGTGGATCTGGCTGGCTGGAGCCTCTCTGACGCCGTGGCGCTGCGCAGCAACTTTTACGAGGGGGACGTCTTGGCCAAGCGCGGCGCGGTGATCGTGTACGGCGGCCGGTCGTCCGGCTCCATGCCGGTGCTCGGCGACGGCGTGCTGGCGTTGCCGGCCACCGAGGGCACAAGCGGGCTGGGTCTCAACAACGGCGGCGACACGATCACCCTGCGAAACGCCGACGGGCATGTGATCGACCGCATCCAGTTTGGGAGCACCTCGAAAAACAACGGCTCAATGACGCGCCATCCCGGTCTCAACGGGGCGTTCGCAGATCACAGCACGGTGGCGGACGCGGCCGTCTCGGCCGGCGCTTGGCCAAGCGGCGCGCCGTTCACCGAAGACGCGGCGGTGGAGATTCCCGAGATCAACGTCACGGTCAGCCTGGCCGACGGCGAACTCACCCTGGGCTGGGAGGCCAGCCCGGCGGCCAGCTACACCGTGAACGCTAGCGCCTCCGTGGCCGGACCGTACGAGCCGGTGGCCAAGGGACTGACGTTCGACGATGCCGCAGGCAGTTACAATGCCCAGGCCGACCAAGCGGCCCAATTTTTCATCATCGAAGCGAAGTAACGACTCATGAAGCTAGCTCTTTTTATTGCCGCCGTCGCATTGGCGGGATCGTTTGGCCAAGCACAGCAGACCTTCCGCGTGGTGACGTACAATGTGGAGAATTTCATTCTCAAGCCTATCCAAAACCGGCCGCTCAAGAAACCGTTCGCGCAGGCGAAGATCGTCGAGAGCATCCTCGCGGCCAAGCCGGACGTGATCGCGCTGCAGGAGATGGGCACGGCCAAGGCCTTGGCCAAGCTGCAAAGCGACCTCAAGGCCAAGGGGCTGAACTTGCCGCATGCGGAGCATTTGTCGGCGTTCGACCCGGCGATCCATGTCGCGTACCTGAGTCGGTTTCCGTTCAAGAAAATCACCAAGCATGACAACGAAAGTTATCTGCTCAACGGACGCCGGCTGCATGTCAGCCGGGGCTTCGCCGAGGTGGAGATCGCGTTGGGCGATTACTCGTTCTCGCTGATCACCGCGCACCTGAAATCGAAGCGCAAGGTGTCGGTGGCGGATGAAGCGGAGATGCGGCTGCAGGAGGCGTTGCGGCTGCGGCGGATCATCGCCGCGAGGCTCAAGGCGGATCCGGAAATGAACTTCGCCGTGCTCGGTGACTTCAACGACTACTACAACTCCAAGCCGGTGAAGGCGCTCGTCGGCCGGGGCAAGTCGCAGCTCATCGACGTGCGCCCGGGCGAGCGCAACGGCGATGCCGGCCCGAACCGCATCAACGCAAAATGGTTTCCGCGCAACGTGTCGTGGACCCATTTTTACGGCGTCGAGGACGTCTACAGCCGGATCGATTACATCCTGCTCAGCCCCGGCATGGCGAGGGAGCTGGATCGCGCCCGCTCATGGATCCCGGTCGTGGCGAACTGGGGTTACGGCTCGGACCACCGCCCTGTGGTGGCGACCTTCACCGCACGGGACAAATAGGCCGCCTGTTTTTCTTCGCGATTGAAATCGCATCGCGCGTTCGTATAGTGCGCGTCCCTTGCGGGATGGCATGATGGACGATTCCGACGCACAACCCAATCTGCTCCCGGCGCTGGCCGGGGTGGTGCGCGGCACGTCGATCCTCTTCTGGTGCCTGCCGATCGCGATGGTCGTCAGCATCATGTCCACCCTCTCGAACTGGACCGACGCCGCTTGGCCGATGGGCATGCTGCTGCCGCCGGCGGCCTTCGGGATGCTGTGGGTCGGGCTGTGGCTGCTGGGCAGTTTTCAGCCGCAGGAACGCGTCTGGCAGGCTGCGCTTGGCCAGGCGAAACTGTTCGGGCTGTTCACCCTTGGCCTGTCGCCGTTCCTGCATTGGCGCCACCGTGCGCCGGACGAGCTTTACTTCATCGACGCCGTCGGGTTGCTGGCGTTGGCGTTTGCCCTTTACCTGATGGCGCTCAACAAGACGCTCGCCCGCCTCGCCGCCATGCTGCCGGACGAGACGCTCCGGGTGGAGTCACAGCTCTTCTCCCGCATGAATCGCGTGCTGCTGGCCATCACGTCGATCGGCATCGGTGTCGTCTACCTGAAGACACGCATTGACGAACCGCCCGAGCTGCTGCTGCGGTTCGTCGACAAGACGGGCCAGTACCGGCCGTGGCTGTTCATGGCCTTCGTGCTGATCCCGGTGTCGATGACCATGTCGCTCCTTTGGAAAACCAAGGAATCCATCCTCGCCAGCGTCTTCACCCCAAGACAGTGAGTCGTCACCAAACGACTGCGGGAAGCCTGTTGGGACGCGGATGAACGCGGATTGTCACGATTTAGAATGATCCTGTGAATCCCTCGAACCCTGAAAATCTGCGTCTCATTGAAAACTTGAACCCGGGCACCGCCAACTCTACGCTTACCGACTCCGACGCATGAAAACCAAGTTTCTCCTCACGATTGCCATCGCGCTGGCCGCCGCGACCCTCTCTGCCGGGGAGGCCCGCTGGTGGAAGGGCAACCTGCACACCCACTCACTCTGGAGCGACGGCGACGACTACCCCGAGATGATCGCCGACGGGTACCGCGCCAACGGCTACCATTTCCTCGCCATCTCCGATCACAACGTGCTGGCCGAGGGGGAGCGCTGGATTCACCGCGAAAAAAACGCCGGCGGCCAGCGGGCGTTCGACAAGTACCTCAACCGTTTCGGCGACGGCTGGGTTGAGCATCGCGAGGTCAAGGGCGTGCCGCAGGTCCGGCTCAAGACGTTCGCCGAGTATCGGCAAAAGATGGCCCAGCCGGGGCGTTTCCTGCTGATGCAGAGCGAGGAGATCACCGACCAGTTCCAGGGCCGGCCGGTTCACCTCAACGCCACCAACATCAAGAAACAGATCCCGCCGCAGGGCGGCGCCGGCGTGGCGGCGACCCTGCAGAACAACATCGACGCCGTGCTGGCGCAGCGCAAGGCCACCGGCCAGCCGATGTTCCCGCACATCAACCACCCCAACTTCGGCTGGGCGCTCCAGCCAGCCGACATGATCCAGCTGCGCGGCGAACGGTTCTTCGAGGTGTACAACGGCCACCCGGCTGTCAACAACTACGGCGACAAGGGCCACCTCAGCACCGGGCAGATTTGGGACGTGATCAACGCCTACCGTCTCGGCGTCCACAAGCTGCCGTTAATGCTTGGCCTGGCCACGGATGATTCCCACAACTACCACGACCTCGCCGTCGGCCAGAGCAACACCGGTCGCGGCTGGGTGATGGTTCACGCCAAGGCACTCACCCCGGAGTCGGTCATCTCGGCGATGGAGCGCGGCGACTTTTACGCCACAAGCGGCGTGGCCGTGGACGGCATCCGCTTGGCCAACGGCAAATACAGCTTCCGCATCCAGCCGGAGCAGGGCGTGACGTACACCACCTGGTTCATCGGCACGCGAAAGACCTTCAAGAGCAGCCCCGACTTGGCCAAGCGCAACTCGCTCAAGCCAAGCGAGGCCGGCATCGGCGAGATCTTCGGCCAATCGCAATCACTCGAGCCAAGCTACACCTTCGACGGCGACGAGCTGTACGTCCGCGCCGAGATCACGTCGTCCAAAAAGAAAGCCAACCCGTACGCCGCCGGCGAACACGAACGCGCCTGGCTCCAGCCGGTGCAACCGGGGCAGTAATAGGCTTACACGGCCAGTTCGCGGGGTTTGACTTTGCGTGCGATTTTTTTGCCGGCTTGGCGGCGTGCCTTGCGGAGGTCGCACTCGGCTTGGATGCGCAACCAGTAGTCCGGACTGGTGCCAAAATAGATGCCCAGCCGCAGGGCGGTGTCGGCGGTGATGGCGCGTTTACCGCGCACGATCTCGCTAATGCGCATGGGGCTCACGGCCAGTTCCTTGGCCAGCGCGTATTGGCTGAGGCCAAGCGGCTTCATGAATTCCTCCAGCAGAATCTCGCCGGAGGTGATGTTTTGCGATGCTTTCATTTCAGTGGTAATCAACTATTTCAACATTTTCGGCGTCGCTGCCGGTCCAACGGAAGCAAATGCGTCACGGGTCGTTGATGCGGAGGCTGTGTTGTCCGGCCCGTTGGCCCCGAAGCTATTCCAATCGGTTGCCGGGCGGGAAGGTCAACTCCCCAAGCCGCTCGGCGGTATGCAACAGGATGAGCTTGCGGAGGGCAACCCGTTGCAAGGCTGATGACCCGTGCCGAGTACGCTCTTCACGCCAGACTTTCTCGGTTGCCCTGTTAGCAAAGCTCCGAATCACCGGCGCAATATAACGCGTTGCGATAATATTGGCAAGCGATAGATAGAGTGGACAAAACTCTTTTAAAACTCGGTCTTGGTCACTACATTCCGCCGATGAACTTGCAACGACTTCTCCTTATTTTGGGGCTTGAGTTGGGGGTGGCGACTGGGTTTGCGGCGGGGGATGCGCCGGCGGATTACCGGCCGGAAGCCCAACGGTTGACGCTGGCGGCGACGAACAGTGTGTTCGGGTTTTCGCGCTTGGCCACAATGTGCGACACGTTTGGGCCGCGCTTTACCGGCTCGAAAAATCTGGAGGATGCCATCGACTGGTGCCTCGCCGAGATGAAAAAAGACGGCTTCCAAAACGTTCGGGGAGAGGAGGTGATCGTCCCGCGCTGGGTTCGCGGCAGTGAGTCGGTGGAGTTGCTTTCGCCGCGTCGCCGCGAGTTGCCGATGCTTGGCTTGGGCGGCAGCGTCGGCACGCCGGCCGGGGGGATCACGGCGGAGGTGCTGGTCGTCAGCGGGTTTGACGATCTCAAGAAGCGTGCCGCCGAGGCCAAGGGCAAAATCGTGCTCTTCAACGTGCCGTTCACCGAGTATCGCGAGACGGTGATCGTCCGCACGCAGGGCGCAATCCACGCGGCGCGGGCCGGGGCGGTGGCGAGTCTGATTCGTTCCGTCGGGCCGTTCTCGATGCAGACGCCGCACACGGGCGGCATGTCGTACGCCAACGGCGTGAAACAAATCCCGCACGCCGCGCTCTCGCTCGAGGACGCCAACATGCTGACTCGCATGGCGGCTCGCGGGGATACGATCCGGGTGCGGCTGAAGATGGAGGCGCGCACGTTGCCGGACGGCATTTCGCGGAATGTCATCGCGGAGATTCCCGGCCGGGAGAAGCCGGAGGAGATCGTCATCGTGAGCGGCCACATCGATTCGTGGGACGTTGGCCAAGGGGCGATGGACGACGGCGGCGGCTGTCTCGCCGCGTGGGAGGCGGCGCGGCTGATGCTCAAGCTTGGCCTGCAGCCAAGGCGCACCGTGCGCGTGGTGCTTTGGACGAACGAGGAAAACGGCATCCGCGGCGCGCTGCAATATGCCAAGCGGCACGAGGCGGCCCTGGCCAGGCACACGCTGGCGATCGAGTCCGACTCGGGCGTGTTCCAGCCGACCGGGTTTGGCTTCCTTGGCAGCGGGCGCGGCATGGAGATCATCCGGGGCGTCGGCAAGTTACTCGACCCGATCGGCGCGGGCAAGATCGCCAAGGGCTGCCGAGGTGCCGACGTGCTCAAGCTCGTGCGGGGCGGTGTGCCGGTGATGCACCTCGAGGTGGATCGCGAGAAATATTTCTGGTTTCACCACACCGACGCCGACACGATCGACAAGCTCGACCAAGGCGAGTTCAACCGGTGTGTCGCGGCGATGGCCGTGATGGCCTACGTCATCGCCGACCTGCCAGAGACGCTGCCGCGTTGACCGACACGGCGTCGGTTGCCGTGAGTCGCATTGAATATCCCGGCGTGCGGGGGCGTACTTTTTGAGCTATCTTTTCGGGGGATTTATGGCGTTTTCGACCCACAGAGCGGCTTGGTTGATGGTGGCGTTCGGCCTTGGCCAAGCGCTTGGCCAGGCGGAGTTTGCGCGGGATATCCGGCCGCTGCTCGAGCGGTACTGCCACGACTGCCATGGCAACAAGCGGGCCAAGGCGGAGGTGAACCTCGAGGCGCTTGGCCAGGCGCCGGATTTTTTTCGTGAAGGGCGCCTGTGGGAGAAGGTGCGCCATATGCTGCAACAGCGCGAGATGCCGCCGGATAAGAAGCCGCAGCCAACCGAGGAGGAGCGCATCCGGTTGACCGAGTTCATCTCCGCGCAGTTGGCCCAGTTTGACTGCTCGAACCCCGGCGTGCCGGTGAACCCCGGCCGCGTCACGCTGCGCCGCCTCAACCGCAGCGAGTACAACAACACCGTCCGCGACCTGTTTGGGGTGGACTACCGGCCGGCGGCAGACTTCCCCAACGACGAGGTCGGCTACGGCTTTGACAACATCGGCGACGTGCTGTCGCTCTCGCCGATCCTGATGGAGAAATACCTGCGCGCCGCCGAGGACATCACCGCCCGCGCGATCCGGACCGACATCCCGCCGTACCCGCCCGAGGAGGCCATCCGGACAAAAAAATGGGGCACGACGAGTGACGATGGAACGGTGCGGATCGAGAACGACAGTTACTGGGGATTGTGGCGCGAGGGCAGCATCGACATCCGTTACCCGTTCCGCACGAACGGCGACTATCTCCTGCGCATCAACGCCTACGCGACGCTCGCCGGGCCGGAACCGCCGAAGATGGAGATCCGTCTCGATGGCAAAACGGTGAAGACGTTCGAGGTGAACGTGGTTGAGGAGGAGCGGCGCGATTTTGTCGTCAAACTCAAGCCGGGAAAAGGCACGCACAAGGTTTCCGTCGCCTACCTCAACAACTACGTGAACAACGACTCACCCGACCCGGCGCTGCGGGGCGACCGGAATCTGTTCGTCAAGCGCACGACGATGGTCGGGCCGCTCGACGCGCCGCAGCCGACGTTGCCGGAGTCGCACCGGCGCGTGATCGTGCGGCAACCGAGGCCGGGGGAGGCGCGACAGGTCGCCCGCGAGTCGCTGGCCCAGTTCGCCGGGAGAGCGTACCGCCGTCCGGTCGCCGAGAAGGAGGTCAACCGTCTGCTGTCGTTTGTGGACATGGTCACGGCGGACGGTGGGTCGTTCGAGGAGGGGATGCGCTTGGCCGTGCAGGCGGTGCTCGTGTCGCCGCATTTCCTGTTCCGCTGGGAGCTGGACACGCGCCCGGCCGGCGACGGGCCGATCCGCCGGCTGGACGACTGGGAGTTGGCGTCGCGGCTGTCGTATTTCCTGTGGAGCAGCCTGCCGGATGCCGAGCTGTTCCGCTTGGCCAAGCGCGGTGAGCTGGCCAAGCCGGACGTGCTCGCGGCGCAGGTGCGGCGCATGGTGGCTGATCCACGTTCGCGGGCGCTGGTCGAAAACTTTGCCGGCCAATGGCTGCAGATTCGCAACCTGGCCGGCGTCACGCCGGATCCGGTCCGGTTCCCGACGTTCGATGATGGCTTGCGCACGGCGATGCAGCGCGAGACCGAGTTGTTCTTCGGGGCGGTGATGCGGGAGGATCGCAGCGTGGTGGAGCTGATCGACGCCGATTTCACCTACCTCAACGAGCGCTTGGCAAGGCATTACGGCATCGACGGCGTGAGCGGGCCGGAGTTTCAGCGCGTGCGCCTGACCAAGGGCAGCGGCCGGGGCGGCATCCTGACGCAGGCGAGCATTCTGACGATTACGTCGAACCCGACGCGCACCTCGCCGGTCAACCGAGGAAAGTGGATTTTGGAGCAGATCCTCGGCACACCACCCCCACCCCCGCCGCCAAATGTGGAGGAGCTGGAGGAAAACGAGGAGGCGATCACCAGCGGCTCGCTCCGTGAGCGGCTTGAGAAGCATCGGGCCAAGGCCGAATGCGCGACCTGCCACTCAAAGATGGATCCGCTTGGCTTCGCGCTCGAGAACTTCGACGGCATCGGCGCGTGGCGCGATCTGGACGGCACATTCCCGATCGACCCCACCGGCGAGCTGCCCACCGGCGAGACAATCGACGGGCCGGAAGGACTGAAAAACGTGCTGAAAAGCCGTGAAACTTTTATTCGCGCCCTGGCGGAGAAGATGCTAACGTTCGCCCTTGGCCGGGGGTTGGAGTATTACGACAAGTGCGCGGTCGATGAGATTTGCAGGAGTTTGAAGGCGAATGGCCACCGGTTCTCGGCGCTGCTGGACGGCGTCGTGAACAGCAAGCCGTTCCGGTTGAGCAACACAAAGACAAAGGACGATGAGTAACCAAAACCATCTTCACAGACGCACGTTTCTCAAGGGCCTCGGCGCGGCAGTGTCGCTGCCGATGCTTGAGAGCATGATCCCGGCGCGAGCGATTGCCGGGGCCGCGGCCGCACGGCCGCCGGTGCGAATGGCGTTCCTGTTCGTGCCGAACGGCGTGCACATGCAGGAGTGGAAGCCGGCCGCCACCGGCGCGCATTACGACCTGCCGCGCATCCTCAAGCCGCTTGCACCGGTGAAGCGCGACCTCTGCGTGCTCAGCGGGCTGACGCAGGACAAGGGCCGCGCAAACGGCGACGGCCCGGGCGATCACGCCCGCAGCGCCGGGGTGTTCCTGACCGGCGTGCAGCCGCTCAAGAGTGAAGGTGCGGAGATTCGCGCCGGTGTGTCGGTGGATCAGTTCGCCGCGCAGCGCGTTGGCCACGAAACACGCTTCGCCTCGCTGGAGCTGGGCACCGAGCGCGGTCGACAGTCCGGCAAATGCGACTCCGGCTACAGTTGCGCCTACTCGAACAACGTCTCATGGCGGGACGGCGGCACGCCGATGGCCAAGGAGACCAACCCGCGCCTGGTATTTGAGCGGCTGTTTGGCAACAACCGCGAGGGCGAGCGCGACGAAAGCCTGGCCAGGCGCCAGCGCTACCGGAAGAGCCTGCTCGACTTCGTGCTGGAGGACGCCCGGTCGCTCACGGCGAAAGTCAGCGGCAACGACCGGCAGAAACTGGACGAATACCTGACTGCCGTCCGTGAGATCGAGCAGCGCATCGAGCGTGCCGAGGGCACAAATGCCGCGCATCCGGATGCCCTCGCCGGGCTTGAGAAACCGGAAGGCGTGCCGGACAGTTACGAGGAACACATCCGCCTGATGGGCGACATGATGATCCTCGCGTTCCAGACCGACGTCACCCGGGTCTCGACCTTCATGCTGGCCAACGCCGGCTCGAACCGCAGCTACCGCCCCATCGGCGTGAACGAGGGCCACCACTCGCTGTCGCACCACCAGAACAACCGCGACAAGCTGGAGAAGATCAGCAAGATCAACACCTTCCACGTCGAGCAGCTGTCGTACATGCTGCAGAAGATGAAATCGATCCCGGAGGGCGACGGCTCGCTGCTCGACAATTGCATGATCGTCTACGGCAGCGGCATTAGCGACGGCAACCGCCACAACAACGAGAACCTGCCGATCGTGCTTGCGGGCCGCGGCGGTGGCCAGATTCGGCCGGGGCGGCACATCCAGTATTCCGGCGACACGCCGCTGAACAACCTGTTTGTCACGATGCTCAACCAAGCCGGGGCCTCGACCGACACGTTCAACGACAGCACCGGCAACCTGCCGTTCTTGTCGTGATGCGGCCCATGTGACGAGCGACTTTCGATCCCGCCGCCGGCGGGATTTTTTTCGGGCATGAAGATTTTCACCACCATGTTGATTTTGATTTTCGGGATGCTGCTTGTCCCGGGCGCGACGGTGGAAGAGTTGATCTCCGAGTTGCGACAAGGCGACAAGGTGGCCCGGCGCGAGGCGGCCCGCTCGCTGGCGCAGCTCGGCCCGAAGGCCAAGCCGGCTGTGCCGGCGCTGGTCAAGGCGCTCGATGACGATCAGGAGCAGGTGTTTTTCTGGGCCGCCACCGCGCTGGCCAACCTCGGCCCGGATGCCCAAGAGGCCGCGCCAGAACTCATCAAGCGCCTGCGCCGCAGCAACCGACGTTACCGCGATCAGGTACGGCTGCGGGTCGTCACCGCCCTGACCCGGATCGGCCCGGCGGCGGTGCCGCAACTCATCGACGCGCTGGACGACGAAAGCGAATCCATCCGCAGCGGTGCGGCCCGGGTGCTCGGCAACATCGGCCCCGACGCCCGCGAGGCCGCGCCGCGCCTCTCCGCCCAGTTGGCGGATGAGGAGGGATACATCGGCGAAACCGCCGGGGCCGCGCTGGGCAAGATCGGCCCGGCGGCGCACCCGCAGATTTTGGAGGCGCTTGGCTCAGAAGAAGAAACCGTCCGGGCCGCCGCCGCCGTGGCCATCGGCTGGATGGACCGGCCGGGCGAGCCGGCCCAGCACTTGGCCAAGCGGCTCGAGGCGGAGCCATCCAGCCGCGTCATGGCCAACGGGCTGGAGGCGCTGAACCGCGCCGGGCTGCCCGGCGGCCAACTGTTGCCGCTGCTGTTGCCGGCACTGGATCACGACAGCGACCGTGTCCGGCACGAGGCCATCAACGCCCTGCTCAACCTCCGGCCCGACAGCCGCGAAGCCGTCCCGCATTTGATCCAGCGGCTGGGGGATGGCGACCCGGCCAAGCGCGGCCAGGCAATCGACCTGCTCGGGCGCATCGGCCCGGATGCCGGCGGGGCCGTCCCCAGGCTGATCGCCCACCTTGGCCAAGCGGCACGGGAGGAACAGGCGGCTTGCCGCCAGGCGATGGTTGAAATGGGGCCAGCGGCCGTGCCGGGGATCTTGGCGTCAGCCGAGTCGCTGCCGTTGGCCAAGCTCGACGACGCATGGCAAACCCGCTGCCTGGGCGACATTGGTCCGCAGGCGGCGCCCGCGCTCGTGGCGGCGCTCGAGGCGCAACAGGCGGGCGCCCCGGCGTATCTCGCCCTGCTTGGGCTGAAGAACATCAGGGCCAAGTCCGCGGTGGCGCGGCGGGCAGTCGTGCCTTTTTTGGAGCACGAACAGGAGGCATTCCGGGGCGCGGCACTGGCGGCGCTGGTGGCATCGAGCGCCAAGCCGGCCAGCCTAATGCCCCGGCTGCAGGCGGCCATGCGCGACGACAACGCGCTCGTCCGGCAGGCGGCGATGGATGCCCTCGCCAGCCTTGGGCCAAGCGCGCGCGGGGCGACGTCGGCTCTGGTCGAGAGCCTTGGCGATGACGATGCCGCCATCCGGCTCAGCGCCGTGCGGGCCATCGGCAAGCTTGGCAGCGACGACGCGGCCTTGGCCAAGCGGCTGGCCGGCATGCTCGACGGCGCGGGGACAGAGCTGCGCCTGGCGGTCGTCAAGTCGCTCGGCGGATTTCGCAAGCTGCCCGGCGGCGCGGTGACGGGTTTGGTCGGCGTGCTCGGGGCGGAGCACGCCGCAACCCAGTCGGCCGCCTTCGACGCCTTGGCCAAGCTGGGGCCTGAGGCCAAGCCGGCGTTGCCGGCGCTGAGCCAAGCCGTGTCCCACGCCGATGCGGACGTGCGGGCCAGCGCGCTGAACGCCTTGGCCAAGGTCGAGCCGGATGACCGCAAGCTGCTGTCGGCACTCAGGCCGGCGCTGGGCGACTCGTCGGCCAAGGTGCGGCATACCGCGATCCGCGAGCTGGGCGAACTGGGCTCCGACGCCCGGCCGGCCGGGCCGGAGTTATTTGCCCGGCTGGACACGAGCGAGGATCGGCAGGTGGCGCTGGAGGCCCTGCGCCGGGTGCGCGTGCGGGATGTCGACCTGTACATCTCGGCTCTCGGCAACGAGGAGCCGCTGGTGCGCCTCTTCGCCTGCCAGGCCCTGCGCCGGGCGGGCGAGGCCGCCCGCAAGGCCCTGCCCGAGATCAGGAAACTGACCCGCGACAGTTACGACTTCGTCCGCCGCGAGGCCCGGCGCGCGATGGAGGCCCTCGAATAAGGGCAAAAGGCGCTTGCAATCGGCTTGGCCGTACGTATGTTGCCCCGCCGCTGGGCCCCGTGATTGCGGGCCGCCCGTTTGAAGCTGAGAAACAATCGTTAACCGAGTAACTAACCTTTAACCCGGTTGCCCCGTCTTCGGACGCCTTTCACGGGCAATCGGTTTTCGCAGGGAAAACTTACTCCCATTTATAAAATAATAAAATGTCATTAACCATGGAAGAGGCCATGGCGCAGAGCCAAGTCAGCTTTGCCCCCGGCCAAATAGTCAAGGGGACGGTCATTGAGATCCGCCAGAAGGATGTCATGATCGACATCGGCTACAAGAGCGAAGGCTCCGTGCCGGTCAACGAATTCGAGGATCACGACGAGGAATTGAAGCTCGGGGTAGAGGTGGACGTGCTGATCCTCCAGCTCGAGGATCGCGACGGCATGGTCGTGTTGTCCCACGAGCAGGCGATCTTCAAAAAGAACTGGGACAACATCAAGACCATCTGCGAGGAGGGGGGCCACATCAAGGGCCGCGTCAAGGCGGCGGTCAAGGGCGGGTTGATCGTGAACATCGGCGTGGAGGCGTTCCTGCCGTCGTCTCAGATCGACGTCACCACCCCGCACGACCTCGAGCCGTACGTCGGTCAGACCTACGATTTCAAGGTGATGAAGCTCAACCTCGAGCGGCAGAACATCGTGCTCAGCCGCCGCGAACTGATCGAGGAGGAACGCTCTGCCAAGCGCGCGGAACTGCTCAACGACATGATGCCGGGCGACATCCGCAAGGGCACAGTCAAGAACCTGACCGACTTCGGCGCGTTCGTCGACCTGAACGGCCTGGACGGCCTGCTGCACATCACCGACATGAGCTGGGGCCGCATCACGCATCCCTCCCAAATGCTGGCCACCGGCCAGGAACTTGAGGTGGTCATCCTCGACATCAACAAGGAGAGCGAGCGGGTCAGCCTCGGCCTGAAACAAAAACAGGCCAATCCCTGGGACAAGATCGAGGAGAAATACCCCATCGGCGGCAAGATTGCTGGCCGGGTGGTCAACCTCATGCCGTACGGCGCGTTTATCGAGCTGGAGCCGGGAGTCGAGGGGCTGGTGCATGTCAGCGAATTGTCGTGGACCAAGCGCATCAACAAGCCGTCCGAGGTGCTCAAGGCCGGCGAGGACATCGAGGCCGTCGTGCTCGGCATCAACCAGGACGAGCAGAAAATCTCCCTCGGCATCCGCCAGCTCGACACCAACCCGTGGGATCTGGCCGAGGAGAAATACAAGGTTGGCGCAAAGGTGAGCGGTAAGATTCGCAACCTCACCAGCTACGGCGCCTTCATGGGGCTCGAGGAGGGACTCGACGCCATGATCCACGTTTCCGACATTTCCTGGACCCGCAAGATCAACCACCCGTCCGAGGTGTTGCAGAAGGGGCTGGAAGTCGAGGCACAGGTGCTCGAGGTCGACCGCGAAAACCAGCGCATCTCCGTCGGCATCAAGCAGCTTGCGGAGGATCCGTGGGACAAGATCGACGAGTTTTACAAGATCGGCGACCTCGTCGAAGGGAAGGTCTCCAAGCTCGCCAGCTTCGGCGCGTTTGTCGGGCTGGAGCACGACATCGACGGGCTGGTGCACATCAGCCAGGTCAGCGAGGAACGGATCGAGAAAATCAAGGACGTCCTCAAGGTGGGCGAGGAGGTGACCGCCCGCGTGATCAAGATCGACCGGGCGGACCGCCGCATCGGCCTCTCAATCAAGGCGGCCAATTACTCGCAGGAACAGCTCAAGGAGGAGGAGGCCGTGCTCGACGCGCTCAAGCCGGGCGAGGATCTCGTCGCCCTGCAGCATGCCTTCGACACCTTCGGTGACGAGGCCGAGGCCGCCGAGCCGGAAGCCGCCGCCCCTGCCGAGCCGGAAGCCAAGGCAGAAGCGCCGGCGACCCCCGCCGAGGAAGCCCCGCCCGAAGCCGAGCCGGAGGCTCCCGCCGAGGGCGAAGCGGAAGCCCCTGCCGAAGCGGAAGCCCCTGCCGAAGCGGAAGCCCCTGCCGAAGCGGAAGCCCCTGCCGAAGCGGAAGCCCCTGCCGAAGCGGAAGCCCCTGCCGAAGCGGAAGCCCCTGCCGAAGCGGAAGCCCCTGCCGAAGCGGAAGCCCCTGCCGAAGCGGAAGCCCCTGCCGAAGCGGAAGCCCCTGCCGAAGCGGAAGCCCCTGCCGAAGCGGAAGCCCCTGCCGAAGCGGAAACCAAGGCCGACGAGTAACGCGTCGTCGTCAACCGATTTGCAACCGGGCGGGTTATCCCGCCCGGTTTTTTGTCGGCCAAGCGCTTGGCCAAGCGGTCGGCCCTCGACTTTCAACGGCCAAGCCGCCATAACACGTGCCGTTTTATGGACATCATCGAGGAACTGGAATGGCGCGGCCTGGTCTCCGACTGCACCGACCGGGACGGGCTGGCCAAGCGCTTGGCCAACCGGGAGGTGACGCTGTATTGCGGGTTCGACCCCACAGCTGACAGCCTGCACATCGGCAGCCTCGTGCCGTTGCTGGCGCTGCGCCGTTTTCAGCAGTTTGGTCACAAGCCGATCGTCATCGCCGGAGGGGCGACCGGCTCGATCGGTGACCCGAGCGGCAAGAGCGACGAGCGACAACTCCTTACCCGCAAGCAACTTAAGGCGAACATTGAGGGGGTGAAAAAGCAGTTGGCCGCCTTTCTCGATTTCGGTGCCGAGGCCAACGCGGCGCTGCTGGTCGACAACGCCGACTGGACCGCGCCGCTCTCGTTCCTCGACGTGCTGCGCGACTACGGCAAACATTTCAAGGTCAACGCCATGGTGGCCAAGGAGAGTGTGCGCGCGCGGATGGAGGACCGTGATGTCGGCATCAGTTACACCGAATTCAGCTACATGATCCTGCAGGCGCTCGACTTCGACCATCTGTTCCGCGAGCACAAGTGCGAATTGCAGATCGGTGGCAGCGACCAGTGGGGCAACATCACTGCCGGCATCGACCTCATACACCGCCGGCAGAACCGGCAGGCGTTCGGCCTGACGCTGCCGCTCGTCACCAATGCCGACGGCACGAAGTTCGGCAAGACCGAGGCCGGCGCCGTCTGGCTCGACGCCGGGCGAACGAGCATCTACCAGTTTTACCAGTATTGGGTGCGCATCGACGACCGGGATGTCGTTCGTTACCTCAAGTATTTCACCTTCCTGCAACGCGACGAGGTGGAGCGCTTGGCCGAGCAGCACGAGGAGCAACCGCACGCCCGCATCGCGCACAAGACCTTGGCCAAGGAGATGACGGCTTTGGTGCATGGCGTGGAGGCGGCCAACGAGGCGATTCGCGCCAGCGAGATTTTGTTTGGCGGCGACCTGGACGGCATCACCGAGGCGACGTTCCGGGAGATTGCCGGCGAGGTGCCGACACACGAGATTGGGCGGGATCGTTTTGGCGGCGAGGGGATTTGGCTGCCGGAGCTGCTGCACGAGGCCGGCCTGGCTTCGTCACGAGGACAGGCGCGCAAGGACGTCAAGGGCGGCGGCGTGTACGTGAACAGTCACCGCGTTGACGACGAACAGCACAAGCTGCAATCCGACGACCTGTTGTTCGGCAAATACCTGCTGCTGCGCCGCGGCAAACGGAACTACGCCGTTGTCTCGGCTGGCTAGATGGACTACGTTCCGGGCCGAGATGGAGGAGATCACGGAAGTCATGGAGGACACCGGCGAATCGCAGGGAGAGGCGTTGGACTGGTACGTGGCCCACGTGAGGCCGCGGTGCGAAAAGAAGCTCGTCGAGCATGGAAAAATCTACCACTTTCCGACCACTCTTCCGACCTACAGCAGCACCAAGAAATATCGCGGCAAGGTGGTCACCTTCCACAAACCGCTGTTTCCCGGCTACGTGTTCCTCCAGCTCAACCGCGAAACACGGCAGGTGGCGGTGCAGAGCAACTACGTCGCCAACATGCTGGAGGTCCCTGACCAAGAGGAGTTTATAGGGCAGTTGGGCGATATTCTCTTCGCGCTTGAACAGGAGGTAGAGATTCGCGTCGAGCCGACAATCGGGGTGGGAAGCCGGGTGATCATCAGATCCGGCCCGCTGCAGGGGCAGGAGGGCTGGGTGGAGGAGCGCTTCGGGATGACCACCGTGCTGTTACGGCTTGATTTCATTGGCCAGGCCGCCGCCGTCAAGGTCGAGGCCGATTCGCTGGAACTGATTTAGCGCAACTCCGGACTGGTAATTGGCCGGCGTCGGTGGCACGGTTTTCGTTTCCAATGCCCGCTGCAACAAAAGCATCCACCCGCAAGGGGGTTTTGGCTGGTGGAAACTGGATTATCGATCAGGTGAAGATGATCGATGTGTACCCCCAGCGGGAGCAATTAGCCAACATCACCGGGGCCGCCATCACCGGCACCGGCGGCTCACCGTACAACTTGCTCGTCAACCTGGCCAAGTTGGGGGTCGACATCCCGCTGGCCGCCGCCGGACTGGTTGGCAATGACGCATTCGGCAACCTGATTCTCGACGACTGCACCCGATACGGGATCGACACCAAGCACCTCAAGGCCACCGCCGACGCCCCGACCTCTTACACCGATGTCATGACCGAGGCCAAGGGCGGTGACCGGACGTTTTTTCACAACCGCGGCGCCAACGCGCTCTGGGACGGCGGCAACCTGGATTTCACCAAGACCAAGGCCCGTTTTTTTCACCTCGGCTATCTGCTTCTTCTCGACGAGATGGACAGCGCCGACAAGAAACACGGCACCAAGGCGGCCAAGTTGCTGGCGGCGGCGCAGGCGGCGGGGCTGCGAACCAGCATCGACGTCGTGAGCGAGGACAGCGACCGGTTTGCCAGCGTCATCACCCCGGCACTTCAGCACACCGACTACTGCATCCTCAACGAGGTCGAGGCCGGCAAGACGGCCGGCTTTAAGATCCGGCAGGAGGACGGCAAACTGGACACCGTGGCGCTGCGACACGCCGCCGGGGCGCTGTTGCAAATGGGCGTCGGCGAGCTGGTGGTGATCCACTTTCCGGAGGGCGGCTTTGTCCGCACGCGTAAGGGCGAGGATGTCCTGCAATCCTCACTGCGCATCCCGGCCCGGGACATCGTCGGCGCGGCCGGCGCGGGTGACGCCTTCTGCACCGGCATGCTGCTTGGCCTGCACGAGGGGTGGGACTTGGCCAAGTGCCTCGAGACGGCGGTTTGCGCCGCCGGTGCCTGCCTTTCCGAGGCGTCCTGCACCGGCGGGATGAAGTCCCTTCGCAGCGTGCAGGCCTTGGCCAAGAAATACAAATTCCGGCCCCGGCTCGAGCCGGAGCAGTGACAAAAAACGCCCCGCTTGGCCAAGCGGGGCGCTCACAAAAAAGTGTTCGAGCCGGACTACTTGTTCACGCGCTCCATGTATTTCCCCTCGCGCGTGTCGATCTTCAGTCGCTCGCCCGTTTTGATGAAAAGCGGTGCCTGAATGGTCTTCCCAGTCTCGAGGGTGACGGTTTTCATCACGTTCGTGGTGGAGTCCCCCTTCACGCCATCCGGGGCGTCGGTCACGGTGAGCACGACGCTGGCTGGCAATTCCATAACGGCTGGGTTGCCCTCGATGAACGTGATGCCGACCGGGCAGTTCTCGACCATGTACTCGACCGCATCCCCGACGAGATCCGGCGTGATGGTGACCGGCTCGTATGTTTCCGGGTCGGTGAAAACGAAGTCGTCGCCGTCGCGATAGCTGTACTCCATCTTTCGGTGGTCGAGCGGGATCACATCGACTTTCTCCGTGGAGCTGAACCGGGTGTCGAGCGATTTGCCGGTGCGAATGCTGCGCAGCGTGGCCTGCACGAACGCGCGCGTCTTGGGTGGGGTGCGGTGATGGCACTCCAGCACGACGGCCACCTCGCCCTTGTGCTTGATGGCCATCCCTCTGCGAAGATCGTTTCCTAAAGGCATGATTGGGAATCCGTTTTGCAGAAAACGGGGCGCGAACGTAACGAACCCCGCCCCGATTTCAAGCCCGGAATCGCCACCGCCCGGGCGTTATTCGCGCGGGTCGTCCTTAAACCGGAACGGGGGCTTGCCGGTGAGGGCGGTGCTGGTGATGGAGGGGCACCAGAATTTCTCGACGTGCCGCACGACGAGATCGGTGCCGGCGAAGTGGCTGACAAACGGCCGCTTTTTCGGGTTGTACATCGTGTCGGTCATGTCACGCATGAGGACGACGTTTTTGCCGAGCGCGACCATCTGCCGGATGCCCACCGGGCGGCCGAGCACGCACATGTTGAGGTGCACGCCCATAAGGATGACGTTGTCGATGCCGTGCCGCGCGAGCAGGTTATACGCCTCCTGCCCGTTGTCGGTGACGGCGTCGCGATCGGGGTCGATCGTGATGAGGTCGATTTGCCGCGTCCACGCCTCGCGGATCGGGTATTCCTCCTCGCAGTCGCAGCCCATGTCGGCGTCGTCGATCGGCAGCTCGGTCTCTCGGAACTTGTCCGGCCAGCACCAATTGGTGCCCCAGCGGACGTCCTTGGAGAGCGGAATCGGCGGCTTGGCGCCCGGGGCGTTCTGCGCACGCTTGCGGGCCGGTGTGCCTTTGTAAAAATCGACCGTCGAGCTGGGCGCGTGGATGATCAGCATGCCCTTTTCGCGGGCCAAATGAAGCAACTCGTTCATCGGCTTGGCCATTTCGGCGACACGCTTGGCGGCGTTCGGGCACCAATGGTCGTCCCACATATCGACCACGATGACGGCGGTTTTGGATGCCTCCCAAGTGACCTTGGATTCAATCGATTGATACTTGCCGCCGCTCGTTGCGGAGAGCGCCTGCGAGCGTGCCTTGAATGTAATGGGTTCCGAGTGAGCCATGGGGGCGGCAAAAAAACCGATAGTTGCGGCCAAAGCCAAGCGAGTGTGTTGCATGGCCAAAGCTTGGCCAAGCGCTTCCGTTTTGTAAAGCGGCCGCCGCTACGGCTTGGCCTGCTTGAGGCTGTGCATATAGCTGACCAGGTCGACCAGTTCCTGCGGGGTCATCGTCGCCTGCAGGCCGGGCGGCATGATGCTGGTCGGCAGTTGCGTTCGCTTGGTGATGTCCGCCGTTTTGTAGGTGATGGCGATGCCGCCGGGCAGCTTGAGCGTCACCTCGTCGTCGGTCTGGCTGGTAATGATGCCCAGCGCTTCGGCGCCGTTTTTTGTCTTCAACAGCCACGCCTCGTAGCCGAACGAGATGCCGGCGCTGGGGTCGAGGATCGAGAGCAACAACGCCTCGCGGCCAAGCTTGGTGCCGATGCCGGAGAGCTTCGGGCCGAAGTCGATGCCTCGGCCGTTGACCTGGTGGCAGGTGGCGCAGGTGCTTTGCGGCCGGAAGAACACCTTCTCGCCGTTGGCGATGTCGCCCTTCATCGTGACGAGCTTGGCCAAGGGCGGCAGCGCCTGGCCAAGCCCTTGCGGCGGCGGGAATAGTTTGGTTGCCTGCGCGCGCAGATTGTTCCAGCGGACGCCGCGCAGTGCGTTGCCGGCGGCAAACTGGAGGTCGGCCGGGAGCCGCCCGGCCTTGGCCTCGGCCAACAATGCTTGGGCACCGGGCTTGGCCTTGGCCAGGCCGTTGACGGCAATAGTGCGAAGGGCCAGCGGTTTCTTGGCCTCCTTGGCCAAGCGCAGCAGCAATGGCCCGGCCTCGGGCACCTGCGCGTTGGCCAGCGCGGTGACGGTGCCGGTGGCGTGCGGTCCGTCGATGGCGTCGCGGATCCGCTTCAAGCCGGCGTCGTTGAGGGAGAGTCGGATAGCCTCGACCCCGATGGAGTCGCCGGGGTGCGCCTGGGCGTACCGGAGCAGCTCGGCCTCGTGACCGGGCAACTTGAAATCGCGCACGATCTCGACGAACACCGCTTGGCCGCGCAACGACTCGAGCGTGTCGAGCACGACTTTTTTGATCGCCGGGTTGGCCTCAAGGTCGATGTCCTTCAGCCGCTTGAGCGCTTCGATCTGGACGTCGACCTGCGCCGACAAATGCGGAGCAGCCAAGCCGATGGCCAGCGCGATGAAAATCCGTTTCAGCATCTCAGCCCTTCTCGATGCTGGCGTAGGCGTTGTGGTTATGAATGCTCTCGAAGTTCTCGGCCTCGACCCGGTACCACGTGACGTGCTTGTGCGCCTTGAGCCGGAGCACCACGTTGCGGACGAGATCCTCGACGAACACCGGGTTCTCGTAGGCGCGCTCGGTCACCGCCTTTTCGTCAGGCCGCTTGAGCAGGGAGTACAGTTCGCTGCTGGCCGACGCCTCGATGAGCGCGATCAAGTCCTCGATCCACACCGTCTCCGACGAGCGGATCGCCACCGTGACTTCGCCGCGCTGGTTGTGCGCGCCGTTCCGGCTGATCGCCTTCGAGCAGGGGCAGAGCGTCGTCACCGCCACGCGCACGGTCATCACAAAATCGATGTCGCTGCCATTGGCGTTGGCCTCGAAGCGCACGGTGTAATCCATCAGCCCCTCGCGTCCGGTGGCCGGTGCCTGCTTGGTGATGAAGTACGGGAACTCCATCTCGAGGTGCGACGTGTTGGCCTTGAGCCGCTCCTGCATCCGGGCGAGCAGATCGGGGATATTCTCGACGTGGATCATCCCGCCGTGCGAATGCAGCACCTCGATGAAGCGGCTCATGTGCGTGCCCTTGAACTCCATCGGCAGATCGACGAACAGGCCGACCGTTGCGACGGTGTTCTGCACCACGTGGGCACGGTCCCGCACCTGGATGGGAAACCGGAGGCCGCGCACACCGACCTTGTCGATCGGCAGTTCGCGGGTGTCGCGCGTGTTTTGCGCGTCGTGCAGCGGGGTTGTCGAAGGTTCACTCGCCATCACGGGCAGCTTAGCAGGAGCGCCCCTCCTTGCCAAACGGCGAAAACTACCTGCGTTCGGCCAGGAACGGCTTCACGATGGACGTCCACAACGCGTACCCCTTGGCGTTGAGATGGATGCCGTCCGGAACGAACAGATCCGGCTTGGGCTGGCTGTCCTCGCCGAGCATCGGCTGCCAGATGTCGATGAATTCCAGCCGCTTGTCTTTGCCGCATGCTTCGCGCACGAGGGCGTTGGCTTGGGCCATTTTGCCGGATAACTTCCAGCGGGTGATGCTGGGCTTGATGGCGATGAACGCGATGCGCGTCTTGGGCAGCTTGGCGTGGACAACGTTCACGAAAGCCTGAAAGTCCTCCAGCACCGTCTCTGGTGTCTTACCCTTGGCGACATCGTTCTCGCCTGCGTACATGACGATTTGCCGGGGCTTGTACGGATGGACGATGCGTCCGGCGAAGTGCACCGAGTCTGCAATCTGCGAGCCGCCAAAGCCGCGCCGGACGACAGGCACGCCGGGAAAATCTTGCTTAAGCGTCTTCCACAATCCAATGCTCGAGCTGCCGATGAACAGGACTCCTCCCGGCTTGGGCATCTCTTTCTTGTCAGCCGCCTCGAACCGGGCGATGGATTTCTCCCAGCGCGTTGAGTCGTGTTCGGCGGCTGCGGAAACGAACGGCAGCACCCCGATAGTAAGCGCCAGCCGGGCGGTCATTTTTTGAACCAAGGGCATGGCCGGACTCTCCGGCTCATCCCGTGGCTTGGCAAGATAAAACGGTTTGGGCTTCTTTCCGGCGGCCGCTTGGCCAAGACTTTCGCCGATGCCGGAACCACTCGTACCGGAGGATTACCTCCCGCTTGTCCAGGCCGCCCTGGCTGAGGACATCGGCGATGGCGACGCGACGACCCTGGCCCTGGTGCCGGAGGACGCCATCGCGACCGCCGCGATGATCGCCCGCGAACCGCTGGTCATGGCCGGGGCCGATCTCGCCTTGGCAGTGTTTCAGCAGATGGACGAGCGCGTGGAGTTTGGCATCGAGATTTTTGACGGCCAGCAAGCCGCGCTTGGCCAAGCGCTGCTGCGCGTGCAGGGACCGGCCCGCGCGCTGCTCACGGCGGAGCGCACCGCCCTAAACTTCATCCAGCGCTTGGCTGGTGTGGCCACGCTCACGGCCCGGTTCGTCGAGCAGATCGCCGACACCGGGGCACAGATTCTCGACACCCGCAAGACCACCCCCGGCTGGCGTTCGCTGGAAAAATACGCCGTGACCTGCGGCGGCGGCAAAAACCACCGCCTTGGCCTGTACGACCAAGTGATGATCAAGGACAACCATTTCGCCGCCCTCGACGGCGACATCGCCAAGGCCGTGGCGCTGGCGCGTGAGGCGTCGCCCGGGTTGAAGGTTGAGGTCGAGGCCGACTCGGTGGAACAGGCCCAAGCCGCCGCCGAGGCGGGGGCCGACATCATTCTGCTCGACAACATGAGCTGCGACGAACTCCGCGACGCCGTCGGGCGGATCGACGGCCGCGCCAAGACCGAGGCCAGCGGCGGCGTGACGCTGGAGACCGTCCGCGAAATCGCCGAAACGGGGGTGGACTTCATCTCGGTTGGCGCGCTGACCCACTCCGCGCCGTCGGTCGATATTGCGCTCGACTTTGACGCAGGCTAGGCGTCACGCAGCTTGGCCAAGGCGGCGGCCGCGGCGCGCGACTCGGCCTCCTTTTTGCTGCCACCGTTGCCGCGCCCCAGCTCGTTGCCTGCGTGATGAACGGCGACCTCGAACTCCCGCGCGTGGGCCGGCCCGGACGAGCCGATCAGCTCGTACGTTGGCGAGCCGCCGCTGCCGCCCTGCAGCCGCTCCTGCAGTTCGCCCTTCGGGTTTTCGATCGCGGCGATGTTGTCCGGGTAGGCCAGTTCGTCGGCAAAAATACGCCGGACAAAATTGCCTGCGACATCCAGTCCGCCGTCGAGATACAGCGCGGCGGCGAGCGCCTCGAGCGCGTCCTCCAGCGCGGACTCCCGGCCGCGCTCGAACTCTGTGCGTTGGCCGCGCCCCAGCACAAGGTGCCGCTCGAGGCCAAGCGCGGTGGCCTTGGCGGCCAGCATCGCGCCGTTGACCAGCCCGGCGCGAGCCTTGGTTAGGTGGCCTTCATCCTTGTCGGGATGCAGCCGGTAAAGCGCCTCGGAAATGACCGCCTGCAAGATGGCGTCGCCGAGGAACTCCATCCGCTGGTTGTCGTCGGACGGCTTCGACTGGTTGCCGGACGCCGAGGGATGCGTGATGGCGAGCCGCAGCAGGCTGGCGTCGCGAAACGTGTGTCCGAGCACCTGCTCCAGCGGCTGCAACTCGGTGGGATCAGGGTTCATCTGTGGCGGCAGCAACCGGCTCCGGTTCTCCGTCGGCCTCCGCGACTTCATTCGTGTCGGGCGGGTTGAGGCCGTGCTCGAGCAGTTCGGCGACCTTGGCCTGCACGTCGCCCAGTTCGGACAGCTTCAGCGCCGGATCGAGGATGGTGAACACGTCGCCGGACTGCGTGTGCTCGTAGATCAGCATGCGCCCGCCGTCCTCGTTGCGGACCTGATCCTTGTTTTTGATGACGCGCTTGCGCTCGAGCATGACCGCGAGAATGAAGCAGGCCTCGGTGTGCCCCGGGTCGTTCTGCTCGATCAGCTTCTTCAGCAGCGTCTCGGCGTTGTCCTTTTGGATCGCCTCAGGCGGGGGCGGGGGCGGCACCTCGTAAACGCCCTGCCAATGGGAGATGTAGCCGCCCATCGCGCCCGGCTTGGCCTTGTGTTTTTGCTCCCAGCAACCCGGGCAGATGTCCCGGCGCTCCAGGCTTTCCATGCCCCGAAAGAGGATCGTATGGTACGGTTGCTTGTCCTCGAACGCGGCTTCGCAGTCGTCGCAGTGGTGTGAGCGTGAGCGGAAATGCCAATCCATAATGATGCCCCGAAGGCACGGGGAGTATCACCGCGAGCTGGGGTTTCGGAAAGGTTTTTGCGCTTGGCCAAGCGCAAAAGAGCTGCGGGAGGAACGGGTTCCACCTCGTCCCAATCAGGAACCGGGAAACTTACCACCCCACCGCAGCGCGTGAGCCCTGCTTGACGATGAGCTTCTCCTCCTCCCAAACGGCCAGGCCGGTTTTCAAGTCGGTCAGCGAAAGCTGAAAGGCAAACTCGGACTGCTTGATGCGGCCGGCGCGGGCGTCGTTCTGGATGATCTTGCCGGACAAACTGTAGTCGGGGGAGACGAGATTGCCCTTGCCGGGGAGGGTCGCTTGGTTGAACTCGTCGTCGGCCCGCAACTCGCGCACCGCCTTGGACGACGCATCCTCCGGGCCGTCAAGGCCGACTGCCGTGGTGGTCAGCGCGCGGCCCCCCTTGTTCAGCGCCACGCGGATTTTTTTCATCAAACTGTCGGTGTCGATGTGCTGCGTGGTGTTGTTTTTGATGCGGCCGATCATCAGCACCTTCGGCTTGCCGGCGACCGACTGGATCGCGCCGGAGAGCAGCAGCGATTGCGTCAACTCGTCGGCCGCGCGGATCCAGTCCTGAGTGTTGATTTGGCCGACGTTGACCACGCTGTCGCGGCCGTCGTGGTCGATGTACTTGGCCGTGGCGCAGCCCAGCGCGAGCGCGGGCAGCACGGCGGCGGCGATGAGTTTGATTCCCGATTTCATGTCTGCGATTTATTTTAGTCGAAACTGTTGAATCTGCAAGGGCGCTCCCGGCGCAAAACTTTTGACACAGACCACGTTCACGCGGCCGGTATTCACCGTGACCTCGTTTTTTTGCGGGCCGACGAGCAGCGTCAATTTGCGGTCGCCCGGCGTCTCGACGCGGCAGACGCGGAACGCCTTCGGCAGCGTGGTCCACGTGCGGAGATCGGCCTGGGCGGTAGTCGCCTGATAAAGCAGTGCGGCGATCGCGCCGAGGTCGCCGGATTCCTCCCGCACTTTTTTCGCAATCGCCGCCTTGGCGGCGGCGGCGGCCAGCGTGCGCAATACCACTGCCGGCAACTCAGTGCGAAAGTCGCGTCCGACCACGGCATCCATGTCGCAAATCAGCGTCGCCTCGTGCCGCTCCCCGCCGATGGCAATATGCGCGGGAGTCGGCCGGCCCCGCGGTTCGAGCCGGGGAAATGCCGCCGCGACGTAGCGCACCTTTTCACTGCGCAACGGCACGTCGAGCCTGACCTCGCGGCGGATCGGCGCCACGCCGGTCTCAAAGATGACGTACGTCAGGTCGGGATGCTTCGCGCCGCCGAGGATGCGATCGACCCGTTTGATTTCCTCCGCGAGAAACCCCGGCCCACCCAGCGTCGAGTGGATGCGACGGAGCGAGACGAGTGCGTTTTCGCGGTCATCAGCAGCGAGGCTCCAGAGGCAGAGCGCGTGCAAAAAATCGGTGAATGGGTTGACGAACGCGCCATAGTCCAGCGCGAGGTCCGGCTGAAGATCGTCAAGTTGCACGCCGCGAATGGCCCGCTCGTATTCCCCGGCGGACTTGCGGGCGGCGACGATGCGGCGTGCGTTGCGGACGACCTCGGCATCCTGCGCAGTGTGCGCCTGCCGCAACTCGACCAGCGCGGCCTCCGCTTGGCCAAGCTGCAGGAAATTCAGCGCCTGATACGTGTTGAGCATCACCCGGTCGTAGCCGCGCCCCTCATACGGCAACGTGGCTAAGTTGGTCAGCAAACCGGTGGTCTCCCTCGATAGCCGCAACTTTGCCTGCCGGTCGTAAAACGCGATCCGCTTTTCGGCCTGCTCGAACGCGTGGTTGCTGGCCGCGAACTGGCCGTCGGATCGGAGCGCCGCGCCTTGCTCGAGAAACCACACCACGGCGTCGCGCGAGTCGCTGCGTTTGCCGACTTCCCGGCTGGCGATCTGCGCGGCCTGCCCCGTGCTGCCGCCGTTCCACGCCCCGCGAAACGCCCCGGTCTGGCTCTCGTAACTGGCACACCCCGTCAGCAGCAGCACAAAACCCAAAAGACAACCCCAACGCATCGCCAGCAATGTTAACGCTTGGCCAAGCGCAAGCCAACGCCGGAGCGGCAGCAGGGGATTTGACGTGCCGGGGCGGCGGGGGCGTGGCAGGTTTGGGCGGTGGGGAAAATTATTGGCATAGACCTTGGCACGACGAATTCGCTGGTGGCGATCGTGGAGTCCGGCATTCCGCTGGTGTTGGCGGACGGCCAAGGGCGGCGGTTGATGCCGTCGGTGGTGCGTGTCCCGGCGGCCGGCGAGCCGGTGGTCGGTTGGGAGGCCAGGCGCGGGCGGGCAGCCCATCCGGAGACGACGGTCACGTCCATCAAGCGGTTCATGGGACGCCGCGGCGGCGAGGTGGAGTCGACCGGCGACACGATGGCGTATCCGATCCGCGCCGAGGGCAGCGGGCCGGTGGCGGTGCCATTGCACGGGCGCGATTGGTCGCCGGAGGAATTGTCCGCCGAGATTCTGAAGGCGCTCCGGACGATTGCGGCGGAGGGGATGATCGACCGGCCAGAGGCGGCGGTGATCACGGTGCCGGCTTATTTCAATGACGCCCAGCGCAACGCGACGCGCAAGGCCGGCGAGCTGGCGGGGCTGCGGGTGGAGCGCATCATCAACGAGCCGACCGCCGCCGCGCTGGCTTACGGGCTGGGTTCGCTGAAGGAAAAATCGAAGGTGGCGGTGTACGATCTCGGCGGCGGGACGTTCGACCTGTCGATCCTCGAGTTGAACGAGGGCGTGTTTCAAGTGTTGGCCACCTGCGGCAACACGCAGCTGGGCGGCGACGACATCGACCGCGCGTTGATCGATCACTTGGCCGAACAGATTGGCCAAGCGGGCGGGCCAAGCGTTGCCGGTGATCCGGCGCTGTGGGCGCGCTTGGCCGAGGCGGCGGAGGAGGCCAAGGCGCGGTTGTCCACGGAAGCCAAGACGGCCATCGAGCTGCCGTTTCTGACGCCAGGATTCAGTTTCGAGCACACGCTGACGCGGGAACAACTTTCGAGCTTGGCCAAGCCGATTGTCACGCGCACGCGGGAGTATTGCTTCAAGGCGCTGGCCGATGCCGGCTTGGCCAACGGCGATCTCGATCAGGTGATCCTTGTCGGCGGGCAGACGCGGATGCCGCTTGTGCGCGAGTTTGCGTCGGGGGTGTTCGGGTGCGGCGACGGCGGGCCGGAGCTGAACACGTCGCAGAATCCGGACGAGGCGATTGCGCTGGGGGCGGCGATTCAGGCCGGGATTTTGTCCGGCGACTTCAGCGGAATGCTGCTGCTGGACGTGACGCCGCTCTCACTCGGCATCGAGACGTTCGGCGGGTTGATGAACGTGATCCTCCCGCGCAACACAACGATCCCGGTGAAGCGCGGCGAGGCGTTTACGACGGTGGCCGACTACCAAAAAGAGGTGCTCATCCACGTGCTGCAGGGCGAGCGCGAAAAGGCGGCCGACAACTGGAGCCTCGGGCGGTTCACGCTCGAGTTCGAGCCGCAACCGAAGGGCGTGGCCAAGGTGGGCGTACAGTTCGAGATCGACGCCGACGGGATTTTGCACGTGCTGGCGCGAGACATCAAAACCGGCAACGAAAAGCTCGTCGAGATGAGTTCTGCCGTGGAGGTCGATGATGCCGAAGTGCAGCAAATGATCGAGGAATCGGTCGAGCACGCATTTGACGACATCGAGGAACGGCGTTGGATCGAGGCCAAGCTGCGCGCCGAGCAAACCACGGAGGCCACACGAAAAGGGCTGGAGACGCTCGGCGGCGAGCTGGCGGCGGATCAGCGTGGGGCGATCGAGTCGGCGCTGGCGGCGGTGGAGTCGCTGTTGGCCAAGCCGGGGCGTGAGGCACCGGTGACGGCAGCCGAGCTTAAGGAAGCCAACGGCAAACTCGACGTCGCCACGCAGCCGCTGGCGGAGCGGATGATGGACCGTGTGATGGCGGAGATGCTTGAGAAGCGCGGCGTGCTGCCGGGTTAGCTTTTCGCCGGGAGCTTGATGTTATCGAGCGCCTTGTTGCGAAAACCACTTCTGGACTTTTTGATGTCCGCGCCCTCGACGTGCCGGATTTCGTCGTGCTCCACCTCGACAGCGCGCTCCTCGGGGTTCGGGTGCGGCGCCCGCACGTTCTTGGACAGCGGGTTGATGAGGACGATGACGCTGCGGCCGGCTTCGCGCGGCTTGGTGTCGCAGCTTCCCCACGGTTTGATTTTCTCGATGAACGCCTCGATGGTTTGCAGGCCGATATGTTTTGTGCGCAGTTCCTTGCCGCGGAACCGCAGGATGACCTTGACCTTCATGCCTTCGCAGAGGAAGTCGATCGCGTGGTTCAGCTTGAAGGTGAAGTCGTGCGGATCGATGTTCGGGCGAAGCTGGATCTCCTTGATCTTGACCGTGACGGTGGCCTTCTTTTGCTCCTTGCGTAGCCGTTTCTGATCGTAGGAATATTTCCCGTAGTCAGTGATCCGGCAAACCGGCGGTTTGGCGTTGGGTGAAATCTCGACCAAGTCCAGCTGCTGCTCCTTGGCCTTTCGCATGGCATCCTGGATGGAATACACCCCCAGTTGTCTCCCATCGTCCGCCAAGAGCCGGACTTCCCTGGCCCGAATTCTCCCGTTTACTCGCTCCTTGGGTGCCCGATACGGGCGCCTTCCGCCTCTGGGGCGACTCAAAGCGCGCCCCCCATGCCGTGGTTTATCATATAGTCTGTGTTTTTGGCCCGTTATTGGACGGGACTGGAGCAGAGGCTATTTTTTGGCAACGCCTTTGCAAGCCAAATTTTCGAAAAAACAGAAGCAACGCAGATGCCAACTGGCCCCGGGGGAGCGCTTGGCCAATTTTGGAGTGCGTCGACAAAGCGTTGCGGCGACGGCGCTTTCGCACAGCAAAAAGACAGTCGCAACCTGTTCGGCTCAATTCAAGGCGGTGTCGTGTTGCGCTTGCCGCACACTCCAAAGATTGCGGCCAAGCGGCCGTCCCGATACTATCCCGCCCGAAGCCGCATGCGTTTTTTTGAGATCACAAGTGAGGCATCCCGCTTGGCCTGGCGCCGCCTCCTGCTGTCGGCCGGGGTGCTTGCGCTTGGCCAAGCGCGGGCGCAGTTAGCCCCGCCCCCGCCCCCGGCCAAGACCAGCATCACCGTCAGCAACGGCCAGTCGCTCGACGGCTGGCGCGCGCCGCTGGGCGACTGGAAACTGGCGAAGACCGCCACGCCGGCGCCGGACAACCCGAAGAGGCTGGCGCTCGCCGCCGGCAAGGGTGTACTCGTCAACGGCGACAACGGCCGTACGAGCAATCTGTTCAGCAAGCAGGTGCACGGCGACGTGATGGCGGCCATCGAGTACATGGTGCCGCAGGGATCGAACTCCGGGATTTATTTCCAGGGTCGGTACGAGATCCAGATTTTCGACAGCTTCGGGAAAAAGAAAATTACCTCCGGCGACAACGGCGGCGTCTACGAGCGCTGGGCCGACGGCAAGGGCTTCGGGGGCGCCGCACCCATCGTCAACGCCAGCAGGCCGCCGGGCCAGTGGCAGAAGCTCATCGTCACCTTCCGCGCGCCGCGCTTCGACAAGGCCGGGAAAAAAATCGCGAACGCCCGGTTCGTCAAGGTGATCCACAACGGGCAGCTGATCCACCACGACGTCGAGGTGACCGGCCCGACGCGGGCGGCGGCGTTCGCCGACGAACAGCCCACCGGCCCGCTGATGTTGCAGGGCGACCACGGCCCGGTGGCCTTCCGTAAAATCGTTTTGAAACCGGTCAAGCTCGATTGAACTGACGGGTCAAGCTAACACCCACTCAACAACTCATGGACACCAAGCCAGCACCGACAAACTTCAAAGGCATCCTTCGCCATCTAGGACCCGGCCTGATCATCACCGCTACGATCGTGGGCTCCGGTGAGTTGATTATGACGCCCAAGCTTGCCGGCGAAGCCGGCTTCTCGCTCTTGTGGTTCATCATTTTTGGCTGTCTGATAAAGGTGTTTATCCAGGTTGAACTGGGCCGATACGCCATTACACACAGCAAGACCACCTTGGCAGCGATGGACAGCGTCCCAGGGCCTCGATTCCAATTTCCGTGGAGAACGGAGAACAGCGTGATCACTGTTCAAGCCTCGTGGATGGTCTGGTTTTGGGTGGTCATGTATATCGGTTCTTGTCTCCAGATTGCCGGAATGATGGACGGACTTGCCTCACTGGTTTTTCAGGAGCCGGGGATCGGCCATCGTTTGATGATACTCGGGGTGGCTGCAGTAACGATAATTTTGTTGCTCTCCGGACGCTATCGGCTGGTGGAGAAAGTCTGCATTGGTATGGTTTTACTGTTCACGATCTTCACTATTGTGGCGCTCGTTGCTTTGCAATTCACCGAATTCAAAATCGTTCCATCGAACATTGCTGAAGGTTTTGAGTTTAAATTTCCGGATCAATTTACGACGGCGTTTGCCGCATTTGCCATTATTGGAGTCGGGACGTCTGAGTTAATTTACTACCCCTATTGGTGTCTGGAAAAAGGCTATGCAAAGTTCACCGGAAAAAACGACAATACGGTCGGCTGGCTCGACAGGGCACACGGTTGGCTCAACGTGATGAAATGGGACGCGTGGATTTCCTGTACAATTTATACTGCCGCCACTTGCGCATTTTTCCTGCTCGGCGCAGCCACATTGCACCGCACTGGGCAAGAAGTCGGTGATGTAGGAATGATCGCCACACTTTCCAGCATGTATGAAGGAGCGTTTGGTGACACAGGGGTGATGTTATTCAAGATAGGGTGCTTTTGCGTCCTGTTTTCGACTGTGTTTGCAGCCACAGCTGCCAATTCACGGCTTTTTGCCGATTGCATTCCAGTATTTAAGATTCGAAAATTTGATTCTGAAGAAGACCGAGCCAAATGGGTAAAGATTGGGGTAGTCCTCCTCGTGGGTTTTTCCTTTTTAATTTCACTGATCTTCGGCGAGCCGGTCACGTTGATCGTCTACGGCTCGATTGCACAGGGAGCGTTGTTGCCATTTCTTGCCATTGCGGCGGCCTACTTTTTGTTTATGCGAATCGACAAAAGGTTGCACCCGGGGATGGTTTGGAAATTTTTTCTCATGTTGTCTGTCTTGGCAATGGTCATGGTGGGGTGTTATCAGCTTTACGATAAATTGAAATAGTGTGGCTTACACCAGTAACGAGAAATTTGATTTGTTTTTGTTGGCCATTGAAACTGAAGGTCTTCCAGGGCTTGGGCCGGAGGTCAGGCCGTCAGCGCAGCCCAGCGCGGCTCTTGTCCAAGCTGTAGATGCGCTTGGCTTGGATGGCGCGGCCGCCCGTCTGGCCAAGGCAGCGGCGCTACTGTGGCACGACCATCTCGACGAGTCGCATACGGTTTCGCAGGAAATCGGCACGGCGGACGGCAGTTTTCTGCACGGGATCATGCACCGCCGCGAGCCGGATTATCCCAATGCAAAGTATTGGTGTCGTCGCACGGGCGATCATCCCTGTTACCCGGCCTTGGCCAGCCAGGTGGAGGCGTATCTCGGCACCACGGGAAACGAGGTCTTGGCCAAGCGCTTGGTTCCCGGTGGCCAATGGGATCCGCTCGCCTTCGTCGATGCCGTGGAGTCGGCCATGCACGCCGGCCAACACGTTGACGCGCTCCAAAACGTTCAACGCCTCGAATTTGAATCACTCGTGGCTTCCTTTCTTGCCTAACTTGGCCAAGCGCAGATGGCCGAAATTTTAAAAGTCTTCTCGGCGGTGGTGCCGGTGTTTTTGATCACGTTTTTGGGGTACCAATTTCGCCGGATCAACTGGCTGACCCGTGAGGCGGACGACAGCCTGATGCGCGTGGCGATGAACGTGCTGCTGCCTTGCCTGGCCTTCAGCAAGATCAGCGGCAACGAGGCGATTCGCCAGCCGGAGAACGTCTGGCTGCCTCCGGTGGTGGGTTTTTTCTCCATCGCGATTGGCATAGTGGTGGGCTGGATGGTGCGGCGTTATGCCACGGGCGAGACCGGGCCGAAGGCGCGCACGTACGCCATCACGATCGGCGTGTTCAACTTCGGTTTCGTGCCGATCCCGCTCAGCGAGTCGCTCTTTGGCGCCAATGCCGTTGCGGTGTTGTTTGTGTTTAATGTGGGGACCCTGCTGGCGATGTGGTCGCTTGGCGTGATGCTGTTGCATGGCGACCTCAGCACGGCATGGAAGAAGGCGCTCAACGCACCGTTTCTCTCGGTGGTCGCTGCGCTCATCGTGAATGCCACCGGGCTCAGCGAGTACATCCCGGAGGTGGCCGCCAAGTCGATCGAGATGCTCGGCATGTGCGCCATCCCGATGTCGATCCTGTTGATGGGGGCGATGATGAAGGAGTACTTCGCCGAGTGCGAATTCCGGTCGGCATTTCGCGTGTGCTGGACCAGCATCCTTCTGCGGATAGGGCTGCTGCCGGTGCTGATGATTGCGGCGGCGAAATGGCTACCGTGCTCGACCGAGCTGCGGCAGGTGTTGCTGATTCAGGCCTCGATGCCGGCGGCGATGTTTCCGATTTTGATCTCCCGCATGTACGGCGGCAGCCCGGTGATCGCGACGCAGGTGGCGATCGCCACGACACTGGTCAGCCTGGCCACGATCCCGCTTTGGCTCCGGGCCGGGGCGGCGTTTTTGGATCTGAAATTCATCGGGCAATAGCGCTTGGCCAAGCGTTGCCGCTTGTAGACGACCGGTGATTCGCGTAGGCAAGGCGCATGCGAGCAACCCTGCTTCTCTCAATTGTCGGTGTGCTGTTCCTTCAGCCAAGCTTGTCCGCGGACGAGTCCCTCAAGGTGATGACTTACAACATCCGTTTTGCCAGCAACAGCAAGCCCAACGCCTGGCCGGATCGCCTGCCACCCATGGCGGAGCTGATCAAAAAAAACAACCCCGACATCATCGGTACGCAGGAGGGGAAGTTTTATCAGCTCAAGGAGTTGAGCTCGAAAATCCCGGAGTACACCTGGCTGGGCACCGGCCGCGACGGCGGGAGCCGTGGTGAGTTCATGGCGATCTTTTATAAGCCGGACCGGTTCGAGGTTTTGGAATTTGACGACTTTTGGCTCTCGGACACGCCGAACGTGATTGCCTCCACGTCGTGGGGCAACGAGCTGCCGCGGATGGTGACGTGGGTGCGGTTTCTAGACCGGGAAAGTAAAAAGGAATTTTACTTTTGGAATACGCATTTCGATCACCAGTCGCAGAACGCCAGGGAAAACTCATCGGAGTTGATCGCAAAAAAAGTGAAAGCGCTGAAGACCAAGCTGCCGGTGATTCTGGTGGGCGACTTCAACGCCACAGCGTTCCACAACAAGGCATACAAGACTCTGATCGGCGGCGGGTTTGAGGATACGCTGCTGACGGCCAAGAAGGCGCTGAACACCGGCTGGAACACCTTCAACGGGTTTCGCCAAAATAAAAGGGGTAACAATCGGATCGACTGGGTGCTCGCCACGAAGGGGACGGTGGGCGTGTCCGAGGCGGAGATTGTCTTGTACGACAACACGAAACAATACCCCAGCGACCATCTGCCGGTCACGGCGGTTATCACGCTGGAGTAGCGCTTGGCCAAGCGCGGGGAGGGGCGAGTTCCACCTCGCCCGAAACTTTTTTTGGTGACACCACCGCGGCTAACATTTGGGACTAGGTGGAACTCGTCCCTCCCTTCGCCTTGGCTTACTCCTCCTCGAACTCGACGTTGATGTTGTTGTTCTCGAGCGTGCTGCCCTCGGCCTGGGCCAGGCGCGACAGCGCCGTGAGGTATTGCACCTTCGCGTTGATCTCGGAATAGCGCCGGTTGGTGAGATCCCGCTGGGCTTGCAGCACCTGATAGTTCTCGATGGCCCCCTCGTCGTACCGCTTGGTTTCGTGCTGGAGAGCCAGTTCGCTGCTGAGCCGCGCCTGCCGCGTGACGGAGATCTGCTCGAACCGGTACTCGGCGTCGCGGATGAGCCGGTCGATCTCGAGCATGATGGATTGCTCCAGCTCCTTGTGCTGCAACACCGCCTGCTCCTTCTGCAACTGCGCGGCCTTGTAGCCGGCGCGGGCCGAGCGGTTGGGGATCGGGATGCTGAAGGTCAGGCCGATGGAGTAGTTCGGGTAGTCGCCGTGCCGGATGTCCCGGAAGGCGGAATTAAACGAAGCCGCCTTATCGACAAACGCCGTGGAGACGATCCGTTTCGTGATGGGATCCCTGTACGGATTCTTGGACACGGTACCGTCGGGGTACCGGTGGAGGGTCTCGGCGGTGTCGCTGCCGGAGAGCCCGTAGGTCGCGCGCAGATCCAGCTGGGGGTAGAGTTGGTTTTTGTTGAACCTGAGCCGGATGTCGGCGTTCTCGAGCGAGATTTGGCTTTGGAGAATCTCCGGGCGCTGGCTGAGGGCCTTGCTCCAGCTGTCGTTGCGGCTGAACACGGTCTGCACCGGGTTGAGTTCCCCGACCGGCAGCAGCTCGGTGCTCTGGACGGTGGCAAAATCGTCGGTCAAGAGGCGCTTCAGGTTGTTGACGCTGTCGGCGTAGCTGTTCTGGACGGAGAGCAGCGAGGCTTTCTGTGAAAAGACCTCGGCCTCGAGCTGGGGCAGCTGCGACTTGGCCAGGGTGCCGAGTTCCGCCCGGCGGTTTTGGTTGCTGTAGTTTTTCTCCGTCAACGCGAGGGTCTCCTCGGCGACGGTCACGTTCTCGCGGCTGGCGATGAGTGCGTAGTAGGCCAGCTCGACGCTGGACACGGTCTGCGTGATTTGCCGGATGACGGTGAGGGAGGAGTTCTCAACCTGCTGCTTTTGCAGCTTGATGCTCATCCGCGTGCCGTCGATCCACGCACCCCGGAGGAGCGGCTGGGTGACCGTGGCAAAAAACCCGGTGCCGTAACTGCCGAACGGAAAATCAAACGCGTCGGAGCCGGTGGTCTCGGAGGAGTTCAGGCCGAGACTGTAGCGCGTGCCAAACGGCAGCAGGCCGTTCAGGCCGATGTTGTGCCGGAACGAATCGGTTTCACTGGACGGGATGGTGAACTCGAGTGGATTGTAGCGGCCCTTGCTTTCGCGGAATCCGTCGGTGCCGCCGAGGCTCAGCCGTGGGTCGTACGCGCCGTAGGCCCCCTGCAGATTCAGCCCGGCCAGCCGTGGCTGGTAATTCGAGATGCGGAGGTTGAGGTTGTTCTCGAGCGCGATCTGGATGCACTGTTCCAGTGTAACAGCGCCGCTGGGAATCTCGGCGGCACCGGCCGAGGCCAGCGCTGCAAGGGTCGTGAGCCCGCAAAAAAATCGTTTCAGGGACATGGGGCGGTGAGGGTGCGTGATTTGCCCCCGTTCGTCAATCTGAAGAAAATGAGTCTGCATAATTCGCGGTTCGCCCTTGCACGGGGCAAAGGGCATACGCCCTGACGGCGGTCACGGTTTCACGATTCGGTAAAAAAACGCCCCCTCCCCGGGCGCGCTTTTGTCGATGAACACGTTGACCGGCGGGGTGGCCGGCAGCGGGCCGGAGACGGTCTCGAACGCTTGGCCAAGCGCGGCGGTCCGCTGCACTTGGTACGATTTGCCAGCCACGCTGTGCCAGCGGATCTCCGGGCCGGGCGCGCTTGGCCTCGCTGCCAGGATGGCGAACACCGAGGCCGGGTCGGCCGGGTCGGTCCCGGCGGCAAGCTCGTCGGCGTCGCTCGCCCCGTCACCGTCGCCGTCGTCCGCATCGAGGCCAAGCGCCACGATGTCGAACTTGTGGGCGCCGCTGTTCATGTGGTGCAGCAGCAGCACGGCGGGCCGGAGGCCGTTCCGCTTGGCCAAGCCGCGGTCCACGGCGACGTGCACCGGCGCGTTGGCGTCGTGCATCACCGTGCCGCCGATGCCCAGCGCCGAGTGCACCACCGGCTGGGTCACGTCGTAGCGGATCAGCTCCGTGCGGTCGATCTCCGGGTAGCCGTACTGCTCCGGGCCGAGGTTGAGCAGGCGAAATTGAAAGTCAGTTTTCTCCTCGTTGAGCCCGAGCAAGCGCGCCGGGACCGGGAGCACCATCACGCTGTTGTTGAACGGCACCGTGTCGTACTGGTTCGGCGGGAAGACGTTGAGGTAGCCGGCATCGGCCATGCCGCGCTCATCGCGTGGCACACGGATGAGGATGGAGAGAAACACGTCGTCGGCGTAGGCGGACACGGTGAGGTCATCCTTGATGAAGCCGCCGTTGCTGCAACTGGCCAGCTCGTGGTCGATCCAGCCGTTGAAATCGATGTCGATCTGCAGGTGCGGGTCGTAAAGGAACGAGTGCGGATTCGTCCATGGCCCGGCGTTGGCGATGCCGAAGTAAAGCGTCGTCTCCGCCACCGAGCCGGTTTGCGGGTAGTCCGACGCCACGCCGAACGCCAGTATGTCGGCGGCGATGTCGGCCGGGTCGGTGAGCAACTTGTTGCGCGGGCTGATCCCGGCCAGCTCGAACACCGACACCAGCGGCCTCGGGTGCGCCGAGCCGCCCTCGAGCGGCAGCTCGAGCGTCACGAGATCGCGGGCCGGCAGGCCAAGCCGGGACAGTGAGCTTTTCCGGTCTGCGGCGGCGCGGACGACGGCGTGGTACGGCACCCGCAGTTTCCCGGTGTCGTTGGCCAGCACGACCTTGCCGCTGACCTCGTAAATCCAGCTTCGGGCGCGGTCGTTGAGCTTGGCCGGGGTGAGCGGGTCGCCGGTGCGGTCGAACTGGGCCGGGTCGGCGTGGAATCGCACCGGCACCAACTCGTGCGACCCGGCCGCGACGGTGACTTGATTCACCGGCAACTCGACGCCAAAGCCGGTTTCCGTAACCGTTTCCTCAATGGACAGGGCAAACTGGGCCGCCGTGTCGCCATGGTTGGCCACCCGGATTTGCCGTGTCTCCTCCCACGGCTTGGCGAGGGCCAGCGCGCCGAGTGACAGCGTCGTCAGCCCGTCGTTGCCCTCCGCCATGGCCGTCACGGGGGTGGTGACCGCGCGAGCCACGTCGAGGAACCCGGCTCCGGCAAGTGACTCCGGGTACGGCGTGCCGTTTTGGTGCCGCATCGGGTTGGCGGTATTCAGCAGCGATGCCTTGATCTCGGTGGCGCTCCAGCCGGGATGCGCCTGCATGGCCAAGGCGGCCGCCCCGGCAACGTGCGGTGTGGCCAGCGAGGTGCCGGTGAACCACGCGCCGCCGGTGCCAGTCCCCATCCTGGCCGACTGGATCAACTCACCCGGCGCGGTGATCTCCGGCTTGAGCAGACTGTACGGGGAGGACGGCCCGCGCGCGCTGTGCGCTGCCATGCGGTACACCTCGCCGTCGTGCTTGGCCGAGCCGACGGCAATGACCGACCGCTCCACTCCGGGCGCGGCGACGAGGTAGAAATTGTTGTTGTTCGAGTTGCCAGCGCCCGAGACGATCACGCAGCCCAGCCGCGTGAGGTGAGCGAACACCTCGGCCTCGGCCTCATGTTTTTCCTCGAGGCCCAGCGTGGAGCCGAGCGAAAGGTTGACCACGTCGACGCGGTCGGAAAAGTCGTTGTCGCCATTGGGGTCGGCGCACCATTCCAGCGCGTCGAGGACGAGGTTCGTTGTGCCGAGCGCGTTGTCGCCGAAAATCTTCAGCGCATACAACTTGGCCTTCGGGGCCACTCCCGGCTTGAGGAGGAAGCTGGAATAATCCAGCCCAGCGTAGTAGTCGCCGTCATACGGCTGGCCCTGCTTTGTCACGCCGACTCCGCCGACGATCCCCGCGACATGGGTGCCGTGGCCGTAACCGGACCGGTCGAGCGGGTCGCCGTCCGGCAGCGGCACGTCCTCCTCGCCGGAGTAGTCCCTGCCGGCAAAATCCCAGCCATCGACCTTGTCGGTGGGGAAGGTGCCCTCCTCGACTTTGTTGGCGTCGTTTGACTGATACGCCTCCTTCGTGCCGGCGCCGCCGAACATCGCGTGCGTGTAATCCAACCCGGAGTCGATCACGGCGATGCGCATGCCAGCCCCGTCGAAGCCGGTGGCGCGCGTGCCCCACGCTGTCTTGGCGCCGACTGCGGGGACGCTTTTCGCGGTGAGCGGCGCGTAAACCCGCAACCGCTCAACTCGTTTCACGCCGGCCTGCTTGGCCAAAGCGGCCTTCTTCTCCGGGGCGACCCGAACCCGCATGGCATTGACAAGCCGGGAGTAGCGCCGGGTCACCCGGACACCGTCCGCCTCGAGCCGCTTGGCCAACGCGTCCTGCCCGGCGGCGATGCGCTTGGCCTGTCGCCGTACCGCTTGGCCAAGCGCGACGCGCCCGAGGCCGGCCTGCTGTTGCTCCAGATAAAACGGAACCAGCGCCTGCCCCTCGAGCTGCACCAGCAGCGGCAAAGCGGCGGGCGGCTCGGCCGCCTTGGCCAACGGCAACCCCGTGACTAGCCAAAGCAGGCAAATGTGACGCAGAATGGGAAAATGCAGGAAGCGGCTCATAAGGCTGGCTTGGCGCATGGCCAAGCGGTGGCCGCGCCGCCGCATCCTGTGTGAGCGTCCGCGTCTTGGCAAGTTCACGGCCGGGACTTGGCCAAGCGCATCCCACTTGATTCCTTCTCCCTCAGGGAGAAGGTGGCCGCAGGCCGGATGAGGGTGAAACGCTGGGGTTTTTTTAAGACGCCATCGTTGAAGAAGGATTTGTTTGCTTTGAGTTCCGGAACGTCGGTTGTTTTCTCCCTCTCCACAGCCCTCTCCTGCTGGGAGAGGGCGTCTTCCTCCCCCTTTTTTGGCATCTATTTTCAGGGGGGACTTGCATCCGGTTTTTCGCCTCCCTATCTTGCCGCGACCGGTTGCCGGAACTGATGCGAACCGATCCCTTGAAGACTCCGTTTCACCCCCCAACGCCCCGCCCTCCGCGCGGCGACTGCCTTGATGCCCGAGCCTGAGATCACCCCGGAAGTCATCGAGGAACACGGTGTCACAGCGGAGGAATACGAGCACATCCTCGAGATTCTCGGCCGCGAGCCGAACCTCACCGAGCTGGGCATTTTCTCCGTGATGTGGAGCGAGCATTGCTCCTACAAAAACACACGGGCCTTGCTCAAGACATTTCCCACGCAGTCGCCCAAGGTCCTCGTCGCCGCCGGGGAGGAGAATGCCGGCGTGATCGACATGGGCGACGGACTGGGCGTGGCGTTCAAGATCGAGTCGCACAACCACCCCAGCGCGGTCGAGCCGTTCCAGGGGGCGGCGACTGGCGTGGGCGGCATCATCCGCGATATTTTCACCATGGGCGCCCGGCCGATCGCCTGCATGAACTCGCTGCGGTTCGGCAGTCTCGAGTCACCGGCCGTGCGGCGGCTGTTCCGCGGCGTGGTGGCTGGCATCGCCCATTACGGCAACTGCATCGGCCTGCCGACCGTCGCCGGCGAGGTTTATTTTGACCCCTCCTACGAGGGTAATCCGCTCGTTAACGCCTTCAGCCTCGGGGTGTTACGGCATAGCCAGGTGGCCCGGGGCGCGGCCAAGGGCGTCGGCAACCCGGTATTTTACGTTGGCCCGGCGACGGGGCGGGACGGCTTGGCCGGGGCGGCGTTTGCGTCGCAGGACTTGACCGAGGAATCGGCCGAGCAACAGCGTGGCGCGGTGCAGGTTGGCGATCCGTTCATGGAGAAGCTGTGCATGGAGGCCTGCCTTGAGTTGCTCGCCACCGGCGCGGTCGCGGGCATACAGGACATGGGCGCGGCCGGCCTCACCTGCTCGACCTGCGAGACGGCGGCCCGCGGCGGAACCGGCATCGAGATTGACTTGGCCAAGGTGCCGCAGCGCGCGCCTGACATGACGCCGTACGAGATTCTGCTAAGCGAGTCGCAGGAGCGGATGCTCATCATCGTCCACAAGGGCCGCGAGGAGGAGGTCAAACGGATATTTGAGAAGTGGGATCTGCCGTGGGCCGAGGTGGGCGAAGTGACTGGCGACGGGATGATGGTGGTGAAAAATCACGGCACCGTTGTTGCCAGCGTCCCGGCGGCCAAGCTCGCGGACGAGGCGCCCCTGTACCATCGCGAGGCCCGCGAGCCGGCGTACCTCGCGCTGACTCGTGCGTTGCAACTCGAAGACATCCCGTTGTTGACTGATCTACGGGCCGCCTTGGCCACGCTGCTCGGCTGGCCGACGATCGCCTCCAAAAACTGGGTGTACTGCCAGTACGACCACATGGTGCGCGCCGGCACGGCGCTTAGTCCCGGCTCCGATGCGGCGGTCATCCGCGTCAAGGCCGACTCGTATCCGCCGTTGCCCGCCGATGCGCCGCAGAACGGCATCCCGGACAAGTACCTCGCGATGAGCGTCGATTGCAACGGCACGCACGTGTACCTCGATCCATACGAGGGCAGCAAAGCCACGGTTGCGGAGGCGGCGCGGAACTTGGTCTGCTCCGGGGCGAGGCCGCTGGGGGCGACCGACAATTTGAACTTCGGCAATCCGCACAACCCGGAACTGTTTTGGCAGCTCAAGGAGAGCGTGCGCGGCTTGGCCGAGGCGTGCGAGGCGTTCGGCACGCCGGTCACCGGCGGCAACGTCAGCCTGTACAACCAAAACCCGGCCGGGGCCATCGACCCGACCCCGACGGTCGGGATGGTCGGCTTGGTCGAGAAGCCGGAACACATTACGAGCCAATGGTTTAAGGATGAGGGAGATGCCGTCATCCTGCTTGGCCAAGCGGTGAATGGCGACGATCCGCTGCTCGGCTTGGGCGGCTCCGCGCTGCTGCAAACCGAGCACGGCCGCAAGGAGGGTGCCCCGCCGCCGTGCGACTTGGCCAAGGAGAGCGCGTTGCACGATGCGCTGCTTGGCCTGATCGCAACGGGTTGTGTGAAGAGCGCGCATGACTGTGCCGAGGGCGGCTTGGCCGTGGCGCTGGCCGAGTGCTGCATTTCCCAACTCACCGCCCGCGACACGCCGAAACTCACGGGGGTGACGATCGATCTCGAGGGAATCGACTGCGCGAGGATCGACGCGTTGCTTTTTGGCGAGTCGCACGGGCGGGTGGTCATCACGGCGGCTGAGGCCGAGGCCGGGGCGGCGATCGAGCGGGCCAAGCTGCTCGGCGTGCCGGCGGCGCGGATCGGCACCGTCTCCGGCGGCGACACGCTTGACATCGCGGCCGGGGAAACCCATTTGTCGTGGCAGCTGAGCGAACTCCACGACGTGTGGTGGAACACCATTGCACGAGCCATGGTACAATGAGCGACACACAACCCCGGCATTACTGCGGCGTCTTCGGAGTGTACGGCCATGCAAACGCGGCGGAGCTGACCTACTACGGGCTTTACGCGCTGCAGCATCGCGGACAGGAAAGTGCCGGCATCGTGACCTGCGTGGAGGGCCAATTTCGCGCGCACAAGGGAATGGGACTGGTGCCGCAGGTGTTCAAGGGCAACGCGCTCGCCAGTCTCAAGGGCAGCATGGCGGTCGGCCACACGCGCTACTCCACGACCGGCTCGTCGCACCACCGCAATTCCCAGCCGCTGACGGTGGACTGCAGCAAGGGGCAGATCGCCATCGCCCACAACGGCAACCTCACCAACGCTGCGCAGTTACGGGAGGAACTGGAGTTGAACGGCTCCATCTTCCAGACCACGGTGGACAGTGAGATCATCCTGCACCTGATGGCCCGGCCGACCAACGGCAGCGAAAACAACCTCGTGCAGAGTCTGCAGCGGATTCAGGGCGCCTATTCGCTGGTCGTCATGACGGAGAACGAACTGATCGGCGTGCGCGACCCGCACGGCTTCCGGCCACTTTCCATCGGCAAACTGGATGGCGCGTACGTGCTCTCGAGCGAGACATGCGCGTTTGATTTGATCCAGGCCGAGTTCGTGCGCGACGTCGAGCCGGGCGAAATCGTCATCATCAACGACGACGGCATCCAGTCGATCAGCGCCTTCCCGATGCAGGAGCGCCGGGCGTTCTGCATTTTTGAGTATGTGTATTTCAGCCGGCCGGACTCGATTATATCCGACCGGAGCGTTTACGGCGTGCGTGTCAACATGGGCCGTGAGATGGCCAAGGAAACCGCCGTTGAGGCCGACCTCGTCGTACCGGTGCCGGACAGCGGCAACTGCGCCGCGCTGGGCTACGCGCTTGAGACCGGCCTGCCGTACGAGATGGCGTTTGTGCGCAACCACTATGTCGGCCGGAGTTTCCTGCAGCCGTCGCAGCTCATCCGCGACTTCAACGTGCGCGTGAAGCTCAACCTCATCAACGAGCTGGTGGACGGCAAGCGGGTGATCATCGTGGACGACTCGATCGTCCGCGGCACCACGAGCAAGGCGCGGGTGAATAACCTCAAGGAAGCCGGCGCGAAGGAGGTTCACGTGCGCGTGAGCTGCCCTCCGCACATGAACCCGTGCTTTTACGGAATCGACTTTCCGGATCGCAAAAAGCTGATGGCGGCCAACCATTCAATCGAGGAAATCTGTGACTACCTTAACGCCGACTCGGTGGCGTATCTGTCGCAGGAGGGGATGGTGAAGGCGACCGGCCTGCCGCCGGAGAACTTCTGCATGGCTTGTTACGACGGCGACTACCCGGTGGCGTTTGACCCGGCGCTCGACAAGCACATCATGGAGCAGCGCCGCGCCCGGGTGGAAAGCATCGGCGAGGCCTTGGCCAAGGAGGAACTGCAGCCCCGCCTGCTCTGACTCCGCTTGGCCAAGCGCTTGGCCTATGGGCCAGGCGGGAGCAATGCGGCGACGATCGGCTCGCGAAAGAAAATCCAGATCACCGCCGCCAGCGAGATGTACGGCCCGTATGGCAGTCGTGCCGACCAGTCGCGCCGGCCGATCGCGATCAGCACCACCCCGACCACCGCGCCAACCACCGCGCTGGCCATCAGCGAAAACAGCGCCCCCTGCCAGCCGACGAACGCGCCGATGGCCGCCATGAATTTCACGTCGCCAAACCCCATCGCCTCGCGTGGGATCACCAGTTCATCCGTCTCCGCCTTGAGAAACGGAACCGTCTCCGGGTCGAATGACTCATCACCGATCGTCAACCGCTTGGGCGAGAGTGCCACGTCGAGATTAGTGTAACAGCGGTCGATCAGTTCCACCCGCCTGGCGTGCAGGCGAATCGTATCTGAGTTGCGAAAAAAGATCTCCTCATACGGCACGACTTCGTCCGGCAGGTGCAGCGCTGATTCGGTAAAGATTGCTGGCTCGCCGTCTCCAAGCGTCACCCGGACCTTGCCGAACAGCAGTTTGCCCAGTTGCAGCACGGCGAGCACCGATCCGGCGCCAACGAGGATGCCCATTCCGCTCGCCATCAGCGAGTCGGTCGGCTCGGCAACATCATGCAGCGCTGGCAACGCCGCCGAGACGAGAAAGCCCGCCGCCACGCCGCCAAGCGTGATTTGGTCCGGGATGATGAAATGCTCGAAGTCGATGAATGTCGCGGCGATCAGCCCCGCGAGCACGAAGCCCCACGTCAACGCCAGAAGCACTCCCGTCGTCGTTTGCTCCCCAAACGCCAGCCAGCTTGCGAGAAATGCCAAGCCGGTGAGCAACTCGACGCCGAGGTAGCGCGGTGAGATCGGGGCGGCGCATTGCCGGCATTTCCCACGCAGCCAAAGCCAGCTCACGATCGGGATATTCAGCCGCCACGGGATCGCAAAGCCGCACTTGGGGCACTGCGACCCCGGCTTGGCCAAGCTCAAGTCGCGTGGCATCCGGTAAATGCAGACGTTGAGAAAACTGCCGACTACCGCGCCAAACACGAAGAACACGAAGCTCCAAAACACGAACGGAGCGCGCATCCAAAAAGTCAGCTCGGCGTCACTCATCACTGGTAATGTGCGACTCGAGTGCGGCGCGCATCACGTCGATGGGGGCCGCTTGGCCGGTCCAGATTTCCAGCGCCTTGGCCCCCTGCCAAAGCAGCATGCCGAGGCCGTTGGCGGTGCGGCATCCAGCGTCGGCCGCCTTGGCCAAGAGCGGCGTGACGGCTGGCTGATAAATCATGTCGAACACCGCCGGCGCGTTGGCGAGGCTGAACTGCGACTCGTCGAGCGGCAGCGAGTCGCCCGGCTTGAGGCCAAGCGACGTGGCGTTGAGCAGGAGGTCGATTTTGCCGGCGATGTTTTCGGGGTAGCCGACAACGGCCTTGGTTTGCGGGAAGCGCGCGGCGATCTCGCCGGCCAACTGCTCGGCTTTGGCTGTGGTGCGATTGACCAGATGCAACTCGGCGACGCCCTCGGCGGCCAGCTTGAGCGTGGCCACCCGCCCCGCCCCACCCGCCCCAAGCAACAACACCCGCTGCCCGGCCAGGCTCAGGCCGAGATCCTGCTGCAACGCCAGCGTGATGGCGTCGGCGTCGGTGTTGTAGCCTTTTGCGCGAACCTCGCCGGAGGGCGGGCCGGCGACTTGGCCAAGCGGCGTCCAGTCGCCGGAGTCGTTTTTCACCTCGAAACAAATCGTGTTCACCGCGCCCCAAGTTTTTGCGGACTCGTCGAGCGCATCGACCAGATCGACGGCCAGCAGCTTGTGCGGGACGGTGAGGTTGAGGCCGGCGAAGTGCATCGCCCGCGCCCCCTCGATCGCTTGGCCAAGCGCGTCCGGGCTGACCTCAAACGCGAGGTAACACCAGTCCAGCCCCAGCTTGGCCAGGGCGGGGTTGTGCATCGCCGGCGAGCCGGAGTGGCGGATCGGCTGGCCGTACACCGCACAGAAGCGTGTGGCGGCGCCGATCGAGTTTTGGAACAAGTCGTCCACGCGCGCAGAGTAGGAACGCCCCGACTCGGCGGAAAGGAGAAAAACCGCCAAACCGTTGGCTGTTATTGCTTTGCAATCCCTTGGCAAAAAGCGTACCCAAGTCGGCCCCGTGCGCGGGGAGGAACGGCCGGATTAAGCACCGGCCACAAACTTTGGACTGCTTTAAACAGAGAGGGATCATCGGCTTGGCCACGGCGGCGCTGGCGCTTGGCCAAGTGGAGTCAGCACACGGCATCGAGCCGGAGGACGTGCTGGCGCCGATCGTCGGGCCGGTCGTGGTTCTGCCCCACGTCTCGTTGTCGGAGAGGTACGACGACAACGTTTTTTTGTTGAGCGATGATTTGGGGAAAGTCGACGACCTGGTGACGACCCTCTCACCGGGCGTTGGTCTGCAGTTTGGCGATAACATTCTCGACAGCAACTACATCGGCCTCGACTACACGCTGAGCCAGAATTGGTACGCCGAGAACAGCGAGATCAACAGCGCCAACCACGCCCTGACCTTCGCCATCAACTACCAAAAGGAAGGGAAATACAGGATAACCGGTACCGACTCGATCCGCTGGGACAACTCCATCCTGAGCGGCCGTGAGCGTTCGATCGCCTTGGCGGACCGCAAGCGGCTGGTTGAGCGCGTTTACTTCAGCGACCGCTATCGAGTCGACTACATCCTCAGCCCCAAGACGAGTCTTTACGCTTCCGCCGGCTACAACGCCTCGGATTATTCCGAAGAGCCGCATTATTATTACACAGATGTGTTTGGAGGCAAAACGCCGTACGCGCTTTACGATGTTTCCAGCGTGCGTGGGGCGCTGGGGTTCGGCTGGCAGGCGTTCCCGAAGATCAAGATGTTTGGCGGCGGTTTTTACGGGCAGACCACTGTGGGTAAAAACATCTCACGGATGTCCCAGCGCCCGGACTCTGATTTTGGCGGCTTTTTCGTCGAGGCTGACGGTGATTTTCGGGAGAAACTTACAGGGCGTGCCCGGGTGGGGTATCAAGTTCGGGAGTTTGACCGCTTGGCCAACGGCGGCGGCGGCGGGTCACATGGGATGCCGGTTTTTCAGGTGTCGCTTGAGTACGAATTTACGGCCAAGCGCACGGGCACATTCACCTACTTGCGGGAAGGCCGAGTCTCGGTGGAAAGCCCGGATTGGGGGTATGCGGCGGACATGGTTTCGATTGTGCTGAATCAGGAAATCGGCACGGAAGGCAAACTGGCGGCGGATGCGAGCGTGATGTACGAACTTGATGATTACGAGTCGCTCGATGGCCGCCAATACAAATGGCTGCGCGCCAACGCCGGCCTGACCTACCGGGTCAACCAGTGGATGAACGCGCAGTTAAGTTACAGCTTCGACATGTTCGACAGCAACAAGGGGAATATTGACTACAACGTCAATCGCGTTATGTTGGGGCTTTCGGTGGGTTATTAAGATGAAAACTTTTGTAAAATGGAGTCGGCGGGCGGGCGGCTTGCTTGCTGCGTGCGCCCTGCTTGGCCAAGCGGCGTTTGCACAGGAACCAGCGACAGCCAAGGCCAAGGCGGGCACCAAGGTGGATACCGACCGCAAAATTGAAGCCCTCGACATGCTCACCGTCAACGTGTTTGGTGAGGAGGAGTTTAGCGGCAAGGACAACAGCGGCCTGGAGTTGCGCGTGTCATCGACTGGCGAAGTGACACTTTACCTGCTGGGCAGTGTTGAGGTGGCCGGGAAAACTCCCGCCGAGGCGGAGAGGCACATTCGTGACCTGCTTATGAAGGATTACATCCGCGATCCTCACGTACTTGTGCTCGTCAAGACCTACCGGGTCAGCAATGTCACCGTGATGGGTCAAGTGAGCAAGCCGGGCCTGATCGATTTACCGGCGGAGCAACGGCTGGACATCCTGTCGGGGATTGCTCAGGCGGGGGGGTTTACCAAGCTGGCCCGGACGAGCAGGATTGACCTGACCCGGGGAGGTGTCACCAAAACCTATGACCTGGATAAACTCAAAAAAGAGACGAACCCGGCCAAGAAAATCTGGCTGAGTCCGGATGACCTGATTTACGTCCACGAGTCTGCATTTTAACCGTATCCATGGAGCAACAACAATTCGGGGAATCGAGGGAGGAGGGGCTTTTCGAGGAGTCCATCAATCTTCGTCATTACTGGCACATTATCTTGGAGCGGCGCTGGCTGCTGGCTGCCACGTTTCTGGTGGTGATGGTGCTTTGCGTGATTTACCTGTTCACCGCCACGCCCATTTTCTCCGCGACGACTCGATTGCAGATTGATAATGAAACAGAAAACTCGATGCGAATGGAGTCGTTCGTGATGGAGGGCATGCAGGGGCAGGACTACCTCCAGACGCAGTACAAAAACCTGCAAAGCCGCTCGCTGATGGAGATGGTGCTGGATGAGACGCAGCAGAACGCGAAGATTCTGAGAGGACTCAAATCAGGGAAGCGCAGCCCCGCGCAGTTGGCCAAATTATCCGAAATGGCTGAAACCAATGTTGTTCAGCGTCTGGGGCAAATGGCGGTGGCCGGTTTTTTTGGCGAGACAAACTACACGGGCGGCAACGCCCCCAGCTTGGCCAAGGAGGAGAATCCATCGCGGACTCCCGGCCTGTTCGCCTTTCCTAAAGAACCCAAAGAGGGTGACGAGCCAAGCCGAGAGAAGCTTTTGGAACGGATTTCCGGGTCGGTTTCAGTTTCTCCGATTCGTCTCAGCCGGCTGGTGGATGTGAGCGTGGAGAGTCCTAACCGCAACGAGGCGGCCCTGATTGCCAACACGATCATTACCAAGTTTCTTGAGCAGGACAACAACCGCAAGCGCGGAAAGTTAACCAATGCCGTGGACTTCCTGAAGACGGAGGCTGCGAATCTCAGCGACAAGGTTCGGGATAACTATGGGGCGCTGCTGAATTACAAGAAGGACAACGACATCATCTCCCTTGAGGAAAGCCAGAACGTTACGCTGCAGGCGCTGATTCAGGCTCAAACCGATTACGATACCGCTCACAGCCGCGAAGTTTCAGCAGTGGCTGCAGCCGGCGAAGCGGAAAGGGTTTTCGAAGAAACCAAGCAGTACGGCACGATCCCTGATGTGGCGACTGATACAGAAGTCAGGAAAATTCGCGGCGACTTGGCCTTGGCCGAAGCTGAATTGGCAGAGATACTGAAGCGCTATTTGGATAAACATCCCAAGGTCATCGAGAAACGTGGCAAGATCGAGTCGTTGAAGGTGGGCTTGGCCGATTCCGAGAGGCGGATTTTCGATTCCATTTTAAACCAAGCCGAGCTTGCCAGGGCAACGGCGTTAAGCTTGCAGGGCGTTCTGGTCGTTCGCAAATCAGAGCAACAGGCGAAGAATCAGCAGAGCATCGAGTACTACGCCTTGGAGCGAGAGGCCAAGCAGTCTGAGACCATGTACAATCTCGCACTCCAGCGCCTGAAGGAAACTGAGTTGCAGGAGAAGGACATCGTCCAAAATATGCATGTCATCGACTTGGCCACGGCGCAGATGGATCCGATCAAGCCCAAGAAAATGCTGACCCTTTTTCTCGGTATCGTGGGCGGCCTGGGGGCAGGGTTTGGCTTGGCATTCTTCGTCAATTTTCTCGATGACTCGATCAAGAGTCAGGACGACGTGGAGGCATATCTCAAGCTGCCGTTCCTCGGTTACATTCCCAATATCAAGACCACCAGCGTCATCGAGCGGGATTTGCAGGCACACTTGCATCCGCAATCCAACTCAGCGGAATCGTTCCGCACCGTTCGTGCGGCCATTGCGCTTTCGCAACGCGCCGGTGATCTCCATGTGGTGGCTGTCACCAGCACCGTACCCGCCGAGGGCAAATCCCTTGTTGCCAGCAACCATGCCATTGTCATGGCTCAAACTGGTGTCAAAACGTTGCTGGTGGATTTCGACCTTCGTCGGCCCTCCGTTCACAAGGCGTTCCAGTTACAGAGTCCGCGTGGCTTGTCTTCGTATCTGCTTGGCAAGGCCGACAGTATCGACGAGATTGTCCATCATACCGAGGTGCCAAACCTCGACGTCATCTGCTGCGGGGCGGTTCCCAACAACCCATCGGAGTTGGCTGGTTCGCAACGGATGCGGGATTTCATCGAGGAAGTCAGGAACAAATACGACAAGATCATGTTCGACTGTCCGCCGGTCTCGGCGGTCAGCGATCCGTTGATGATTGCCGCAGCGACGGACGGGATCATCTTTGTGAGTAAATTTAACAAAATTCGCCGCGAGCACGCGCGCAAGACTGTGCAGCGCATTCAAGATGCCGGAATCAACATCGTCGGGGTCTGCATCAACGACCTCGATTTCGAGGGCAAGGATTCCTATTATTACTCCTACTACTATTACCAGAATCGCTACTACGCCAGTCACTACAAGAGCGACAAGCCGGGCGGCGAAGAGGGCAAGGAAGGGGAGTCGGAACCGAAGAAGCCCGCGGAAACGGGGAGTGCAGTCTGACCGCTTGGCCAAGCGCCGGGTCGATCCCTCTATGTTTTTCTCCCACTCCTGAAGCCGCGCCGCTGGATGGAGCTTTCCTCGCTGAACCCCGAGCAACGGCAGGCCGTGCACACCGTGGAGGGCCCGTTGCTCATCCTCGCCGGTGCCGGCACCGGCAAGACGCGCGTCATCACCAGCCGGGTGGCATACATGATCTCGCGTGGCATCCGGCCCGGAAACATTCTCGCCGTCACGTTCACCAACAAAGCCTCCCGCGAGATGCAGGATCGGGTGAAAAGCCTCGTGCCCAAGCGCCGCCTCATCGATGAAAATGGCCAAGCGGAGCGGCCAACTATTTGCACATTCCACTCGCTGTGCGTCCGCATTTTGCGCCGGCACATCACAAAGCTCGGCTACAAAAAAAACTTTGTCATCTACGATGGAGCCGAGCAACTCGGCGTGGTACGCCGCATTCTGAGCCGCATCTCGCTTGGGTCGAGGAAGCCGGATCCTCAAGCCGTCCTGTCGCTGATCAGCCGATGGCGCAACACCGACAGCGACGAACTCATCGCCGAGGACCAGGAGTTGGCCGGCTTGGCCAAGCGCTTGGTTTCGACCTATCAGCAGACGCTCAAAGCCAGCAATGCCGTTGATTTTGATGACTTGATTCTGCTTGTGTTGCGGTTGTTCGACGGTTTCCCGGAGGCACTCGACGAATGCCGCGAGCGTTACCGCTACATCATGGTGGACGAGTATCAGGACACGAACCGTTCGCAGTTCCAGCTCGTTCACAGCTTGGCCAAGGCGCACCGAAACTTTTGCGTCGTCGGCGACGACGACCAGAGCATTTACGGGTGGCGCGGGGCCGAGGTGGCCAACCTGCTCGACCTCGAGAAACATTTCCCCGATGTCCAGGTCATCCGGCTCGAGCAGAATTACCGATCCACCAACACGATCCTCGAGGCCGCCAACGCGGTCATCAAAAATAACATCCAGCGACGGGAGAAAAAACTTTGGTCCAACAAGGGCGATGGTGAGCCGGTCAAGCTCTGGGATTTCCGTGATGATGAGGAGGAAGCGAGGGCGTTGGTGGAGGAGATCCAGTACAACCGCAGCATCAAGAAAGTGAGGTGGCGCGATCAGGCGATCCTGTTCCGCACCAACCAGCAATCCCGTCCGCTTGAGACGGCACTGCGCAAGGCGGAGATCCGCTACAATCTCGTCGGCGGGCAGAGCTTTTTTGACCGTCGCGAGATCCGGGATTTTGTCTCTTACCTGAAACTGTTCCTGAACCCCGACGACGACACCGGCTTGTTGCGCATCGCCAACGTCCCCGCGCGCGGACTGGGCAACACCACGATGGAGCAACTGCTCGGCTTGAGCCAGGAGCGCGGTTGTTCGGTGTTCGGCGTAATGCGCGACGAGGCCGCGCTTGGCCAGTTTAAGCGGCGCACGGTGGACAGCATCATCGGTTTTGTTGAGTTGGTGGAGTCGGTCAACGAGCGGCTGAACCGCCCGGCTGCCGTTCATCCAGCCGCCCCGCTCAAGGCATGGTGCAACGGTTGGCTTGAGGAGGTGGGATTGTTCCGTGAAATTCGCCGAACAGAAAAGGACGAGGAAACCGCCGAAAACCGTGTGCGCAACATCGTCGATTTGCTCGACTCGATGGACCCCGGTTTTTGCCCGGCGAACCGGTCGGTGCCGGAACGGCTTCACCGCTATCTTGAGCATATCTCACTCGACCGCGAACGCGACGAGGAGGAGGAAGCCGGAGATGCGGTGACACTGATCACCGTGCACAGTTGCAAGGGGCTTGAGTTCCCGCACGTGTTCATCGCCGGCGTAGAGGATGGCTTAATCCCGCACGCCCGCTCCAAGGTCGAGGGGACGGTTGATGAGGAACGCCGGTTGTTTTACGTGGCCATCACTCGGGCACAAAAGACACTCACCATGAGCCATTGCGGCAGTCGGCGGAAGTTTGGCGAACTGATTCCCTGCCATCCGTCGCCGTTCCTGAAGGAAATCCCTGGGGAGTTGATTGTGCATGGCGACGACGCGGAACCGGTCTCGGAGGAGGAGGAGCGCGACTTTTTTTCCAGACTCAAGGCGTCACTGGAATAGCCGTCCGCGCTTGGCCAAGCTAATGCGCTTTCCTTTGTTTTGTGGCTTAATTACGCTGCCTGTTTCGCTGCCGCTTGGCCAGCGAGCCACTTGAAATGGGAATTCAAACCAACATATCCGCGGATCCTGACACCGGCGAGGCCAAGCCGGAGTCGCTTGATTTCATACGCGAAATCGTTGCGGATGACTTGGCCAACGGCAGGCACGCCTCCACGGTGACCCGCTTTCCGCCGGAGCCAAACGGCTACCTGCACATTGGCCACGCCAAGTCAATCTGCCTCAATTTCGGCATTGCGCAGGAAAATAAGGGCGGCATCTGCCACCTGCGTTTCGACGACACGAACCCGGCAAAGGAGGACGTCGAGTACGTCGACTCAATCAAGGAGGACGTCCAATGGCTCGGCTTCGAATGGGGTAACAATATCTTTTTTGCCTCCGATTATTTCGAGAAGCTGTACGGGTTCGCGGTCGAGTTGATCAAGACCGGGAAGGCGTTTGTCTGTGAACTGACGCTGGAGGAGATCGCCGAGCACCGGGGCACGCCCACCAAGCCGGGAACGAACAGCCCGTTTCGGGAACGGTCGCCGGAGGAAAACCTGGCGCTTTTTGAGCGAATGCGCGACGGCGAGTTTGCAGATGGCACACGGGTGTTGCGGGCGAAGATCGACATGGCCTCGCCAAACCTGCACATGCGCGACCCGGTGCTGTATCGCATCCGCAAAATGCCGCATCACCGCACCGGCAGCCAGTGGTGCCTCTACCCGATGTACGACTTCACGCACTGCCTGTCCGACTCGATTGAGGGCATCACCCACTCGCTCTGCACGCTGGAGTTCGAGGTGCACCGGCCGCTGTACGACTGGGTGCTCGACAATGTGACCATCGACTGCCGGCCGAGGCAGATTGAGTTTGCGCGGCTGAGCCTCACCTACGCCGTGTTGAGCAAGCGCCGGCTGCTCACGCTGGTTGAGGAGGGGCGCGTCAGCGGGTGGGATGACCCGCGCATGCCAACCCTCTCCGGGTTGCGCCGCCGGGGCTACACGCCATCGGGCATCCGGGCGTTTTGCAAAACCGTCGGCATGACCAAGTTCAACAGCCTCACCGACATGGCGCTGCTCGAGCACAGTATCCGACAGGACTTGAACGACACCACGCCCCGCCGGTTGGCGGTGCTGCGGCCGCTCAAGGTCGTGATCACGAACTTCGATGCGGGCACCGTCGAGGAGCTCGAGGCGGCCAACCACCCGAAGAACCCCGAAGCCGGGACGCGCATGGTGCCGTTTTCGCGCGAGATTTACGTCGAGCGGGACGACTTCATGGAGGAGCCGCCGAAAAAATTTTTCCGGCTTGGCCCGGGGCGCGAAGTGCGGCTGCGGTTCGCCTATTTCATCACCTGCAACGAGGTCATCCGCAACGCCGCCGGGGAGGTGACCGAGCTGCACTGCACCTACGACCCGGAGACACGCGGCGGCAACGCGCCGGACGGGCGCAAGGTCAAGGGCACGATCCATTGGGTCTCTGCGGCGCACGCGCACGAGGCGGAGGTGCGGCTGTACGACCGGTTATTCACCGTCGAGGATCCGAACAGGGAGGAGGACGGCAAAACTTATCTCGACCATCTCAACCCCGGCTCGCTGGAGGTGATCCGCGATGCCCGGCTCGAGCCGGCCTTGGCCAAGGCGGCCCCGGGCGAGCGGTTCCAATTCGAGCGATCCGGCTACTATTGCGCCGACGCCACCGACTCCCGGCCCGGCCGGCCGGTTTTCAACCGCACCGTCACCCTTCGCGACGCCTGGGCCAAGCAGCAGAAAAAGGGGTGAGGCGCGCTTGGCCAAGCGGGTTGCCTTTTGGCCGCGAACGACTACATTCCCGCCGTGGGCTTGGATGCCACCAAGGAGGCAATCTGCCAAAAGGCGTGGGACGGCGGGCGCGTGAGCGCCGACGAGGCGGCAACGCTGTATGAGCTGCCGATGCCGCAGCTAGGCGCGCTGGCGGATCGCCGTCGCCGCTTGGCCAAGGCGGATGCCTACGGCGGGCGGGGCAACGACATCGCCACCTACATCGTCGACCGCAACATCAACTACACCAACGTCTGCAACGTCTACTGCAAGTTCTGCGCGTTTTGGCGGACGGAAAAACAGGACGACTCGTACGTGATCACCCACGACGAGATCGACCAAAAAATCGAGGAGACGATCGCGCTGGGCGGCACGCAGATTCTGATGCAGGGCGGGCATCACCCGAAGCTCGACAAGCAGTGGTACCTCGACCTGCTGTCGCACATCCGCGACAAGTTTCCGCAGATCAACATTCACGGCTTCAGCCCCAGCGAGTTCATCCATTTTCGTGACGTGTTCGACGAGCCGCTGGAGACGCTGATCCGGGATTTCCGCGACGCCGGCCTGGGCTCGATCCCCGGCGGCGGTGGCGAAATCCTGGTCGACGCGGTCCGCCAGCGCATTTCGCCACTCAAGGCGATGAGCGACGACTGGCTGGAGGTGATGGCGGTGGCGCACCGGCTGGGCATGGCCTCGACGGCGACGATGATGTTTGGACACGTCGAGTCGCTTGGCCAACGGATTGAACACCTCGAGCGGGTGCGGCGTCAGCAGGACGAGACCGGAGGCTTCACGGCGTTCATTGCGTGGACATTTCAGGCGGAGAACACCCGGCTCAACGCGCCGGAGGTCGGAGCCAGTGAATACCTGCGTATGCAGGCCATCAGCCGAATCTTTCTCGACAACATCCCGAACATCCAAAGCTCGTGGGTGACGCAGGGGCTCGAGGTGGGCCAGGTGGCGCTGCGGTACGGCGCGAACGACTTGGGCAGCATCATGATCGAGGAGAACGTGGTTTCCGAGGCCGGCACGACATTCCGAATGGGCGTCCCGGACATGAGGCGCCTGATTGAGGGCATCGGCTACGAGGCGCGACAACGGGACAACTGGTATCGTCTGGTCGATGACCAGGCCGCGGCAGCGTGATGAAAACCTGTAATTCGAGTGTAGCAACTTGCCGACAGCGCTTGGCCAAGCGCTGCATCGGCGTGGCTGTCGGCTTGGCGTTGGTGATGGCGGCCGGCTGCCAGTCGTCGAGGCAGGGTGACGACGGGTCGTTCAACCTGAACGACCGGGTGGAGTACAGCGCGGCATACGACCGGGAGCTCGAGTCGATCTTCCGCCTGTCCGAGAGGGGCAAGTGGGAGGAGGCAGAGGCTGAGGTGGGCCTGTTGCTGCAACAACATCCGGAAGACAAGACGCTCCTGCGGATTGGTGAGTGGGTGGCCACGCAGAAAACGATACTCCGGGAGCAGGCCATTGAGGATCGCATCCGCTCGATCGATGCAACGCACACCGGGATGAACCCGTCGATCAAGGACATCTGGGAGGATCAAAAGAGCCGCGGCCTGCCGCCTCGCAAGGATATTCGCGACGCCCTCGAGATGATTCAGGCTGAGCCGTACGTTCCGGATACCTTCGGCAAACAAATCACCAAGCAGGGGTTTCTGTTCGACGCGCAGAGCGAGCAGGGCCGCATGTCCGGCCTGCTCGACAACACGGTGTCCATCCAGGTCGATCAGCAAACCGTGAAGGACATTCTTTTCAACATCGGCGGGAAAGAGGGCATCAACTTCATCGCCGACGAGGGGCTGGCACCACTTCAGCAAAAGCTGACGCTCAGCCTCGAGAAGGTGAAGCTGAGCGAGCTGCTGGGCTATATTTCACGCAACGCAGGCGTGCAGTTCCAGGTTGGGGAGGATCTGATCTGGGTGATCGACGGCAAGGCGTCGAAGGAGCTGATCGAGCAGACGCGGTTTTACCGGTTGCGGCAGGGCTTCATAATGCCGGCGCAGTTTGGCCCGGAGGAGACCACGCTGGTGACCGTGAAACCGGAGAAGGGGCCGGCCACCATCACGGAGACGGCCAAGTATGAGATGTTTGTGAACGACAGCATCACGAAAAGGCCGTCGATCGAGGATGCCATCGCCAAGTTTTTCAAGGGCCCGGACTTTATGATCGACTACGAGCGGAACCTCATCGTCGCTACCGGCACGCCGACGCAGTTCGAGGTTCTGGAGCGTATCATCGAGGAGTTTGACCGTCCGATTCAGCAGGTTTTGATCGAGGCGCGATTCATCACGATCTCCGAGGCGTCGTTTCTCGACCTTGGTTTCCGGTGGGCGTCCAGCGTTGCGGGTAATTCGCCACAAGACCAGACCGGAATCGGCGCAGGGGCGCTGGGAAGCGAGGAGGGCCTGCTGACAAGGATCACGTTCAAGAACGTGTTCAAGGAAAACAGCATCCTCAGCAACGCCGACCTGTCTGCAGCGCTGACCGCGCTCGAGCAGAGCGGCGAGAGCCAGTTGCTTAGCGCGCCGCGCCTGACGCTGCTCAACAACCGGCCAGGCTCCATCAACGATGGCCAAGTGAATTACTTCTACGAGGAATTTACGATTGAGGAAACGTTGACCGAACGCCAATACACTCAACGCTTGGTTCCAAAAGGTACCCCCAGCAAAATCACTGCGGGCGTTTCACTGGAGGTCGTGGCCAGTATCGGAGGAGATGGACAACGTATCCTGATCGCCTTGCATCCGGTGGTGAATCAAAATGTCAGCTATGTCTCACTCAAGGGCCAGACCTTCGATGAAGCTTCTGAAGGCGAGCAGAACAAGCTCGAGATTTACCTCCCCCAGTGGCGAACGCAGGAACTCGCCACGCGCGTCGTGGTCGGCTCCGGCCAAAGCATAATGATGGGCGGCGTGCTGGAGCGTGAACAGCGTACCATTGTCGAGTCGGTCCCGATCCTCGGCAACCTGCCCGGCATCGGCTCCATCTTCCGCAAGCGCTCCTCCATCGACAAGCCTCGGTACCTGCTGATTTTTGTCACCGCCACGCTGCTCGATGAGAACGGCTCCTACGTGAGCTATGAGCCGCCCGGCGGAGGCCACTCCACCCCCGTCAGCCTGCCGAAATCCCTGCCGAAATCCCTGCCGACACCGGGGCCGACGGCTTTCCCGCCGCCCCCGGTCCCGGCCAAGCCGGCGGAAGGCAAATGACCGCCCGCTTGGCCAAGCGGCAAGTGGCTTGATTTTTTTGCCGCGAACGCGAACATGGCCGGGCCCGAAACCGCTCCGGCAGTCGCAACCCGACCAACAGCATCATGCCCAAGATTGAGCGCGCGCTCATTTCCGTTTCCGACAAGACCGATCTCATCCCGTTCGCCGAGGTGCTTTCCCGCGCCGGCGTCGAGATCATCTCCACCGGCGGCACCGCCGGCGTGCTGCGCGAGGCCGGCATCCCGGTGCAGGACCTCAGCGACTACACCGGCTTTCCCGAGATGCTCGACGGCCGCGTCAAGACGCTGCACCCCAAGGTTCACGGCGGCCTGCTGTACCTGCGGGAGAATGCCGAGCACGCCGCCACCGCCGCCGAGCACGCCATCCGGCCGATCGACCTCGTCGTGGTGAACCTGTATCCATTCGAGCAGACCGTGGCCAAGCCGGACGTCACTCTTGAGGCCGCCATCGAGAACATCGACATCGGCGGCCCCTCGATGCTCCGCAGCGCGGCCAAGAACCACCAGAGCGTCACCGTGGTGGTCGATCCCGCCGACTACGGCCGCGTCGCCGACCAGGTCTCCGAGCACGGCGACACCACGCTCGAGCTGCGCCGCGAACTCGCCGTCAAGGTTTACTCGCGCACCGCCGCCTACGACGGCGCGATCGCGTTGCACCTGGCCAACGTCTACGAGCAGGAGCAGCCGGGCAAGGAGCTGCCGGGCAAACTCGTTGTCCGGACCGACAAGGCGCAGGACCTGCGCTACGGTGAAAACCCCCACCAGCGCGCCGCCCTTTACGGCCGCTTTGGCGAGTTTTACAGGCAGCTTCACGGCAGGGCGCTCTCGTACAACAACATCCTCGACCTCACCGCCGCCGCCGGGTTGATTGTCGAGTTCGATGCCGATCCGCCCACGCTCGCCATTCTCAAGCACACCAACGCCTGCGGCCTTGGCCAAGCGGACACCCTTGCCGACGCGTGGGCCAAGGCGTACGCGACCGACCGCCAGGCGCCGTTCGGCGGCATCATCGCCTGCAACACCGCGATCGATCTCGCCACCGCCGAGGCGATCAGCGAAATCTTCACCGAGGTCATCGTTGCCCCCGACTTTGAGGACGACGCGCTCGAGCTGCTGCAGCAGAAAAAAAACCTGCGCTTGGCCAGGCTGCTGCTCAACCCGGCCAACGCCGTGCCGTGGGACGTCCGCTCCGTCGGGGCCGAGTCGTTCCTCGTGCAGGAGCGCGACCTCCGGAAAACCTCCGCCGCCGATCTCGAGATAGTCACCGAGCGCCACCCGGGCGAGGAGGAACTAAAGGCGATGCTCTTCGGCTGGCGCGCCGTCAAGCACGTCAAGTCCAACGCCATCGTGTACGCCGCCCGGGATCGCACGCTCGGCGTCGGTGCCGGGCAGATGAGCCGCGTCGACGCCAGCCGCATCGCCGTCTGGAAGGCCGGCGAGGCCGGGCTCGACCTCAGCGGCAGCGTCGTTTGCAGCGACGCCTTTTTCCCGTTCGCCGACGGCCTCATCGCCGCCGCCGAGGCCGGCGCCACCGCCGCCATCCAGCCCGGCGGCTCCAAACGGGACGACGAGGTCATCGCCGCCGCCAACGAGCGCGGCATGGCCATGGCCTTCACCGGTGGACGGCATTTCCGCCATTGAGCGGTTGGCCAAGCGGAGGTTTTGTTGGCTGAACCGCCCGGCGGCGATTACCTTGGCCCGGCCGTGCTGACACACAAACCATGGAATCCCGAGTCGCTCCTCTGGCTCGGCTGCGCCTTCATGCTGGCCATGGCCCCGGGCGCGGCCTTCGCCGGCCTGTTTGAGGACGGTTCGATCGCGCAGATGGCGGCCAGCGTCTCCGTGCTGCCGGTCGCTATCTTCGTCGCCGTCGGCGTTTGGCTTCAGGCCAACCGCCGCTTTTACGGATTGCCGGTTCGGCTGGCGGATGCCTTCGGATTCGCCACCGGAAACACCGGCCGCTGCCTGCTGTTCGGTTTGGCGACCGGTCTGGGGTTGGTGCTCATCGCCATGGCACTGGCCGTATTGACGAGCCTGTTGATTCAGGCGTTTGGTGATCAGGCCGAGCCGCAAAAACTGGTCACGCTCATCGCCGAGGAGGCGGCCAAGCCGGATCAAACCGGGGTGCTTGTTTTTTTTGTGGTGATGGCGGTCGCGGTCGCTCCGATCGCGGAGGAAATCCTCTTTCGAGGCATCTTGTATCCGGCGATCAAGCAGATCGGTTATCCGAGCGTCGCCGCGATCGGCACCGCGATCCTGTTCGCGCTCTTTCACGTCAACCTGCTCACCTTCGCATCGCTCACGGCCGTGGCACTGGGGCTGATCGCGCTGTACGAGTTCACCGACAACCTGCTCGCCCCGATCACTGCACACGCCGTTTTCAACGCCTCCAATCTGGTCATGCTATTTTGGCAATGAGCGAAACCAAGCGCGAGAAACAGCCGGACGAGTTTGAGTTGATCTCGCGGCTCTCGGCCAAGCTGCCGACCGGCGACTCGGTGGTCGGCGGCGCGGGCGACGACTGCGCCGTGATCGACGCCGGCGTGCCCGGCCTGTGGCAGCTCCACAAGACCGACGCCGTGGTCGAGGGGGTTCATTTCACCCGCGACGCCGACCCGCAGCAGGTCGGCCACAAGGCGCTTGGCCGCGCGTTGAGCGACATCGCCGCGATGGCCGGCACACCGCGCTGGGCCACGGTCACGCTCGGTTTGCCGGACGGCTTCGATGCCGAAACGGTCGAGTCGGTTTACGACGGCATGGCCGCCTTGGCCAAGCGCCACGACGTGTCGCTGGTCGGCGGCGAGACGGTGGCCAACCCGGAGCGGCTCTTCATCGGCGTGTCGCTTGTTGGCGAAGTCGCGCGTGACAAATGCCTCCTCCGCAGCGGCGCGGCCGTCGGCGACGGCGTGTGGGTGACCGGCGAACTGGGCGGCTCGATCGCCGGGCATCATCTCACGTTCACGCCGCGTCTGGCCGAGGCGCAATGGCTCGCCGCAAATTTCAAACCCAGCGCGATGATCGACCTCAGCGACGGCTTGGCCGGAGACCTTGGCCATCTGCTCACCTCCGCCAACGCCGGGGCCGAGTTGCTCGAGTCCGCGCTGCCGATCCGCCGCGAGGCCCGGCTGCGCGCCAAGGAGTCGGAAGCCGCCAAGCCGCCGCTGCTGGCCGCGCTGACCGATGGCGAGGATTACGAGCTGTGCTTCACGCTTGGCCAAGGGCAGGCCGTCGCGTTGCTCGACCGGTTCAAACAGGAATTCCCCGACACGCCGCTCTGTTGCATCGGCAAAATCGTCGATCGGCCGGGGCTGAAGATTCGCCAAAAAACCGGCCTAATGGAGATCGCCACCCGTGGACACGTTCATTTCCAATAGCCCGGCGGAAACCTTCGAGCTGGGCCGGCGCTGGGCGGCGAAGGTGCGGCCCGGCTGGGTGGTCGGCCTCATCGGCGACCTCGGCACTGGCAAGACGCAGCTTGTCAAGGGCTTGGCCGCCGGGCTTGGCATCACGGGCACCGTCACGTCGCCGACGTTTGCGCTGCTGCAGGAGCACGACGATGGCGCGCTGCCGCTGGCGCACATCGACCTGTACCGGCTCGAGCGCCCGTCCGAAATCATCGGCGCCGGGCTGGAGCATCATCTCACCACGCCGGATGGCGTCACCGCCGTCGAGTGGTTCGAGCGCTGGCTTGGGCGCGACTGGCAGCCCGGCCAACCGCTGCCGGAGTCGATCCAGCCAAGCGTTGGCCAAGCGCTGCGGCTCGTGCATTTGTCGGACGAGGGAGAAACCAAGCGGAAGATTGTTCATGAAGATTTTGGCCATTGAGTTTTCGTCCGACCACCGGAGCGTCGCCGTGCTGGACGGCGCACGGCTCCTGGCGGAGCAAACCGTCACTGAGGGCCGGGACACTGCGGCGGTGGCACTGATCGAGTCCGCACTTGGCCAAGCGGCGGTCGGGCGGACGGAGATCGACTGCATCGCCGTCGGCATCGGCCCCGGCTCGTACACCGGCATCCGTGCGGCGATCGCGCTGACGCAGGGCTGGCAACTCGCGCTCGGCGTGAAGGTGCTTGGCGTGGACAGCCTCGAGGCCTTGGCCAGGGGCGAGCAGGCGGCCGGGCGGCGTGGCGCAATCACGCTGGCGGTGGACGCCCAGCGCGGGGAGTTTTATCTGGCCAAATACGAGTTGATCGACGAAGGCATCCGCACCGTCGAGCCGATGCAGTTGGCCAAGCGCGCGGAATACGAGGCACTGCTCGCCGCCGGCCAGCTCGCCATCGGCCCCGGCGTGGGCGACAACTTTCCCGCCGCCGAGCATGTCGGTCGGCTGGCCGGGGGTCGCAGTGATTTCGTTGAGGCCTCCGAGCTCTCGCCGGTGTACCTCCGGCAAGTGGACTTCGTGAAAGCCCCGCCCCCGCGCAAGATCCCGCCCGTTTAGCCGGGGCCCTGGAAGGGGTGTTCAACCGTAATTCAATTAACGCGATTGCAGTGCCCTTACAGGGCACAGTGGATTGGTCTGTCGGATACCGGGGGCGCTGCCCCCGGCTACGTAGATTCAGGCTTACAGCCTGTTTGCAACCTTGGGCTTTAGAACGGAATCCGCTGGGATTCTTTTCTTCGCGGCTTCGCGTGAGAATGAAACTCAGCTTTCGATGACGTTGATCTCGACCGGCTCGACGTTGACACCCTTGCGCTCGAGCCAACTGATCGCTTTTTTCACATCGTTGGCCAAGCCGTCGAGCTCGAGGCAAACCAGGCCGATCTCGCCGGTGACACTGGCTTGGCGGACGTTGGTGATGACGGGGAACTTTTGGGACAGCTCCCAAACGACCGGCTTGGTGATGAGCTTGGGCGGGAACATCAGCCAGAGGCGCGCGGTCTTGCGGGTCTTGGCCGGGCGCTTGGTTTTGCGGACCGCCTTTTTCTTGGCTGCCATGGGTTAGCCGCCGGCGATGGCCGGGATGATGCTGACATCGTCGCCGTCCTTGAGCGGGGTGGCCTGGTTGTCGAGGAAGCGGATGTCCTCCTCGTTGACGTAGACGTTCACGAAGCGGCGGATCTCGCCGTCCTCTCCGACGAGCCGCTCCTTGATGCCGGGGAACTTGCCTTCGAGTTCATCGACGGCCGCGCCGATCGTGGCGGACTCGACCTCGACGGTTTCCTGCTCGTTGGTGAGCTTCCGCAGCGGGGTGGGGATTCTGATTGTGACTGCCATGCTGAAATAGGTCTCGGGTTACTTCGATTTGACTTTGCCGTCTTTCTCCATCAATTGCTCAAACTCGCGCAGGCTCGGCTTGATGCCGGCCGGTTTGCCGACGTGCCCCTGCACGGCGTCGAGCGTCTTGAGGCCGTTGCCGGTGACGCAAAGCACGACCGAATCCTCGGCGGGAATCTTGCCCGAGGCAACCAGTTTCTTGGCCGTGCCCACGGTCACGCCGCCGGCCGTCTCGGTGAAGATGCCCTCGCACTCGGCCAGCGCCGACATCGCCTCGCGGATCTCGTCGTCGCTCACGTCGTCGGACGCGCCGCCGGTCTCCTTCATCACCTTCAGCGCGTAAAACCCGTCCGCCGGCGTGCCGATGGCGAGCGACTTGGCGATGGTGTCCGGCTTGACCGGCTTGAAAAAATCCATCCCCTGCTTGAATGCCGCGGAGATCGGCGAGCAGCCGGTGGCTTGCGCGCCGTGCACGGTCGGCTTCGAATCCTTGGTTAAGTCGAGCTGGATCAATTCCTGATAGCCCTTGTGAATCTTCGTAAGCAGCGAGCCGGACGCCATCGGCACGACGGTGTGCTGCGGCAGTTTCCAGTCGAGCTGCTCGGCGATCTCATACGCCATGCTCTTCGACCCCTCCGCGTAGTACGGGCGCATGTTCACGTTGACGAAGGCCCAGCCATACTTGCCGGCAATCTCGGCGCAGAGCCGGTTCACCTCGTCGTAATGGCCGCGGATGCCAACGACGCGTGCGCCGTAAATCAGCGAGTTGAGAATCTTGCCCTCCTCGAGGTCGGCCGGGATGAACACGACCGCATCCAGCCCGGCGGAGGCGGCATTGGCGGCGACCGAGTTGGCGAGGTTGCCGGTGGAGGCGCAGGCGACCGTCTCGAAGCCCAGCTCCTTGGCGCGACTCAGAGCAACGCTCACGACGCGATCCTTGAACGACAGCGTCGGGTAGTTGACGGCGTCGTTCTTCACCCAAGCCTCGCGCACACCGAGCCACTTGGCCAAGCGGTCGGCCTTGACGAGCGGCGTGTAGCCGACGCGCGTGCCGACGGTCGGCTCGTCGGCCACCGGCAGCAGCTCGCGGAAACGCCACATGGTTTCCGGCCGCTTGGCCAGGGCGGCCTTGGTCATCGACTTCCTGATCTTGTCGTAGTCGTACGCGACCTCGAGCGGCCCGAAGTCGAACTCGCACACATGGGTGGCCTCGAGCGGATATTCCCGCCCGCACTCGCGGCACTTCAGTGCCCGCATGAATCCTGCACTCTTGCTCATGGTTCTGCTTCCGTTGCGAAAGGTGGGAGTGAGTGGGACAAAAAAGCCCCTTCCCGAAAGACGAGAAGGGGTGAAATTTAATTCCGCGATCTCGTCCCATTTTTCCCGGCAACCCGCCGGGCTGGAATTGGCACCTTGTCATTGGCTTCGCGGGCCAACCGGTTGCCGTGGTGTCATCGGGCCAAATCCCTCAACCACTCTTAATGAGAACGCCGCCAAGGCGGCGACACGGAATGAAGCGTAAAACGGGCCAGCTTGTCAAACCTTATCCCCGTTTCCTCCGGTTTTCAGCAGCCCTCGCCCGAACGGTACCCTCACCCAAGCCCGTTCATGGACGTAGTACACGACGAGCTTGGCCACAAACTCAACCGCCCCGATTTGCAACGCCAGGGCCTGTTTACCAGTTATGCAGTAGGCGATCACCACCGTCGTGAATGTCGCCACCAAGCGCCAAGTGAACCCTTTAAGGGCGCTGCGCAGCGGCGATTCGGTCAATAAAGGTGCATTTTCTGTCGTCATATTTGGTAAAGATACCGAGCCAAGCGGTTGGCCAAGCGGCACCCAAACAGGCAACGTACAGCTTAAATCTACACTATGTCAATAGACATTAACGTAAAAACGCATAAGCTTGTTTTTTCTTGTTGTTTTCCCTTATTGCCGCTTGGTTTGCTCCGTGTTTCGCCTTCTTTTCCTTGTTTTCCCTTGGCTGGGCTTGGTCGCGCCGTTCCTTTCCGCCGCCGAACCGGAGGCCGCCAAGCGGGATTTGCCCCGGCTGAAACCGACGAAACCGGCTGAGGCCCTCTCCACGTTCACGATCAAGCCCGGTTTTCGGCTGGAGTTGGCCGCAGCCGAGCCGCTGATCGCCGACCCGGTCGCGATGGCATTCGACGAGAATGGCCGGTTGTACGTCATCGAGATGATCGGCTACTCCGAACACCGCGACGATAAACTTGGCCAAGTGCGGCTGCTCGAGGACACCGACGGCGATGGCCGTTTCGACCGATCGACCGTCTTCGCCCGCGACCTCGCTTGGCCAACGGCGATCGTCTGTTACGACGGCGGCGTATTCGTCGGCGTGACGCCGGACATTCTTTATTTGAAAGACACCGACGGCGACCGCGAAGCCGACGAGCGGCGAGTTGTTTTCACCGGCATTGGTGACTCAGTTAACCGGCTCAACATGCAGTCGCTGATGAACAGTTTTCGCTGGGGACAGGACAACCGCATCCACGGCACGGCCAGCGGCACGCCTGGGAAGGTGCGCGTCGTCGGCAAGCCGGAGTTGGGAACGGTTTCGTTTGTGCGCTCCGATTTTTCGTTCGACCCGCGCACGCTCGACTTCCGACTCGAGAGCGGCGGCGCGCAGCACGGGATGGATTACAACGCGGCGGGACAGAAGTTCGTCTGCAGCAACAGCCATCACATCCAGCAGGTGATGTACGAGCAGCGCTACGCCGGATTGAACCCGAACTTTGGCCCGCCGTCACCCTTGGTGGACATCCCGGTGGACGGCGCGTCGGCGACGGTGTTCCGGCTCAGCCCGGACGAGGCGTGGCGGGTGGTCCGCACACGGTGGCGGGTCGCCAAGCAAGTGTCCGGGCCGGTGGAGGGTGGCGGGCGTCCGTCCGGTTATTTTACGGCGGCAACCGGCGTGACAATCTACGATGGGCACGCTTGGCCAAGCGGGTTCAGCGGCGACGCTTTCATCGCCGACGCCGGGAGCAACTTGGTCCACCGAAAAAAACTTCGGGGCGGACGGATTCAACTCAAAGCCGAGCGCCCCAGTGACGAGAGCGACCGGGAGTTTCTCGCCTCGACCGACAACTGGTTTCGGCCGGTGCAGATGGAGGTCGGCCCGGACGGAGCGCTGTATATCGCCGACATGTACCGCGAGGTGATTGAGCATCCGTGGTCGCTGCCGCGGGGGATCAAGCAGCACATTGACCTCGACAGCGGCAACGACCGGGGACGGATTTATCGGGTCGTGCCGGGTACTTTCGTACAGCCGGAGCTGCCCCGGCTTGGCCAAGCGACTGTGGCCGAGTTGGTTGCGACGCTCGATCACCCGAACGGTTGGCATCGCGGCACGGCGGCCCGGCTGTTGTACGAGCGCCAAAACCAGGCGGCCGTCGAGCCGCTTCGCCGCTTGGCCAAGCGCGGTCGAACCGGTGCCGGAAGGATGATCGCCCACTATTCGCTGGCCGCGCTGGGGGCACTCAAACGCCGTGATCTCGTCTTGGCGCTGGCCGACGAGTCACCGGTCGTGCGTGCCCATGCCGTGCGCTTGGCGGAGGGATTTCTGCCCAAGCTGCAGCCCGGTGCCGCCGGGCAGTCGGCTGTGTTCGACTCGCCCTTGGCCGCTGGCCTGCGCCGCTTGGCTGGTGATCCGGATGCGCGGGTGCGTTATCAGCTTGGCTGGACGCTTGGCGCGGTTCGCATCCCCGGCGAGGCGGTCGCGCTGGCGACGCTGCTGCGGCACGGCGCGGGCGACCGTTGGCAGGAGGTGGCCGCGCTGAACGCCGCCACCGGGAACCACTCGGAGATCATCGAGTTATTGGCGGCGGACAAGGCGTTTGCGGGATCGAAGGCCGGCGTGCGGATCGTCACGCTGCTCGAGACAATGGCGGCAGGCCGCTTGGCCAAGGTCAGCGTCGGCTCGGCGGGCGAATACCATGCCCAAGTCTTCAAGCCGCCGGCCAGCGTGAACCCGGACCGGGCCAAGGCCATCGAGCTGTTTCGGCCGGCCTTGGCCAAGCGCGGCCGTGCGGCCGCCGGCAAGGCGGTGTTCGAACAACGCTGTGCCGTGTGCCACGAACTGGGCGGCGTGGGGCGTGCCATCGGGCCGGACCTGAAATCCACACGGGCGAATGGGGCGGAGAAAATGCTCGTCAGCCTGATTGACCCGAACCGCGAAGTGGCATCGCAGTATCTGCTGTTCACCGTGCACCTGGCCAAAGACGACGGGGCGCTCGTTGGGATGATCGCCAACGAGAACGCGTCCGTGGTGGAGTTGATTCAGCCCGACGGAAGCAGAAAGAGTGTGCGCCGGGCTGATGTGCGCTCGATCGAGTCGACCGGCCTGTCGCTGATGCCGGCGGGGCTGGAGGCGGGGCTGAGCCCCGGGCAGATGGCCGACTTGCTGGCATGGGTGATGGAGACGCCGTAAGGGCCAAACGCAAAAAGTCAGCGCCGGGATGGCGCTGCCTCGTTGTTGCACGAGAATGGGCCGGCTCCGAACTTGGAGAGCCGCATTCCCTCGGTTTTTCCCTCCTTGGAAATTAGGATCAGGCGATCAGCTGGAGGGCGGCCTGGGGCATGAGGTTCGCCTGGGTGAGCATGGTGGTGCCGCTCCGGACGAGAATGTTGAACCGGGCCAGCTCGGTGGTTTCCTCGGCCACATCGACGTCGAGAATCCGGCTGTTCGTGGCGGACAGCTTTTCGTTGAGCAGCCCGACCTGGCTGCGGGTGACGGTCAGGCGCTGGATGTTCGCGCCGACGCTGGCGCGCATGTCGGCGAGATTCTGGATCGCAGTCTGGATGTTGCTCAGCGCGGAGGAGGCGCTGGTGGTGGTGTAGATCGCGGAGGAGGCGGCGTCGAACGCCCCGGCCAGGCCGGTCGCCGCCGTGGTGGAGTTCAGGTCGAGCGGGTTCATGCTGAATGTGTTGCCGTCGCTGTCGATGGTGACGTCGGTGCCGGTGACCGCGAACAGCGACACGCCGTTGAAGGTCTTAGTCCCGATGTCGCTGATGTAGTTCTGCAACTGGGTGAACTCGACCGAGTAGTTCGAGCGATCCGCGTTGGTCTTGGTGATGTCCATGGCGAGCACGGTCAATTCCCCCAATCGGTCGAGGGCGGTCGTTACCTTTTGCATGAAGCCGTCCTGCGTCTGCGAGAACGACACCGCGTTGGCGAGGTTATTCATCGCCGCCGAGTTCCGGCTGATTTGCGCGGCGAAACGGCTGCTCACCGCCAGTCCGGCGGCGTCGTCCTGTGGCTGGACGATGCGGGATCCGGTGGAGAGCCGCGAGAGGGAGTTGGTCAGATTACGCTGGGAGGTGTCCAGCAGGCGGGCGCCAGTCATGGCGGCCAAGTTCGTGTTTATTACCATGTCGACAAATCCGTTTGTCGTTTACAGCATTGGCATCCGTGCCGCTGATGAACCTTTGTGATGGGTGGCTCAAAAACCGTTGAGGAATCGTTCCTCGTGCAACGCCACCACTATCGGCAGCGGACGGTTTTTCTTTAGGGATTAATTGAATTTGTTCCGCCGGTCGGGTCGGAATCACCCGGTTTTCCGGGGGCGTTTGCGCTTATTGAGGAGCGAGCGAAGGGTGCTCAGGTTGGCGACATCCTCGTGCAGGTCGGGCGACTTCGGCGTCTCGAGGCAGCCCGGCGTGTCGGCGAATTGGGGGTCGTTGACGATGTGCGCGAACGCCTTTTTGCCGATCAGCCCGTGGCCGATGTGGTCGTGCCGGTCGACTCGTGAGTTGAGGTCGGTCTTCGAGTCGTTGAGGTGAAACGCCAGCACCTGCTCCAGACCGATCATTTGTTCGACCTCGGCGATCGCGGCGTCCCAGCCGTTGCGGGTGCGGATGTCGTAGCCGGCGGCGAAGAAATGGGCCGTGTCGAGGCAGACGCCGAGCCGCTCCGGCTGCTTGACGCGCTCGAAAATATCGGCGAGATGCCGGATGCGGTGGCCAAGGCAGGTGCCCTGCCCGGCGGTGTTCTCCAGCGCAATGCGGACCGGCGATTTTTTCGTGACGCGGAAAATTTCGTTCAGCGCCCGCGCGATGCGCTTCACGCCCCGGTCGTCGCCCTGGCCAAGGTGCGCGCCGGGGTGCAGCACAAGGAACGGCACGCCCAGCGTCGTGGCAAACTCGATCTCCTGCGTGAGCGACTCGATCGACTTGTCGCGGTTGTCGCCGTCCGGCCCGGCGAGGTTGATGAGGTAGCCGGCGTGGCCGAACACCGTGCCCACGTCGCCCTTGGCCAGCTCCACCCGGAAGCGCTCGGCGTCGGCCGGCTTGGGCGGCTTGCCGAACCACTGCATGTTGCTCTTGACGAAAATCTGCGTGCTTTGGCACTCCACCGAGCGGGCGCGCTCGATGGCTTTCCAGGCACCGCCGGCGGCGGACATGTGGGAACCGAGTTTCATTATCGCCCCGCCCGGCTTGGCCAAGCGGGGCGGCAGTCTGCCCCGTGCGCCCGGGCCGGTAAAGCGCCGAGCGGGACCGAGAGCGAATGCGCTTGGCCAAGCGGGGGGGAGTTCCTACCCTCCGCTTGGCCAAGCGAACGCCCCGCGCATGACGAAACCGAGCCACAAAAAACCGCCCACCGATCCTGTCCGGAACCCGGAGGTGTTCGACGATGTCGTAGTGGGCATTTTTCGCTCCACGGAGGAGGGCCGCTATGTCTACGCGAACCACCGGCTGGCGGAACTGTACGGGTACGACTCCCCGGCACAGATGATCGAGGCGATTGGGGATATCGAGGGGCAGCTGTACGTGGAGCCGAAGCAGAGGGACTTGTTCCTGAAACTGATCCAGCAACAGGGGCGCATCGAGCAGTTCGAGTCGGAGATTTTTCGCCGGGACGGCTCCCGGATCTGGATCTCGGAGACGGCCCGGACGGTGTGGGATGTGTCCGGCAAGGCACTTTATTACGAGGGCACGGTGCAGGATATCAGCGAGCAGAAAGGGGCCGAGCTGGAGCTGCGCCGCTCGGAGATTCTGTTTCACTCGCTGGTGGAGAACCTGCCGCAAAACATCTTCCGCAAGGACGCCGCCGGGAAATTCACCTTTGCCAACGCGCGGTTCTGCGGGGAGCTGGGCAGGACGCGCCGTGAGATTATCGGCAAAACCGACCTCGATTTTTTTCCGGCTGACCTCGCGAAAAAATACCGCGAGGACGACATCGGCATCATGGAGAGCCGCGAGTCGCTGGACACGGTGGAGGAACACGTCACGCCGGAGGGGGAGAAGTCGTGGGTGCATATCGTCAAGACTCCGATCCACGATGAGGCCGGCCGGTGCACCGGCGTGCAGGGCATTTTTTGGGATGTCACCCAGCAGCGGCGCACCGAGATCGCGCTGGCGCATGAGCGCGACCTGCTGCGCACGCTGCTCGACAACATCCCGGATCGGATTTATTTCAAGGATCGTGACAGCCGGTTCCTGATGATCAGCCGGGCCGTGGCCAAAGATTTCGGGCTCGATGATCCCGGCGGGGCGGTCGGCAAAAAGGATGCCGATTTTTTTAGCGAGGAACACGCCCGGCTCGCGCTCGAGGATGAGCAGGCCATCCTCGAGACCGGCCAGGGCATCATCGGCAAGACCGAAAAGGAAACCTGGAACGACGGCCGCGAGGGGTGGGTGCTCACCACCAAGATGCCGATGCGCAACGCTGACGGGGAAATCGTCGGGACGTTCGGCATCTCCAAGGACATCACTCCCCTGAAAAAGGCCGAGGCCGAGTTGGCCCAGGCCCGGGACGCCGCGCTGGAGTCGGCGAAGGTCAAGTCGGAGTTTCTCGCCAACACCAGCCATGAGATTCGCACGCCGATGAACGCCATCATGGGCATGACCGGGCTGCTGCTCGAAACGCCGCTGAATGAGCAGCAGCGCGACTTCCTCACCACCATCCGGCAAAGCGCCGACGCGCTGCTGGGGGTCATCAACGACATCCTCGACTTCTCGAAAATCGAGGCGCGCAAGCTGGAGATCGAGGCGGCCCCGTTCGACCTTCGCGAGACGGTCGAGAGCGCCGTCGACCTGCTGGCGGAGCAGGCCCGGGGCAAGGGGCTGCACCTGGCCTGCGTGGTGTTCGAGGACGTCTGGACGAGTGTCATCGGTGACCCGGGCCGGCTGCGGCAGATCGTGACCAATCTGGTCGGCAACGCGATCAAGTTCACCGAGCAGGGCGAAGTCACGGTGCGGCTCAGCAATGTGAGCGAAACCGGCCGCAAAGTGACGATCCGCTGCGAGATTGTTGACACCGGCACCGGCATCTCCGCGGACTCCCAAAAGCGCCTGTTTCAGCCGTTCACACAGGGGGACGGCTCGCTCTCGCGCCGTTACGGCGGCACCGGCCTTGGCCTGACCATTTCCAAGCAGTTGACCGAGATCATGGGCGGCCGGATCGGGCTCGAGAGCAAGCTGGGGCAGGGGTCGAGTTTCTGGTTCGAACTGCCGCTGCGCAAGCAGCTCCAGCCCGGCGTGGCGGAGGAGCAGCGGCAGATGTTGGCCGGGCTGAAGGTGCTGGTTGTCGCGAACGACGACACCAGCCTCCAGGTTCTGCGCCACCAACTCGGTTCGCGCCGGATCAAGACCACCGAGGCGCGCGAGGCGGCCGGGGCGTTGCAGTTGCTCCAGGAGGCGGTCGCCACCGACCTGCCGTTTCAGGTGGTCATCCTGGACAGTGAAATGCCGGAGGAGGACAGCCTCGGCCTGGCCCGTGCCATCAAGAACGATCTGCTTTTTGCCGAGTTGAAATTGATCCTGCTGACCCCGATGGGGAACGTCCCGCCGCCCGACTCGCGGCAGGGCGCCGGCATCGATGACTGCCTCACCAAGCCGGTCAAGCAGTCCCGGTTGCTCGACGGCATCATCCGCCTGCTCGGGGGCGAAGCCGCTTCCGGCGACCGGCCGTCCGCCGATCAACCCGCGAAGGGCGAAGCCAAGCCGCTCCGGATATTGGTGGCGGAAGACAACCGGGTGAACCGCAAGGTTCTGCTGCTGCAGCTTGGTAACCTCGGCTACGCGGCGGACGCGGTGGCCAACGGGCTCGAGGCGCTCGAGGCGATCCGCAAAACGCCGTACGACGTGGTGCTGATGGATTGCCACATGCCGGAGATGAACGGCAGCGAAGCCACCCGCGCCATCCGCAAACTCCCGGGTCGCGCCCGGCAAACCCGCATCTTGGCGGTCACCGCCAACGCCGACCCGGACGAAAAACGCAAATGCCTCGACGCTGGCATGGATGATTACCTCATCAAGCCGATCGACCTTGGCCAGCTTGACCAGGCGCTTGGGGGGATCGCCGGCGAAGTGGGCGCGGCACGCGGGGAGGCCGGCCCGAGCGATGCCGCCTCCATCGCCGAGGGGCTGCGCTCCTTTGGCGATGCCGCTGTGGTGGCGGAGCTGATCGACCTGTTTTTGCAGGACGCCCCGGCGCGTCTGGCCCAGGCCCGGGAGGCGCTGGCCACCGGCGATGCCGCCGAAATCGGCGAAGCGGCCCACTCGCTCAATGGCAGCGCCCGCAACCTTCGCGCCGGGCAACTGGCCAAGGTGTGTGAGGCCGTTGAAAAAATGGGAAAAACCGGGCTGCTGGACGACGCCCAAACCCTGCTTGGCCAAGCGGAGGCGGAGCTTCAAAAAGTCACCATCCTGCTTGAGCAGCAAAAAAAGGAGCTTGGCCAAGCCGGCTAAAGCGCCCGCCCGCGCTGGAGCGCAAACCATCCGCCCAGCCCGATGACGGCCGCCCATCCGGCGGCCTGCCCCCACGGCGAGCCAAAGACCACCGTCGCGTTGAGCCACATGAACGCCATGAACCCGTGCAGCGCCGCGCCCACCCAGGCTGGCCGGCTCTCGTGGCTCCGCTTGGCCAAGCGCCGCCAGGCGGCATCCCCGGTCCAGCCCAGGGCGAAGACGTAATTCAGGTAAAGCCCGACGCCGGTGTTGACGCCGGTGATCTCAGCCGTTTGCGCGGCAGTGGCCGCCAATGCCCGGGCATGGCTCCAGCCGTGCTCGAATTGGAAGGCGCAGGTCAGGTGCGCCATGAAGGCCGCCAGGCCAAGCGCCCACCAGCCGCTGCCGCTTGGCCCGGCCCGCCGCGTCCGCCCGGCGCAACCGGCCAGCGCGAGCACATACCCCGCAAAGGCGAGAAACGCCGTCAGTCGAATCGCCCAGTCGCCGCCGTCCATACGCCGGGCATAGTTGAGTGGTGGGCTGCTGGCGAGTTTTTTTGCGGCAGGCCGATTAACCCCTTGACGGGAAAAAAATATCGTTTAACTAACGGGCGTGCGCGAGGAGGCTTTGCCCGTTTCAACTCTGTAAAACATGATGTACGGCCCCGATTCCGGGTTAGCCATTCTGCTGGTTCCGCCGCTTCGCGGCGTCGCGATTCCTGCTCCTGGAACGGAGCGCGCTTTCCCCAGCGATTTCACCTGAAAAACACAAATGAATAATCTTCTCATCATTCCCATCATCGGTGCCGTCGCACTGTTGTACACCTTTTGGTTCTCCAAATGGGTGGCCAACCGGGACGCCGGCACCGACCGCATGAAACGCATCGCCGGTTACATCACCGAGGGGGCCATGGCGTTTCTCAAGGCGCAATACACGCGACTGGCCTGGTTTGTCGTCATCGTGGCGGTGCTGTTGGGCGTGACGAGCACCGACGAAAAGACGAGTCCTCTCATCGCACTGTCGTTTGCCGTTGGCGCGCTTTGCTCCGGCTTGGCCGGCTACATCGGCATGCGCGTCGCCACCAATGCCAACGTGCGCACCGCCAACGCCGCCCGGAGTGGGCTGAATCAGGCCCTGAACGTCGCCTTCCGCGGCGGCTCCGTGATGGGCATGGGCGTGGTCGGCCTCGGCGTGCTTGGCCTGAGCCTGCTGTTCCTGTTCTACAAAGGTCAGGAAGGGTGGGACATCAACAAGGTGATCACCGTGCTGACCGGCTTTTCCTTTGGCGCGTCGTCGATCGCGCTGTTCGCCCGCGTGGGCGGCGGCATTTACACCAAGGCGGCCGACGTCGGCGCGGACCTGGTGGGCAAGGTCGAGGCCGGCATCCCGGAGGATCACCCGCTGAACCCGGCCACGATCGCGGACAACGTGGGCGACAACGTCGGCGATGTCGCCGGCATGGGCGCCGACCTGTTCGAGAGCTACGTCGGCTCGATGATCGGTGCGATGGTGCTGGGCGCGACGTTTGTTGGACTGACTGGCTTTGGCAGTGGCGACACATTGGGCGGCTTGGGAGCGGTGGTGCTGCCACTTATCCTGGCCGCCATCGGCATTGTCGCCTCGGTGCTGGGCACGCTGTTTGTCTCGGTGAAGGAGGGGGGCGATCCCAAGACCGGCCTCACGCGTGGCGAGTTGATCGCGGCCGTGCTGATGCTCGTCGGGGGCTACTTCGCCATCACGAACATCCTCCCGGCCGGATGGACGAAGGATGGCCAAGATTACACGGCGCTGGGTGTTTTTTATGCGAGCATCATTGGACTCGCGTGCGGCTTGGCCATCGGATTCGTCACCGAATACTACACTGGCATCCATAAAAAACCGGTGGTGGCCATCAGCGAACAGTCGGTCACCGGCACCGCCACCAATATCATTTCCGGGCTGGGCACCGGCATGAGCTCTACGCTGTGGCCGATCCTGTTCATCGCCGCCACCATACTCGGTGCCTTTTACTTCGCGGGTCTGTATGGCATCGCGATCGCCGCCGTCGGCATGCTGGCGAATACCGGCATCCAGTTGGCGATCGACGCCTACGGCCCCATCGCCGACAACGCCGGCGGTGTCGCGGAGATGAGCGAGTTGCCGCCGGAGGTCCGCGCCCGCACCGACCAACTGGATGCCGTCGGCAACACCACCGCCGCCATTGGCAAGGGCTTCGCGATTGGTTCCGCTGCATTGACCGCGCTGGCGCTGTTCGCTGCCTACATGGCTTCGGCTGGGATCACCTCGATCAACATTTCCGACCCCAACGTGATGGCTTGCCTGTTCGTTGGCGCCATGTTGCCGTTCGTCTTCAGCGCCATGGCGATCGATGCCGTTGGCCGCGCGGCGATGGCGATGATCCAGGAGGTGCGCCGGCAGTTCCGCTCCATCCCGGAACTCAGCAGCGCTCTCGAGGCGATGCGGCGCAATGACGGCAAGCCGGTCGATCAATGGTCCGACGAGGATCGGGAAATCTATCGCGCTGCGGACGGCAAGCCGGAGTACGGCAGTTGCGTGAAAATCTCCACCGAGGCCGCCATCATCAGCATGATCAAACCAGGATTAGTTGCCGTGCTAACACCGATCGTAATCGGCTTTGGCTTCAAGATTTTCCTAGGCGATGGAAAGGCGGCCGCCGAGGCGCTGGGCGGGCTGCTTGCCGGCGTCACCGTCAGCGGTGTACTGCTGGCGCTGTTCCAGGCCAACGCCGGCGGCGCTTGGGACAATGCCAAGAAAATGTTCGAGGAGGGCGACGGCCTGACGATCGACGGCCAGAGCTACGGCAAAGGGTCCGAGCCGCACAAGGCCGCCGTTGTGGGCGACACCGTGGGCGACCCGCTCAAGGACACCTCCGGCCCGTCACTCAACATCCTGCTCAAGCTGATGAGCGTCATCGCGCTCGTGATCGCGCCGCTGCTCGTTGGGTAACGAACGTGGTCGGGCGATCAACCGCGCCACCGCCGTGACTGAACCGAGCGAACCATCCTTCAGCACAGAGGTTCAACCGGCGGACGCGCCCGGCGCGCTTGGCCAAGCGGCCGGGCTGCTGGCGCAGGGGCATCTCGTCGCGCTGCCGACCGAGACCGTGTACGGCCTGGCCGCCGACGCACGCTCGCCCGACGCCGTCGCCCGTATTTTCGAGGCCAAGGGCCGGCCCGCCGACAACCCGCTCATCGTCCATGTCGATTCCGTCGGGATGGCCCGCGACTGTGTCGCCGCCTGGCCAAGCGCGGCCGAAAAAATAGCCGAACAATTTTGGCCTGGCCCGCTGTCGCTCGTGCTGCCCAAGGCTGTCACGGTTCCGGACATCGTCACTGCCGGGGGCGCCACCGTGGCCGTTCGCTGCCCCGCGCACCCGGTGATGCGCGGCGTGCTGGCCAAGTGCGGCTTCCCGCTCGCCGCCCCCAGCGCCAACCGCTCGAACCGCTTGTCGCCGACCCGCGCGGAGCATGTCGTCGATCAACTCGGCGGCCGCATCCCGCTGGTGCTCGACGGCGGCGCGTGCGATCTCGGCATCGAGTCCACCGTACTCGACCTCACCGGCGACACGCCGACCCTCCTGCGTCCGGGGATGATCTCGCTTGGCCAACTGCAAGCCGTCCTCGGCGGGGTTGTATCAGCCAAGCTGTCCGCCGGGATTGGGCCGCTGAAAAGCCCCGGCCTACTCCCGCGCCACTACTCGCCGAGGGCAAAACTGGTGGTCTGCGGCGATCTTACGGCTGCGCTTGGCCAAGCGGGGGAAGCCACCCACGTCATCGCCCGCAAGTCATCGCCCAACGCTTGGCCAAGCGAGCGTTGGCATCGCCTGCCGGACGATCCGGATGGCTTTGCGCGGGAACTGTACGACACACTACACCGCTGCGACCGACTCGGCGCGGAAACCATTCTGGTGCAGGCACTTCCATCTGCTCCCGACTGGGCCGCCCTCCACGACCGCCTCAACCGCGCCGCCGGGACGTGAGGGTTGCGGGGCAAAAAAATGCGGGCGCCCCTCGCGGGACGCCCGTCAACCCAAACAACCAAACCAACCTCCTTTGGCCGCAAAACGGCCATCTAAGGTCACAACGAACAAATTCGTTGCGGATGCCCACAAGCGCGGACATCGGGGGTTCGGACGCCGGATTGGGGCGAAATGTTCATTAAATCTGAAAAAAGTATCGCCGTCACTGGCGCTCGTATTCGCCTTTGCCGAGCTTTTTGTAAACGGTGAAGCCGGCTTTCTTTGCGTCGGTGATCGACAGCGGCTTGAGATGAGTCGGGGTGCTGAAGCCGGAGATGAGCTTGCGCACCGGCCGCCTGCAGGCCGGGCACTTCTCGAGCGGCTTGGCCGAAATGGGACGCCGCAGCGTGAAGCCGGGGCCGCCGCACGGCTTGCAGTCGCCCTTATCGTCGCACAGTTCGTATTCGTAAATCGGCATCGCCGCTTGGCCAAGCTACCACCAAACCGAACGCTTGGCCAAGCGCGGTTCATTCCGTAGCGTACCGCCCATGGGGATTGTTCGTGTCTTGGTGGATGGCTACAGCCTGCTGCATCACTGGTCGGACCTGGCATCGGGCCGCGAGCGGCATTCGTTTCAGGCACGGGATGCGCTGGTGGCGGTGTTGACGCAGTATCAGGATTCGTCCGGCACGCCGGTCACGGTGATCTTTGACGGTGGCGGCGCGCCGCCCGAGACGCCAAAGAACGAGACAGCCAAAGGCGGCATCGAGGTGCTTTTCTCCAAAAAGGGCCAGACGGCCGACCAGATCATCGAGCGGGTGGCGCACCTGATGAGGCCGTACGGCGAGGTGTTGGCGGTGACCAACGACTACGCGGAGCGCGAGACGGTGATCAGCCTCGGCGGCTCGGCGTGCAGTTGCGAAAACTTTGTGGAGATGCTCGGCGGCACCGTGGGTGACATGCAGGGGGACGTGGCTGAGCACAACCGGCGGGAGCGCCGGGGCTACCAGCGCGGAGGTTGAGGCCGCGTTGACACTGCACGGCTCGGCTCCTACGCTCGCCGGCGCATGAGCAGGCTCAGGGAGTCACTGGTTGAACTGATCCGGCGCACCTCGGCGGAGATCCCCGACGATGTGCAGTCGGCGATCCTGCGCGGGCTGGAGCAGGAGAAGGAGGGCACCATCGCCAAGTCGGCGCTGGAAATCATTGAGCGCAACATCGACTTGGCCAAGCGCAAGTCGCAGCCAATCTGTCAGGACACCGGCAGCATCCTGTTTTACGTCGATTGCCCGGTGGGACTGGACCAGGTCGAGTTTGAGCAGGAGGCGCGCGAAGCGGTGAAAGAAGCCACCCGGCTTGGCTATCTCAGGCAAAACTCGGTCGACTCGATCACCGGCAAAAACGACGGCACCAACCTCGGCACCGGCTCGCCAAACCTGCATTTTCACCAGCACGCTTCGGATGACATTGCCGTGCGGCTCGTGCTCAAGGGCGGCGGTTGCGAGAATGTCGGCGCGCAATTCTCCCTGCCGAACACCCCGCTAGAGGCCAACCGCGACCTCGACGGCTGCCGCAAGGTGATCCTCGAGGCAGTGCACCAGGCTCAGGGCAGGGGCTGCGGCCCGGGCGTTCTCGGGGTGTGCATCGGCGGCGACCGCGCCACCGGCTACGAGTTCTCCAAGCGCGAATTTCTTCGGAACCTGGATGATCGCAACCCCGATCCCAAGCTCGACGAACTGGAGCAGGACATCCTCTCGACCGCCAACGAACTGGGCATCGGCCCGATGGGGTTCGGCGGCAAAACGACGCTGCTCGGCGTAAAGATCGGCGCGGCCAATCGTGTGCCGGCGTCGTATTTCGTGAGTGTCAGTTACATGTGCTGGGCCTTCCGCCGCCACGGCGCGACCTTGGCCGACAACGGAGAAATCACCGGCTGGCTTTATTGAACGAAACGCAGCATGACGCACCATCTTTCCAGTCCAATTTCAGAAGAGGCCATCCGCGAACTGAAGGTCGGCGATCAGGTTTTAATTTCCGGCGTGGTGTTTACCGGGCGGGATGCGGTGCACAAATATCTGCACGACGGCGGCGCGTTGCCGGACGGCGTGAATCTAGACGGCGGCATCCTGTACCACTGCGGCCCGGTGGTGTTGAAGGAGGACAACGGCGAATGGAAGGTGACCGCCGCCGGGCCGACGACCTCCATCCGCGAGGAACCGTATCAGGGTGACATCATGAAGCAGTTCGGCATCCGCGGCGTGATCGGCAAGGGCGGCATGGCGGACAAGACACTCGCCGCCTGCCAGGAGCACGGCGCGGTTTATCTCCACGCCATCGGCGGTGCGGCGCAGGTGTTGGCCGAGTGCATCACCAAGGTGCGCGATGTGCACATGCTCGAGGAGTTCGGCTCGCCGGAGGCGATCTGGGAATTTGAGGTGCGCGATTTCCCCGCCGTGGTCACGATGGATTCGCACGGCGAGTCGCTGCACAAAGACATCCACGCGCGAAGCGGGGAGGCCTTGGCCAAGCGGCGTTAACTGTCCGTTCGTCCCTCTTTATTCCACCACCGCGCGGAAGAAACCGGCTGCGTCGAGTTCGTTGAGGTTCAACAGCAGCGGGGCAGTGACGTCTTCCCACGGGCCGTTCACGCTTGGCGCGGATTGCAGCGTGCCGCGTGTGGTGTCGATACTCAGCGTCCCGTCGGTTGAATGGAGCGAGACCACCGGCGGTTCCACCGGGCCGCCTTCCTGCTCCACACCGATGACAACCTGCGTGTCGGCGGCAATCTCGTTGTCGCCGGCGTCGCGGATGCCGTTGACGGTCGCCTTGGCCTCCGGCGACTCGATGCCGTAGGCGACGATGCGCACCGTGCGGCCGTCACCGAGGTACTCGACCGACTCGACCGCTGCGCCGTCGATGCCGAAAGTGCCCGGCACCCGTTGCCCCTTGGGGCCAAGCGCTGTGAACGCCGCTCCGGCACCGGTCGCCCAGTTGGCATCGGTCATGTTTTTGAGCGTGCCGTCGAACTCGTTGCCGGAGGCGTCAGGCAGCGTGCCGCCGCTCAATTCGTCGAATTGATAGTAAGCGAGCAGTCCGTCCGAATTATCGCCGAGTGGCTTGTTCATCCATTCTTTCAACTGTTCTCCGGTGCGGACGGTTTCCCAAATTCGCACCTCGTCGAGCTGGCCCTTGGTGAACTCGGACACGCCCTGATACGCCCCGAGATAGGCTTGGCCGTTGATCAATGGCAGCAGCTCTGGCCCGGAGTCGCGCTGGGCGACCAGTTCGCCGTCGAGGTAGCTCTTGAAGCCATCGGCCATGTCCACCTCCCAGGTCATGGCGACGTGGTGCCACTTGCCGTCGGTCGCCGGGCCGACCGCGATTCCCGCGCCGGTGCCGCCATCGGTGGAGATAATGTGCAGGCCGTTCCAGCCGGCGACAAAGTATTGGCCGTCCTGCCAGCGGACGGCCGACTGGAATGATTCGCCCTTGAACCAATACTCGACCGTGATTGCCCCGCCATCGCTAAAGATTTGCGGGATGTCGTCCGGCAGGGCGACGCTCGCGCTCCGGCCGTCGAAGATCAGCGACCCGCCGCTGCCGACGTTGGGGTCGCGGATGATGTCGTCGAAGGTGATGTCGATCGTGGTCGGCAGTTGAATGCCGTCGATCGGCGCTTGGCCAAGCGGGGCGGCGGACATGGCCCAGTTGCGGTCGCCCATTCCCATCAGCGCGCCGTCGTGTCCGTTGCCGCTCAAGTCGGCCAGCGTGTCTCCCTCGGTTTGGTCGAAGTTGTAGTAGGCGATCAGGTCGTCCTCGTCACCACTGAGCGGCTTGTTTCGGGAGGCGTTGATTTCCTCCCCGGTGCGGACGGTTCCCCAGATACGGAGTTCATCCATCTCGCCCACGAGATACTGCGAGGCGGCATCGTTGGAGAAACCGATGTTGACGTGCTTTTGCCAGTCGAAGTTGGACATATCCTTTCCACCCTGGACGACCAGCTCGCCATCGATAAAAATCTGCTGGCCGTTGGCGGCGGCACCCAGAGTGTGGGCGAGGTGATGCCACTCGCCGTCGGCCAGGTTCAATCCGGTGGACACCTCCACGCCGGGGCCGCTCCAGGTTCGGACGCGGATGTTGCCCCCGGTGAGGTGCAGATGCCGGTCGTGCCCGCCACCGCCGAGGTTGGCGTCCACCACGCAGTACAGGCCGGCGTTGGGATCCTCTGTGCGAAACCAGAATTCCACCGTGTAGTCGGTCTCCGGCACATCGATTGGCACCGATACATATTGGCCACCGCCCTTGAAGCCCAGCGCCGCGCCACCGCCGGAAACCCCCGCCGGCTTGGTGGCCTTGGCCGACGCCACGACGGGCGCGGTGCTGTCCTTGGCCACGGACAACACCGCCTCGCTGGAGGTCGCGGCCACATCGCCCAGGCTGACGGTCACCGAGTAGCGGCTGCCGTCATCGTCCGCGCTCAACACACCCGGGGTCGTGTAGGCTGGCCCGTTGGCACCCGCGATCGCTTGGCCGTTTTTGAGCCATTGAAACGACAGTTCCCCCTCGGCGAGCGGCTTGCCCGCCGTCGTGGCCTTGTAGCCGACGCGGAACGTGTGTTCCCACCCCAGCGTGGCGGTGGCGGTTTGCGGCGGCTCGGTGATGGCGATCTCCGTGCCGGTGTACACGAACGGCCCGTAGTTGGCGTACCGGGTGGCGCCCGGGGAGGACTGGCAGATGCCAAAGTAAACCGTGTCCGAAAACTCAAGCGTGTTCACGCCCAGCTCGATCCAGTCCTCGCCGTTGCCGCTGCGGAAGGCGGTGAACCGGTTTCCGGAACGCTTCAGCCGTATCCAAATGTCGGGCAGGCCGGGCACGGTGTCGTTGCCGTATTTGATGCCACCCTGCTTCACTGCGCTGCCGGGAGTCCCGTCGTTGTTCCACCAGAAACATTGGGCCGACTCCTCGCGCCGATCGAGGGCGAAGTAGCCCTGCCCGTGGGGCGGAGTGGCGAACGCGCCCAGCATCTTGCTGATGTCGTCCAGCGACTCGCGCACCATCAGGCCGTTGCGTGCCCATCCGTTGGGGTTGCTGATCGAGCGCACCTGCACCGCCATGTCGAAGTCGCCGGTTTTTTCCTCGAACAAAAACGTGAAGTCATCGGCGTTGGACCAAATGTCTGCACCGCCGGAGATCACCTCTATCTCGCCGCCGAAATTGTGCGCCACCCCGGTGGGGTCGATGTCGCCGATGTTCAGCGGCTGCAGGGAGATGAAGCCGCCGCCGGTCTTGGAGGGAGCCATCTTGTTCCCGGCGAGATCGGTCAGCCCCGAGACGGTCAACTGGTAGTCGCCGGTATCGAGTCCCTCGACATCGAGCAACACCCCGTCGCCGCTCTCCTGCAGGATCGCATCCACCACGGTGGCCCCGGCAATCGAGTAGTTGCCGACCTCCTCGGCGGCGTCCGGGTTCAGGGCCTCGTCAAACTGCACGGCCACTTCCGTGAACTCATCCTCAGTGACCAGTGCCCCGTGGGAAACCAAGGCCGGCGGGACGGTCTCGACGGTGACCGTCAGTCTGGCCTTGTCGCTGTCCACGCCGCCGTCCGGGTTGCTCACGCGCAGGAAGTAGGTGTCCGCGTCGGCCTGGGCCAAGCGGGCGAACTTCAGCTCCGCCGAGTCGGTGCCGGAGATGCCGCCGCCGTCGTTCATGGCGGACTCCACGCCGAGCCGGGCCGCCGAGGCACCCCAGCCGCTTTCCGCGAAATTCATCAGCGCACCCTCGTACTCGTTGCCGCTCGAGTCGGCCAGCGTGTCCCCCTCGGTCTCGTCAAAGTTGTAGTAGGCCAGCAGCCATTCCTCGTCGCCGCTGAGCGGCTTGTTCATCCGCGCCTGGATTTCCTCCTGCTCGAATGCGTAGTCCCAGATTCGCAGCTCATCCATCTCTCCCACGAGGTGTGGCGAGCCGGCATCGTTGGAGAACCCGATGTTGACGTGTTTCTGCCAGTCGAAGTTGGACATATCCTTGACCCCCTCGATCACTGGTTCGCCGTCCACGTAAACGAACTGCCCGCCCAGCTCGACGCTGATCACGTGCGCGATGTGGTGCCACTTGCCGTCGGCCAGGTTCAGCCCGGCGGACACCTCCACGCCGGGGTCGCTCCAGGTGCGGATGCGGATGTTGCCGTCGGCGAGATGGATGTGCCGGTCGTGGCCGCCGCCGCCGAGGTTGGCGTCCACCGCGCAGAACAGCCCGGCGTTGGGATCGTCGGTGCGAAACCAAAACTCCACCGTGTACTCCGTCTCCGGCACGTCGATGGGCACCGAGACGTACTGGCTGTCGCCCGCGAAGGCCAGTGCGCCGCCACCGCCGTTGGCGCGGTGCCAGCGGTAGGTGTTCGGGCTCCCGGACACCTCAGCCGACAGGCGGGTCGACGTGCCCTCTTCCGCCGACAGGTCGCTCGGATGAGAGGTGATCTTGGCCGGATCGGCTTGGCCTATCGCCACCATGGCCAAGCCGAGACTCAACCCGGCTGCCTTGGCCAAGCGACGGGTCGAACGAAACCAACGAGAGAGGTGCGTGTCTGTTTTCATGAGAAAAAGATTTGGCTGAACTGCGAAAGCGTGCGTCCCACGGCGGAACTGTCAAGCCGCAAACCTTGCGCTTGGCCAAGCGGATATTGTTGTTACCGGGGGTTTCTGCGGTTATACAACCGCCACGGATGAATCGCTTGGCCAAGCGCCTGTTTGCGTGTTGCGCCCTGCTGGCGGTTGCCGTCCCGTTGGCCAAGGGCGACCGTGTCTGCTTGCTCAGTGGCCCGATGGAGGCCGCGCAATCCCGATTCGACCTCGCCAACGAGGCCAAGCGCGAGCTGAACATTTCCTACTTTTACGTCGGCGGAGAGGAGGACGATTTCACAATGCGGGGTTTTGCGCTGCTGCGCGAAACGGCCCGGCGCGGGGTCAAGGTGCGCCTGATGGTTGATGCTCTTTTTAACAGTATTCCCGCGCATCTCGGCGCGCACCTGGTTCGGGAAGGCGTGGAGATCCGGGTGTTCCACCCATTCGACCCGCTGAAGCCGTTTCGGTTCAACCGGCGTTTGCACGACAAACTTTTCATTGCGGACGGCCACAGGTTGATCACCGGCGGGCGCAATATCGACAACTCCTATTTCGGCCTGAGCCGGTTCCGGAAGGAGGGAGACTCGGCGTATCGCAACCGGATCGACCGGGACATCCTCGTCGAGGGCGACACCGCTGCGGAGGCCAACGCGCACTTCATGACACTCTGGAACGGGCCGAAGGTGAAGCCGATGCTCATCGGTAAATACCGCTGCCTCACCCGGCCCGCCGCCGCGCCCAAGCGCCTCACGGCGAGCCGCCGCCGGGCCATCCCGCCGGTGCATCGGGCGATTCTTCAACGCGACATCGATGCGGCCGCCGCCGCGCTTGACCGGACGTGGGCGGAGTTTAAGTCGCATCCCAAAGTTGTGGAGGTGCCGAGCCGAACCGACTGGAACCAGCGCCTGCAGCCGGTGGACGAAATCCGTTTCCTGTCCGATCCCGGGGGCCGTAAAACCCGCGGCCGCCACACCGGGCATCATCTTGCCGCGCTGGTGAACCGTGCCAAACCGGGGGAGACGATCTGGATCGAGTCGCCCTACCTCATCCTGACCAGAAAGGCCCGGGCCGTGCTGGGCGAGGCCGTCCGGCGCGGTGTCCGGGTGGTCGTGTTCACCAATTCCCTCGCCTCGACCGACAACCTTCTCGTGCAGGCGGTTTACCAGCGGGAGAAGGAGGCCTACCTTGCGCTCGGGCTGGAGATTATCGAGTTGGCCGGCGAACCGGGCTGCGAGGGGATGGAGACGCTGCACGCCAAGAGCATGGTCCTAGAGCGGGCCGGCATTGGGATGGTCGGCTCGTTCAACATCGACCCCCGCTCCGAGCGGTTAAACACGGAAGTTGCCATCGAATTCCACTCCGAGGCGATGGCCGCTGAGCTGCTACGCTCGATCCGTGAGCGGATAACAGGGAAAGGGGTGCGCATCGGGCCGGACGGGGTGCCGGTGGACGGCCGCCCCCGCTACCTCGGCGCGTCGCCAAAAAAAATCCGCCGCATGAAATGGCGCACCCTCCCCGCGCTGATTTTCAAGGGCTGGCTGTAATAATCATTGGCGGCGCTTCCAATAGCCCGGTTGACGATGGAGATGCATGACAGTCTTCACGACAACCGCTTGAGGCGTTGCCTTATAAATCAACGCATAAGGGAATCGATGAAGATTTATTTTACGGTGCTGCTCATCGAACTGTCGATGCCGTGCCGGGTCAAAAGCGATCGCGGATAACGACGACTCTCCGGCATCAAGAAATTCCTCTCCCAATCCCGGACATTCGCCATCGTAATACAAGGCCGCAGCGGCCAACTCGGCCTGCGCTTCAGGATGCAGCCGGGGAGTCATGCAACCGCTGCCGGATTTCCGCGATCACTTGGCCGGCGGGGGTGGTTTCGACGAGGCCTTCGTCGAGTTCCTGAGTTCGTTTGGCTATCTCCTGCCGCCAAGCTGCCTCGACTTCTTCCGTCGGCTCGGTCTTGGTCTCCAAACTCGCAATCAACCGGCGCGCCACTTGGGCCCGGTCACTGCTTGGCAATGTCAGGAGTTGCTCTGCCAATTTATCTGCCTGTATACTCATGAGCCGAACTTACCTGATTTACCCTGTTTTGCAAGGCAGCCGGACGACTTGCGTGAGTGGCTGCTGGCCGAATTTGGACTCCATCGCTTGGCCAAGCGACTGCGCCGCCGCCGTGTCCGGGCAGATTGCGAAGACGGTCGAGCCGCTTCCGCACAGGAGCGCGGCCTCCGCGCCATTGGCCAAGGCGTGTTCTTTCAGCAACTTCAGCAGCGGGAACTTGTCGAAGACCGGCGCCTCGAGTGAGTTGTAAAACGCACCGGCAGCAGCGGCGAGTGAGCCGTTGGCCAACCGTTTGGCCAGTTCATCCGCTTGGCCAAGCGGGCGGGTTGCCGCATCGGGAAACTGGGCCAAGCTGCGGTACGCCCACGGCGTCGGGACGCCGAAGCCGGGCCGGACGAGCAGCAGCACCTTGCCGTCGAGCGCGGTGAGCGGGGCGATCGGCTCGATGATCTCGCCGCGCCCCTTGGCCACGGCGGCTTCGGCTTGCAGAAAGAATGGGACGTCGCTGCCGAGTTCGGCGGCGAGCGCCTGAAGCGCCGCTTGGGCAAGCGGCTGGCCATGAAGCTCGTTGAGCGCGAGGAGGGTTGCCGCCGCGTTGCCGCTGCCGCCGCCGAGTCCGCCCTCGGCCGGGATGGTTTTCTCGAGGTGGATGCGGACGCCGCCGGAGACGCTGGCCTTGGCCGCGAACGACTCGGCGGCTTGGCAAACCAAGTTGCCTGCGTCGGTGGGGATGCCGGGCCGGTTGCAGGTCAGCTCGATGCGCTCGCCGGCCAACTCGAAGTCGAGCCGATCAAAGAGCGGCACCGGCAGCATCAGCATCTCCAGCTCGTGAAAGCCATCGGCGCGCCGGCCGGTGACGTTGAGCAGCAGGTTGATTTTGCAGTGCGATTGGCGACTGAGTTTCACGGCACAAAAAAGGCGCCAACCGCAGGGCTGGCGCCGGGAAAGTTGCTGAACTGCGGCTCAGTGGTCAAACACCCTGAAACGGCTGCCGGGGAAAAACGGAGCCACGTCGCCGCCGCCGAACCCGATGGCGGTGTTCGGGTGGAAGACGCCGTCATCCCAAAGGCCGGGCGTGTAGCTGGCCGGGAACAGGGCGTCGTCCGGCATCACCATGCCGCCCCACGGGTAGTCCAGCGTGGCCATGGATGGATCGGGATAGACGGTCTCAGCTTTCAGCCATGGTTCGTAGTCCGGGGTGGGGATCGGGAAGGTGATAATCTCCGCGAAACCGACGGCGGTGCGGGCGGCGGTTCGGCTTAGGCCGCGCACAACGCCGGTGGTGTAGGCGTGCTGCGGGCCGTCCCAGAGGGCGGTTTGCTCGACGGAACGGCTGAATTCACCCATTCGGGTGAACTCGCTGAAATTGCGGATGCCACGCCCCAGCTTGTTCTCGGGCCCGGCACAGCCGACGGAAAAAATGGCGATGAGGGCGGCAGCGGCGGCGGTTTTTGCGAAATATCTCATTGGATCAGTCAAAAAGCGACGGGCAGCGTAGTCGAAAGGTTGCCTGTGTAAAGCCTTTTGGGGCTATTTTTCCGGTCCATTGGTCGGGCTGGCCGCGGCCTCGGCCGCCTCTCGTTTCCGGTCACGCCGATACCAGATCCAGGCGATGAGAACGCTGCACTCATAAAAGAACTGCATCGGCAGGGCCATGAGAATCTGGGTGACCAGATCCGGGGGCGTCAGGATGGAGGCGAGCACGAGGTTGATGACCACCCAATACATTCGGAACGCCGACAGTTTCTTGTAGTCGAGAACGCCCACTTTCACCAGAACCAGGATCACGACTGGCAGCTCGAACGCGATGCCCATGCCGAGCATGAACTTGCAGACGAAGTTGATGTAATCCTCCGCCCGCCAGACGTCAGCCCCGAACGTGAGCCAGTTGGCAAACAGCGCCGAGGTGCTCAGCGCGATTTGCATCACCAGAAAATAGCAGAACGCCACACCGCTGAAGAACAGGAGGCCACCCACGACCACGCCCCGCTTGAGGTATTTTTTCTCCTTTTTACGCAGGGCCGGAATCGTGAACTGGCCGACAAAAAACAGGATGAACGGGGAAGACACCATGATGCCGCCGTAGAACGCCAACTGCAACGCCACCAGGAACGCGCTGAGTGGCCCCATCGCCTTGAGTTCCGGCCCGGCCCGGGTGGCGATGTTACTGTTGGCGACGGTGTTGGTGTCGGGCTTCAGGAGCAACTGCAGCTTCCCGTCCTCAACCGCCGGGGTGAGTTGGAACGCGGGAACCCCGGTCGATTCGGGCAGATTTAGCTGTTTGCGTGCTTCGTCCAGGAGATTGGTCAGAATCGGGACTCGAACCGTCTCCTTTTCCGTCAGCCGGATGAGGATCTCACTTTTGCTCTCCGTGAGCAGGGTGGTTTCCCGGCTCTCTGTGAGGGAATGCTTGGCCTTGTTCAGCGGCCAAGCCAGCGCCTTGACGAGGTAGGGGGCACCGGCAAGGCAGACGACCATGGCCACGAACACTGAAGCCACGCAGCGGATGAGCATCCAGCGCAAATCCTCCATGTGCTCGAGGAACGACTTGACCGGGCCGCCGTATTCCTCGCCGTCCTCATCAAGTTCAGGCTGGTCGTTGTCTCCATTTCCATCAGAGCCGGAGCCAACCGGCACGGGCAAGGTTGTGGCGGGTTCGCCTTGTTGTTCCCCTTGGTATTCTTCATGCCCGTGACGGTAATGCTCATCATGATGGGCGTGATAGGCGTCGTGATCGTCGTGCTCGTAATCGTGGTGATACGGATCGTCGTGCGGCGTTTCCTCCGTATGGTGGGGATCGTCGTGTTCCTGATTGTCCCCGCTCGGTTCGGGGTGCTCCCCGTCCGCTTGGCCAAGCGCTTGGCCGGATTCCCCGCCTGCTTCCGGGGCGGCTTCCTGTTCGGGGGTCTCCTGACCGGGGGATGTCTCGGGGGGTTCCGCTTGGCCGTCGGTCTGGGGTTGGTCAGGCTTCGGGGGCCCCTCGGGTTCCTTGGACATGGGTTAGAGCCAAGTCACTCGGATTCACCTGTGCGATCAGGCGTCCTTCTTGGTTTCGTTGCCGGCGCTTTGCTCGGCGATCTGCGGGGAGGGCGGCGGGATGTGGGTGGGTTGATCATCCATCGCCCGCTCCAGCTCGGAGTTTACGTCACGGGTGGCTTTCTTGAATTCCTTGATTCCCTGTCCCATGCCCTTGGCCAGCTCGGGCAGTTTCTTGGCGCCGAAAAAAATCAGGATGACCGCCAATACCAGAAGGATTTCGGGCATCCCGGGTGAAAAAGCCAATTGAAAGTGAGTTGTCATTGCTCGTTAAAAACGCCGGAAAAAATAGCCTATAATTTCAAAATGTAAAGGGCCAACTCCCATGAATGGGGATCGACTGGTGGCAATCAGCTCCCCGGCTTGGGTTTGAGCAGCACGAATTCGCCGCGTCGATTGCGGGAATAGGCGGCATCATTCAACTCCGGGTCGGCGGGGCGATCCTCGCCAAAGCTCATGGTACGAATCCGGTCGGCGCTCACCCCCAAGCCTGACAGCGCGTCGCGGACACTGAGCGCGCGGCGCTCTCCCAGCGCCCGGTTGTACTCCTCGGTGCCGCGCTCGTCGCAATGGCCCTCGATCAGCACTTTGTTCTGCGCGTCCTGGGACAGAATGCCGGCCACGGCCTCCACCTTGCCGAGGTCGTCCGGGTGGATTTCGGAGCGATCCAGCTCAAAGTAAACGGTCTGGGCCGCCAAGGCATCGCGATCCATCAGCATATTTTCAAATTCCTCGAGATCGGACAGGCCAATATTGCCGGATTCATCGATCGTGACGACATCGCCCCCGCCGTTGAGCGTGCCGCTGTTGTCGCGGTTAAGCAGGCTTCCCGCGCCGGCCACGTTGGCGTTTCCGCCGGGGATGGGGGTGATGTTCTTGGGCTTGGTTTTGCACCCGGTCGAGGTGGCCGCCAAGAGGGCTGCCACTACCAATCCAACGTGTTTCAATGAGGTCATGGTCTTGAGGTCAATTGCCTGCTTTTACTTCGTCCAAGCGGCCTGGGAACAGTTGCCCGAAAAGCTGCGCGGCAGAGTCTTGACTCGTTTGGTGGGCACGTCAAGTATTGATAAAACCCGTTTTCCGCGGGATCGGCTGGTGAACATGAGCGTGCGCGAATTCGGCGCCCAAGTGGGATCCTCCCCGGTCGCGAGCACCTCGATGTTCCCTCCGCCGGGCGGTACGATGCAGATCTCAAACACCCCGCCTCCCCGCTGGGTGGTGAACACGATGGCCCGTCCGTCGGGCGACCAGTCCGGCTCGGTGGCGTTCACGACGCCAATCGTGCGAATTCGTGACATGGCCCCGCCATTGGCCGGGATTTTGTACAGCCTCGTGCTGCCGCTGGCCCGGGAGGCGAAGCAAATCCAGCGTCCATCCGGCGACCAGCAGGGGGAGGACTCGGCCTCCTTGGTGGTCGTGAGCCGCCGCAGGCCGGTACCGTTGGCGTTGCCGACCCAGATGTCGGGGCTGCCGGCCTTGCTGAGTACCATCGTCACTCGGCGACCGTCGGGCGACACCGCCGGGCTGATGTTCGAGCCGGAGTAACGCGCCACGATCTGGCGCACTCCGGTCTGTAGATTGTGTGAATAAATGTCCGGGTTATGGCGCCGATACGAGTAATAATAGAGTGATTTGCCGTTCGGCGTCCATTCCGGCCCGGCAGCGATCGAGTTGTCGCGGGTCAACCGGATGGCGTTGTGCCCGTCGAAGTCAGCAATGTGAATCTCGGTGTTCCGGCCGTGAAACTGCCGGTAAGCAATCCGGGTCAGGCCAATGCCGGGCGAGCCGGTGATCGCCTCGACCACGTTATTGGCAAACGTGTGCGCCAGCAGCCGCATGCCGCCACCGCGGTAGCGCTTGTTCAGGATAAACGCGCGTTTCACATGGTCGTACACCGCGCCGCTGACGCTGCTCCCGTCGTTGCTGCCTTTGATGGTGAACTGCGCCTTAGCCTTGTCGACGAACTCGAACCCCTGCACGAAAAGGTCAAACTTCAGCAGGGCCAGCGTCTCGCCGCTGAAGCCCTCGAGGGTCACTGGGATGGCCTTGACCTTGCCGGCGTCGAATACGTCGACCTCGATCGTCGTGCGCTGCGCTTGGCCAAGCGCAAGCCCTGCGGCCAGCAGGGCGGCCAAGGCGGCGGGTTGTTTGTGGGTTGCGTTGCTCATGAAAAACTTTTCGAGTTGAAATTCAGATTGAAGGTTTGTTGCGCCCCCTTCATCGACTCGGGAAACGGCTTGATGACTCGCACGCGGTCGAGCGCCTTTTGCACGGCCCGATCCCAGCTCGTCACGCCGGATCGGCCCGTGATGCCGGCCGAGATGACCCGCCCGCTGCGGGCAATCACCAGGCGCACCCGCACGACCGGGTCGCCGTTGATTGAGCCGGGGTGGATCGTGGCATCCATGTAGGTGCGGCGGATGAGCGACGCGTAATTGGCCGAGGCATGCTGGCCAAGCGGGACGTTGACCGCCGTGCGGCCGGAGAGTTTGGCTTCGAGCTTGTTGAGTGCCGCCCGGCGCTCAGCCTCGGCTTGGCGGGCGCGCTTGGCCGCCACCTCATCTCGCGCGTCCGGCTTGCGAACGTTCGAGTTGAGGTTGACCTTTATCTTCGGCTTCGGCTTCGGTTTCGGTTTCGGTTTCGGTTTCGGGGTGTCGGTTTTCGGCTTCGGCTTGGGCGGGACGGGTTTTGGCTTCGGCTTGGGCTGGATTTTTTTCGGTTCCGGTTCCGGCTTGGGCTGGACTGGGGCTGGGGCTGGCGGCGGTGCCACCGGGGCGGCCGGGGCGGTCGGGGCCAGCAGTTTATCGATCATGTCCGACGGGACGAGTTCGATCACCCGGATCTTTTCCTCGCGCTTGGCCAGCAGCATCGGGCCCAGCACGAGCATCGTCAGGATCAGCGCGTGAAACACGACTGACCCGACCACGCAACTGCGTTGCAATCTGCTCATTTGTCCGACCTCCTTGCCTATTCCGGCTCCGTCCGCAGGGAAACCCGCGTGATGCCGTTCTGCTCGCAGCGACTCAACACCGCTGCCACCGCGCCGTACGTCCCGCGATGATCCGCCCGGACGTACACCAAAATATTCGGGTTGCTTTGATGATCCGCAACCAGTTTTTGTTCAATCTGCTCGAGTGACATCGACTCGCCGCCGAGCATGTAGCCGCCCGTCTGGTTCACCTCGACGGTGCGGATGTCGTTCTTGTCCAGCGGCCGGTCCGGCTGGCCGCCGCCGGGCAGATCCAGCGAGAGCCCGTGCTCGAGCAGCGGCGTGGTGATCATGAAGATAATCAGCAGCACAAACGCCAAGTCGATGAGCGGCGTGACGTTGAGGTCGCTCAGCGTGACCAGCGGGTTGCGTTGTGAAAACCGGCGCATGACGAGTTAAAATTTTCCAGCAACCATCGTGATCACCTTGTACGCCCCGTACGCCACGACCAGAATGAACGCCGCCTGGCCCAGCGTGAGTTTTTTTGAGCGGCGAAACATTCGGCGCTTCAGTTTCCGGAACGGACTCTTGTGCATCCGGTGACGGCACTCCGGGCAGTTGGAAATCACCCGCTGCACCTTCGCCCCGCATTTCTTGCATTTGACGAAAAGCTGGGAGTTGCAGTACTCGCACTGCTTGAGGCCGCCGGGGTTCAGGTGGTTGCATTTCGGGCAAAGCAACCCTTTTTCTCCCTGGACCAGATTGTTCGAAGGCATGGCGGTTATTCGTCCTTCAGGAACTCGTTTTCCATGCAGGAGGCCAGTTCCTGCGCGAAGTTGTCCAGTTCCACCGTGAACACCCGCAGGTTGTGCACCAACCAGTTGTAGCCGACCATGGAGGGGATGGCCACCAGCAGACCGGCCACCGTCGTGCCCAGCGCCGCCGCCACGCCCGGCGCCATCACCTGCAGGCTGGCAGTCTCCAACATCGCCACGTTGGTAAAGGTGCTCATCACCCCCCAGACCGTGCCCAGCAGCCCGACGAACGGCGCCCCGCTCACGGCGATCGCCAGCAGGATCAGCCCTTTCTCGAGCTTGAGCGACTCCTTGGCCACGTCGCTCTCGATCGTGCGCTTGACGTGCTCCATCGTCTTGAGCGTCGCATATTGTTCGGAGCCCAGTTCGCCTTCGTTGCCGTAGGTCTTGAGCCGGCCCAGCAGATCCCGGCAGCCGTTGTCGTACAGGTTGAACAGCGGGCAGCCCTCCACGTGGATATTGCGCTCGTGGATCACCAGCACGCCCTCGTGCTGGTGGAACTCATCGACGAAAAGTTTGTTTAGCTTGCGCGCCTGCCGGGTCTGGAACGCCTTTTGCAGCATCACCGACCAGACAAAAATCGACAATACCCCGAGCAGGATGATGATCGTTTTGCCCGCCGCCGTGGACGCGCTCCACACGTAAATGAGCTCATTCGGGGGCGCCGCCTGCGTCCCGGTCTGTAACAACATGATCATCTCTGCGGAGTCCGCGAACGAACCCACTCCTCGGGGCGATATATTTATCGCTTGGCTAAGGGCGGGTCAAAGGCAAACCGGTGTTTTTTTCCAAATCTGCGGCACCAACCTTGGCCAAGCCGGAGCGAAAATGGTAGTTTGTCGGGTGATTGAAAAGGCCATTTAAATCCGATGACCATCGCCATCCCCAAGGAAATCAAAAAACAGGAGTATCGAGTGGGTCTGCTGCCCTCGACTGTCCATCAACTGGTGCGGCAGGGCCACACCGTGCTGGTGGAGCGCGGCGCCGGTGCCGGCACCGGGTATCCCGACGCCGACTACGAACAGGCCGGGGCCAGGCTGATGGATGAGCACCCCGCCCTGTTCGCCGAGGGCGATCTTGTGGTGAAGGTCAAGGAGCCGTTGCCGGAGGAGTACGGCCTGATGCGGCCCGGGCAGGTGCTGTTCACCTACTTTCACCTCGCCGCCAGCCGTGAACTCACCGAGGCCGTCTGCCGCTCCGGTGTCACCGCGCTGGCGTACGAGACGATCGAGGTCAACGGCCGCCTGCCGCTGCTGGAGCCGATGAGCGAGATCGCCGGGCGGATGTCGGTGCTGGTCGGCGGCTATTATTTGGCGCGGCATTACGGCGGAGCCGGCATCTTGCTTGGCGGCGTGCCGGGCGTGTTGCCGGGCCGCGTGATGGTGCTCGGCGGCGGCGTGGCCGGCGTCAACGCCGCCCGCATGGCCACCGGCCTGGATGCCGACGTGACCATTCTCGAGGTGGACGTCGAGCGGATGCGATTCCTCGACATCACGCTGCACACCGCCAACACGCTCTACTCCAATGAGGCGCACATCCTCGAGCAGTTGCCGCGCGTGGACCTGTTGATTGGCGCGGTGCTCGAGCCCGGGGCCAAGGCGCCCAAGCTGATCCACCGGGAGATGCTGCGCCGCATGCGCCCCGGCAGCGTGCTGGTTGATATTGCCATCGACCAGGGCGGCTGCGCCGAGACCTCGCGCCCGACCACGCACCACGACCCGGTGTTTGTCGAGGAGGGCGTCACCCACTACTGCGTGGCCAACATGCCGGCCGCCTACGCCCGCACCGCCACCCAGGCGTTGACCAACGTCACCCACCGCACCGTCGAGCTGCTCGCCAACCACGGCCTCGCCGAGGCGTGCGAAAAGGCGCCGGAACTCATCGGCGGCATCAACGCCCACGACGGCCAGCTCACCTGCCCCGCCGTTGGCCAAGCGCTTGGTCTCGAGTGCCACGACGTCAACCTGTAAACCAAGCGCGGTTCCGCTTGGCCAAGCGCGGTCCGGGGTGATTTACTCGCCGGATGCAGAAGGACGAGATCGCCGACATCCTCAAGGAGATCGGGGTGTTCCTCGAGTTGAAGGGGGAGAACCCATTCAAGACGCGCGCCTACCAGAATGGCGCACGCACGCTCGAGGGGCTCGCCGAGCCGCTCGACGCGCTGATCGCGGAGGAGCGCTTGGGCAGCATCAAGGGCATCGGCAAGGCGTTGGCCGAGAAGATCACCGAGTTGGCCACCACCGGCCGCTTGGCCTACTACGACGAACTCAAGGCCTCCATCCCCGACGGCCTCATTGCCATGCTCGACATTCCCGGCCTGGGGCCGAAAAAGGTCAAGGCGGTTCATAGCAAACTCGGCATCGAGACGGTCGAGGCGCTTGAGCAGGCTTGCAAGGAGAGCCAGCTCGCCGAGCTGCCCGGCTTCGGCAAAAAGACTGAGGCGAAAATCTTGGAGGGCATCGAGTTCCGTCGAAACTACGCCTCGCACCACCACATCAGCACCGCGCTCAACCTTGCCGAGCCGATCCTCGAGCAGCTCCGCGCCCACCCCGACGTCATCCGCTGCAGCACCGCCGGCAGCCTCCGCCGCCACAAGGAAATCATCCGCGACATCGACTTTCTCGTTTCGTCGAAAAACCCGGAGCCGGTCATCGACTTTTTCACCGGCCAAGCCGGCATCCTCTCGGTCTCGGCCAAGGGCGACACCAAGGCCAGCGTCATTCTCGACGGCGGTGTCCAGGCCGACCTGCGGGTCGTGAGCGAAGCCGAGTATCCGTTCGCGCAGGCCTATTTCACCGGCAGCAAGGAGCACAACATCGCCATGCGCCAGCGCGCCATTGCCCGCGGCCTGCGCCTCAACGAGTACGGCCTGTTCAAGAGCACCGAGGAAACCCGCGACCCCAAGCTGCGGCTCGACTGCAAAACCGAGGAGGACATTTTCGCCGCGCTCGACCTCGCCTACATCCCGCCGGAGCTGCGTGAGGACAGGGGCGAGTTCGACGCCGGCGAGGCGGGCGAAATCCCGCGCCTTATCGAGTGGACCAATCTGAAGGGCTCCCTTCACAACCACTCGAACTGGAGCGACGGCACCGGGTCGCTCGACGAGATCGCCGACTACATGAGCGAACTGGGCTGCGCCTACTGGGCCATCACCGACCATTCGCGCTCGTCGTTCCAAGCCAACGGCCTTGACGAGGCGCGGCTCCGCAAACAGATCGCCGAGGTCGCCCGCGTCAACGAACGACTCGAGGCCGACGGAAACCACTTCCGCCTGCTCAGCGGCACCGAGGTGGACATCCTCAAAACCAGGCTCGACTTCGACGACGCCCTGCTCGCCGAGCTTGACGTCGTCGTGGCCAGCCTGCACGTCGCCGGCAGTAACGAGGCCGACAACACCGGCCGCCTCATCGCCGCCGCCGAGAACCGGAACGTGCACATGCTTGCCCACCTCACCGGCCGGCTGCTGCTCCGCCGCGAGCCTTATCCCATCGACCAGCACGCCGTCATCGACGCCTGCGCCGCGACCGGCACTTGGCTGGAACTCAACGCCCATCCATACCGGTTCGACCTCGACTGGCGCCTGTGGCAACAGGCCAAGGCCAAGGGCGTCAAGTGCGTCATCAACCCGGACACCCACCGAAACGAGGATGCCGGCCATCTGCGGCTGGGCGCCGGCATTGCCCGGAAAGGCTGGCTCACCGCCGACGATGTCATCAACACCCTCCCCTTGGCCAAGCTGCGGAAGGAACTCGTCAAAAAACGTCTTGACGTTTGAGCGTCTAAACGCTTTTCTTTGGGCATGGCGGATGTTGCGACCAAGCGGTCCACGGTTTATCTTGATGAGAAGCTGCACCGGGCGCTCAAGCTCAAGTCGGTGGAGACCACAAACACGATTTCCGATCTCATCAACGAGGCCGTTCGCGATGCATTGAAGGAGGACTTGGCCGACCTCCGCGCCTGCGAGGAGCGCGCGAACTCCCCGACGATCTCCTACGAGGCGATGCTCAAGTCGCTCAAGCTGGATGGCAAATTATGAGGTCAGGTTCCGCCGCAAGGTGACGAAGGAGCTTCGCGCCCTGCCCGAGCGGGAACAGATTCGGATCCTAAAAAAAGTCCGAAGGCTGACGGTCGATCCACGGCCGCCGGGCACGATCAAATTATCCGGGCAAGAGCGATACCGAATCCGTCAAGGCGACTGTCGGATCATCTACGAACTCTTCGACGACAAAGTGATCGTTGTCATCGTCCGCGTGCGACACCGGCGGGAGGCATACTGATTGCTTGCCAAGTGCTTGGTTTTTTAGTCGAGGGTGTGGCGGCTGCGGAAGGCGAGGTACACTGCGCCGCCGATGAGGCTCCACAGCAGGCTGCCGGCGAAGGCCAGCAGCGAGAGCGACAACGCCGCCTTGGCCTCGATGCCGATCGCCGTGGCCGACAGCAGCCAGACGTACAGGTTTTCGCGGACGCCGATGCCACTGGGCGTGATCGGCAGCGCGCTGATACAGATGATCGCCGGCACGATGAGAAGCAGCACGCGGAACTGTTCGCCCATCGGCAGGCCCAGCCCGAGGCCCAGCGCGGCGATCTGCAGCACACAGGCCAGGCTCAGCAACATGGACCAGCCGAGCACGCGGGGGAGGAAGCCGGGGTTTTCGCCGAACGCGTGGCACGCCTCGATGCAGCGCACCAACACGCCGCCCTTGGGCAGCTTGGCCAAGAGCGCCTCGAATTTCAGGCGCGCTCCGGTTGGCCCGGCCCAAAACGACAGCACGACAATCAGTCCGCTGACGAAAAGCATGCCGAGGATGACGAGCATCACGGCCATGAAGCGTTGCTGGCTCATCACGACGTTCCAGTTGGCCAAGGCCATCAGCGAAACGAAGAGCAGCATCGCGAACAGGCCAAGCAGCCGATCGACGACCACGGTGGTCACGGCCTCGGCTTTTTTGTGCGCAGTCTCGGCGGCGGCGTAGTACGCCTTGAGCAGGTCGCCGCCGGTCGAGCCGAGTAGAAAGGAGTTGAAGAAATGCGCCACGAGCGAAATGCCGACGGCGCGGCCAAGCGACAGATGCAACCCCTGCACGGCCAACACCAGACGCCAGCGAATGACGCCGATAAAGATTGTCGCACCCATGAAAACGAACGAGGCCAGCAGCCAGCCCAGGCTCACGCCGGAGATCGTTTTCCACAGGCCTGCCGGGCCGATCGTCCAGCTCTTGCGGAATTGCTCGGCAAACGACAGTGCCCCCCAGCCTTCGCCAAATTGCCCCTCCGCTTCACCGGCGAAAATGATGTGCAAAATCCACGCCACCAAAACGAGGCTGACGGCCAGTTTCAGCGTGAGGCGCAGGGCGTTTGGCATGGAGTTCAACCCTCTCCCCAGATGGATTTGAGGTGGGCGACGCCCTCCTTTGCGGCGTCCGGCTTGAGGCTCGGGCTTAGCTCGAACACCTTGATGTGTTCCGGCTTCACGAGGTGCTTGAGTCCCTCGAAATCGATCATGCCCCGCCCCGGAGGGCGATGATCGCGGGCCGGAAACTGGACGTCGTGCAGGTGAAAACCACCCAACCGTTCGGTCATCGACTCGAGGTGCAGCCGGTGGTGGATGAAGCCGAGGTTCTCCTTGATTTGCGCGTGGCCGATGTCGTGCCAGTAGCAGATGTTCGGGTCATCAAAACGTTGGAAGAAAAAATCCCAGTCGGTGTCGATGGGGATTTCCTCGAGTGACTCCCGAATCTCGATGCCGAGCTTGATGCCGCGCAGGCTCGATTGTTCCGCGATCCGCTCGAGCATCCCGTAGGCAAGGTCGCATGCCTTGGCCTTCTTTTTCTCTCGCTTGATCTCGGCGGCTTGGCACAGTTTTTGGTACTTGGGGGTGTCCTGTTTTCCGGCCTCAAGCAGGTCGATCAACTTGTCGGTATAATTGCGCATGTCGATCTCGCCCATGTGCAGCACGATCAGCTTGGCCCCGAGTTGATCCGCCATCTCGATGGTTTTCATCGTGTGCTTGTAGGCGTTGTCGCGCTCGCGGGCGTTGGTGGAGGAGAACTTGAAGACGTTCGGATTGGCGTGATTGCAGCCGATCGGCAATGGGCAGAAGTTGTGCAGGGTGGAAATCTTGATCACCCCGGCCTCGACCGCCTGCATGATGCCGGGCACAAGGCTCAACCGGATGCCGTGGCTCAACTCGGCGAACTCGAAGCCGAGGTCGCGGATTTCCTCGAGCATCTCGCGGCCGTCCGTGTGGCGGTGGGAGTTCCAGCAGGTGGAGAAGGAATACATATCGCGGCAAAAAAATAGCCGGAAGTTGCCTCAACTGACAACTTCCGGCAAAAAAAGATCTATGCTATCAGGCGTCCGCGTGGCGCGTTTTCAACATCTGCGTAAACTTGGCCACCTTCATCTTGCGGCGTTTGCGCACACTCGGCTTCTCGTAATACCGGTTATTGCGCGCGTCCTTGATCACGTTTTCGCGATCGAGCCGCTTTTTCAGCCGACGCAACGCCCTGTCCAATGTCTCGCCTTTTCTGATGCGTATTTCAGTCAAATAAGATTCACTTCCTTTCCGAAAGCCGGGCGGCAGAAACGATACCTGCCCCCGACAGCAGGGCGAAGGCTAGTGCCGGCGCTGGCAGCTGTCAACTTGGAATACTGGGACAATATGGCACACCTCGAGAGTGCGGCGGTGCGATTGTGGAAAACTAGTGAAAAACTTTCCAACACGTCCTTAAAAAACACTTTTTTTGGTTAAAAACAGCTAGTTTACAGCTGTTTTTTTCTGGTGTATAAACAGGTGAAGATGCAGCTTAAATAGTTCGCATTGTTCAAGTTACGGTTGTCAGAGCGGTTTTGGCGTTGAGGCGGGTTTGTTCAATGGCCAAGGAATTGGTTGCGGCCGGCCACCAAGGCCTCCATTTTTCGATCGGCCACACTTCGTGGGAGCATCCAGAAACCACAATCGGGATGCACCCATTTGATACGCTCGATGCCAAGGATGGCCACAGCGTTCTCGATCCGGCCCGCGATCACGTCGGTTGACTCGACCTCGTTGTCCTTGATGTCCACCACGCCGACGCCGAGCTGGGTTTCCGGCTTCAGTTCCTTGAACGCCTCCAGTTCGTCGTAGCCTCGGCGGGCGAACTCGAGCACGAGGTGATCGACGTCCAGCCTGTTGAAGAACGGCATCAAGTTTCGCCAGTAGCCTTTTTGGATCGACTGCCCACCGTAGTTGCCGAAGCAGAGGTGCAACGCTTTCTCGCTCCGGATGCCGCCCAGCGCGTGGTTGAACGGCTCGTGCGCCCAGTCGGCGTCCTCGGCGTGGCCGGTCAGGTGGGCCTCGTCCATCTGGATCACCGGCGCGTCGATCAACTCAACCTGTTGGCGCAGCACCTCGGCGAGCGCCATCGTCAATTCGCGAATGTCTCCGTACTGCCGGTCAACCAGGGTGCGCGCCAGCATGTACGGCGCGGTGAAGGTGAACATTGTGTCCGCGCTGGAGAGGCCCCGGAAAAGTTGCCAGTCCTGCGGCAGGTTGAGTGTGCCTTCGTCGATCGGCCCTCCGACCACTCCGGCTGGCTGGGCGCGGAAGCCCATCCGCTGCTCGGCGGCGAACTTGGCCAAATCCTCCCGCGTGAGGGCTGCCGAGATGCCGCCCATCGGCCGGATGAAGTAGTCGATCATGCCGTTGGTCTCCGGGTGATTGACGTCGAAGCGGGACAGCTCGCCGTCGGAGACGAGGTCGATCCCGGCCAATTCCTGCGTCTTGAGCACGACGAGGATGGCGTCGCGCAGGGCGGGCGCGGAGGGGTTGGCGGCGAGCCACGATGGAACCGGGTAGCTCCCCACGACCTTGGTTTGGATTTCCGGCTTGGCCATTGATTTTGCGGTAAAAAGGCCGGGGATGATGCAAGCCAAGCGCTTGGCTGTCGAGCGCGCGCTTGGGGGAGGGGCCAGTTCCACCTTGCCCCATTACACGTTTATATTGGGACGAGGTGGAACTCGTCCCTCCCGCTTGGCCAAGCGCGTCAAACCGTGCGGGCCAATTCGTCGCGCAGCTTGGCCAAGGGGGCGCTCCAGTCGCCAAGCTTGGCCTGTCGGAAGAGGCGCATCGACGGGTACCACGGGCTGTCGTCGCGCCCGAGCATCCAGCGCCAGTCGGGGGCGGCGGAGAGCAGCAGCCAGGTCGGCTTGCCGAGCGCCCCGGCCAAGTGGGCCACGGCGGTGTCGATGGTGATGACGAGGTCGAGCTGCTCGATGAGCGCGGCGGTGGAGGCGAAGTCTTCCATCAATGGTGACAGGTCGGCGAGCTTGGATTCGATGCCGACCCGGGCGGGATCGCTGGCGGCGTCGCCGAGTTGGAGGGAAAAGAACAGGGTGCGCTCCTGCCCAAGCAGCGGCAGCAGTTGGTCGAACGGCACGCCGCGGCGGTCGGGGTTTTGGCTGCCGGAGCCGTGCCACGTCAGCCCGATGCGGAAGAGGCCGTTCGTGGCCGGCAGCTCGAGACCGCCCGGCGCGGGCGCGGTGAGGTACGGCACGGTGCCGGGGATGGTCTCCAGCGTCGTGCCGAGGATGCGCGGCAGGCTGAACATCGCCTGGTGGCTGTGGAAGCTGACTTTCCCGGCATTGCCGGTGACGACGCCGCTGACACCCGGGGCATCGGCGAACAGCCGGGCGAGCGCGGGGGGGCAGCCGACCTTCACGGTCGCGCCCATCTCGGCGAGGATCGGCGCGTAGCGGATGGCTTGGATGGTGTCGCCGTAGCCCTGCTCGGCGCGCAGGAAAAAAATCTGCCCGGCGAGGTCGCCGCCGTCCCAGATCGGCGCGGCATCGTCCAGCTCCGGCGTGGTGCGGTTGTGCAATTTCCAGCGCCATTCGTAATCATCCCACGCCTTGGGGAACTCACCCCGCAGGGCACGCACCCAGAACCGGCCCCAGTGGGCCTCGGCATTTTCCGGGTCGGTTTCGACGGCCTGGTCGTAGGCGGCGAGCGCGTCGTCGAGTTGGCCGGCGTCCTGCAGCGCGGAGCCGAGGTAGCGGTGGTTTTCGGTATTGTCCGGGGCGGCGGTGACCGCCTGGCGGTAGGCGTCGACGGCTTCGTCTGTCCGGTCGAGATGCTCAAGGCCCAGGCCAAGGTCGCGCCAAGAGTCGTCCCACTCCGGTGCCTTGGCCAAGCCGGCGCGCCATTGCGAAATCGCCTCCTCGAGGCGACCGTATTTGCGAAGAAAATTGGCCAGGGTGAGCGGCACCCGGGCGGAGTCCGGCTTGGCCTTGGCCAAGTGCTCCAGCCGGCGGATGACCTCGTCGAAATCCCCCCCCGCATCAAGCCGCTCCACCAGCGCGAAGGTGGCGCCCTCGTGGTTGGGATCGATCTCCAGCGCCTTTTCGAACTGGGCCCGGGCGGCCGCCAACCCGACGCCATCTTGCCTCAGCCGGCAAAGGCCGATGCGGAGGTGGATGTTCGGGCTGGGTTTGCTGACGGCGCAAAGGTGCAACCAGAAATCGCCGGCCTCATCCCAGCGCGCCTCGCGCTCGAGCAGCTCGGCGGTTTTCTTGAGCAGGCCGGGGTGCCGGCCGTCCACCAGCAGGCCCCGGCGGCAGGCGTCGATGGCGGAGTCGACCAGGTGCTCGTCCCGCTCCATCTCCCCGGCCAGTTTCAATTGGCCCCCGGGGTAGGCGGGGAACCGCTCGAGGACGGTTGCGAAACGGTCGGCGGCCTCGGCTTCGCGGCCGAGTTCGTTGAGCGCCATGCCCAGCTCGACGAGGCTGTCCGGCGCGAGCCAGGCCGCGTTCTCGAGAGCGGAGGCGCTGGCGGTCTGCAGATGGTTGGCACCGGCCTCGGGATTGCCGTCGCGGCACTCGAGGTAGCCGAGCCAGTAGTTGGCCTCGGGGTGTGCCGGGTCGATCGAGAGCACCTCGCCGTAGAGCGTTCGCACTTGGGCGAGGTCGGACTCGGCAAACGCCGCCGAGGCGCGTTTGGCCAGTTCGTCGGCGCGCGCTTGGTCGGCTTTGGAGAGGGGCATGATCGCGCAGTTGATCGGTCAGCAATACACGAGCACGTACGGGTAGAGGGGCGAGATTCGGTCGATGTTGAACAGCTTGTCGCACATCGATTGGGTGAGGGTTTTACCCTTGGGAAACAGCAGAAACCCGTTGGCATTGTTGATGTCGCGGCCGAGCGTCATGCCTTCCTTCAGCTCGATGAGCAGGATTTCGCGCTCGCCGGTGGGCATCTCGGTGAGGGGCACCGCCTTGGCGACGGCGCGCACGGCGTCCGGGTCGTACAGGTCGCCGGAGTGTTCCTCGATATCCAGCATGGCCTGGATGGGGTCGGCGTGTTTGCTGCAGAAGTCGAGTGCCACGCGCAGCAGCCTTGCCTCCCACGGGATGGTCTCGCCCTTGAGCCGGTTGGGGTAGCCTTTGCCGTTCCAGTCCTCGTGGTGGGCGCGAATGATCGGCACAGCCTCCTTGAACACCTTGAACGGCTTGAGCATCTCGATGGCATTGTTCGGGTGCTGCTCAATGATTTTCATTTCGTCCCGGTTGCACTTCTCCGGGTCGCGCAGCCAGCGCCGGATGATCGGGCGATCCACGCCGGGGATCGCAATGTCGTGCAACGCCGCCGCCTGGTGAAGCGAATGCGCCGGCATTTTATCCATCCTTTGAGTTTCAGCCACGGTGTTGACCAGCGCCATGGTGCGGATGGCGTTGCTCTTCAGGTTCGGATGGAACACATAAAGCATTTCAATCATCGTCTGGATGATGGTCCCTGCATCGCCATCCCCAACGGCCACTTCAGTTTGTGCGGCCTGAGCGGCCGCAGGCACGGCACCGCCCTGGCCGCCGCCTCCCGACTCGGCCAGTTTCTCCAGATCATGAACCGTCCTCGCCAGCTCCTTGTTTTGCATGGTGAGGGAGCGGTTGTTCTCCGCGAGCCGGTAGGTGTCCGCGGCGGTATTCAGGGTCAGGATCAGGTCCTCGGTCAGCCAGGGCTTGGTGATGTAGCGATAAACGAGCCGATCCTTCAACGCAGCCTGGACGGCATCGTCGTTGACACGGCTGGTCAGCAGCAGCCGCGTGGCAGAGGGCACAGACTTGCGGGCTTCCTCGAGAACCTCGAGCCCTTCCTTGTCTCCGCACTTGTCGTCGGCGATGACGAGGCTTATCGAGCCGCCTTTCAGCAATTCGATCGCTTGGCTGCCCAGCTTGTGGGTGATGACGTTGAAGCCCATAGACCGGGATCGCATGATTTCGCTTAGAGAATCAATGATGATCTCGTTGTCCTCGACCAGCAGGGCGCGAATTTCCAGTTCTTTTTTCTTGATTGCCATACCGTAACCAACGCGAGCCTCGAACCAACGTTCGAGAAAATCAAGCCAAGGGAAGCACGGTTTGTGCCGTGGGCGCTGCGGGAGGCTGATTTCCTCGCCGCTTGGCCAAGCGGCCGGTAAGCTTCGGCCATGGCGGCAAGGGTCAGGGTGGCTGTGCTGGGCGTTGGCTCGCTCGGCCGGCAGCATGCGCGGATTTACGGTGAAATGCACCGGCAGGGCGTCGTCGAGCTGGTCGGCGTGTACGACACCGACTCCGCCTTGGCCAAGTCGATTGCCGGGAAACACGGCACCGCCGCGCTTGGCTCGGTCGAGGCCGCCGCCGAGGCGGCCGATGCCTTGAGCATTGTCACCCCCACAGTCACGCACCACGCTCTGGCCAAGCCGCTGCTCGAGCAGGGCAGGCATCTGCTCGTCGAGAAGCCGATGACCGACAACGCTGCGCAGGCCGCCGAGCTGGTGCGCCTGGCCAAGCAGCACGACTGCGTGCTGCAGGTCGGCCACATCGAGCGCTTCAACCCGGTTTTCAACTATCTGCGCGAGGCCGCCCGCGAGCCGCGCTTCATCGAGTCGCATCGGCTCTCGCCGTTCCCGGCCCGCAGCATGGACATCGGCGTGGTGCTGGACCTGATGATTCACGACCTCGACATCGTGCTGGCCTTTGTGCGCTCGCCGGTGGAGCAGATCGACGCCGCCGGCGTGCGGGTGCTCAGCGCGTCGGAAGATATCGCCAACGCGCGGCTGCGCTTCGCCAACGGCTGTGTCGCCAACCTCACGGTCAGCCGCGTCAGCCCGGAGAGCCTCCGCAAAATCCGCGTCTTCAGCGGCGGCGACGCGCCGAGCTACGTGTCGCTCGATTACCGCGAGCAGAAGGGGTTCCACTACCGGCTCGCCCGCGATGATGAGCCGGAGTCGTCGCTGCTCAGGAAACTGGTCGCCGGCCGGGACAGCGCCATCGTCAGCCAGTTCGGCGGCCGGCGCGTCGTGCGCGAGCCGGTGCCGATCCAGCGCGAGGAGCCGCTCAAGGTGGAACTGGAAAGCTTCGTCCGGTGTGTCGCCGGGAAACAGGAGCCGCTCGTCAGCGGCGAGTCGGCGCGGCAGGCCATCGAGCTGGCCCTCGAGATCACCGGCCAGATCCAGTCGCGGAACGGGTGAGCCGGTGCGCCTGGCCGCGGCTCACAGGATTTTCCCCACGATTTTGTCCGCCTCGACCACGCCGCCGCTGCTGATCGGGCGGTTGTCGCCCATCACGAAAAACTCGGTGGCTCCCAGCACCATCGGCCGGAGCCTCGCCTGGATTCGGCCGTGGCCGAACGTGTCGTACACTTCGCCGTTGACCGTCAGTTGGCCGCGCCGGAGGCCGATCCTGTCGCCGGGCAAACCGATGATGCGCTTCAGATAGAACGGACTTTTGCCTTCGTTTCCCAGCACCACCACGTCGCCGCGCCCCGGCGCGCGGTCGCGGTACTCGAGCGCGTGCATCCAAAGCGCCTGCCCGTTTTCGTAAGTGGGATGCATGCTTTGGCCGTCCACCAAAATCCGCCGGTAGCGCGCCTGCCCGTCGGGGAAAAAATAAAGCCCGGCCACGGCGGTCAAGGCCAGCAGGATGAGCAGCCGCATCATAGTCCACCGCACATTGCCGCCGATCACCAGCCGTTGCCAAAGCGGCACCGGCTGTCTGGGCGTTGGTTCACTGCCGTCCACGCCGTGAGTTTTCCCGCCGGACACCGGCCTGGCAAGCCCTTGGCCGGGCGCGGTTTTTTTCTTCCCGCCAACCGGCGGCACTTCCACACTGCGGCGCATGAAGAAACGGCGGCGTCTGACAATCGGCCTGGCGGCGCTGGCTGGGCTCGGGCTGCTCCTCATCGTGGCCAAGCGGGATCGCGGGCCGGAGGTAGACGGCCAACCGCTTGAGGTGTGGGTGCGGGACCTGCTCAAAACCGCCGATCCCGGCCGCCGCGCCGCCGCGCAGGCCGCCGTCGCGCAGCTGGGCACCAACGCCCTTCCGTGGCTGCAACTCGCGCTGACCCACACCGACCCGGCTTGGAAGCAACCCTTGCTGGGTGCCGCCGACACGCTGCCGGGCCTCGACCGGGGCGACCTCCTGCGCTGGGTGAACCCGTATGAGCGGTCGGAGATTCGGGCCGGCGGCGCGGCCGGCCTCGCCGCGCTTGGCCAAGCGGCGGCCCCGGCCATCCCTGATCTCGTCGAGTCGCTCGGCGATCCGGAGCACCTGGTTTACAACAGCGCCCTCGACGCCCTGCGGCGGCTCGGCACACTGCCGCTGCACACGATCACCAACCGGCTTGGCCAAGCGCAAGGCGGGCACCGCACACGGATGCTGCACGTGCTGCGCCAGATGAAGTCGGACGCCGCCGGGGCCGCGCCGGCGTTGGTGGATTTGATCGAGGCCAAGCCGGGCAGCGCCGAGGCCGATGCTGCGGCCGGCGCGCTGGAGGTGATGGGCCACCGGGCCGCGCCGTCGGTGATGCGGCTTGTCGCCAGTAAGCGGTACGAGCTGCGCGTGGTGGGGTTCGACACGCTTCAACGCCTCATGCCGGCCGAGCACGGCCTGTGGGATGCACTGCGCGGCACGTTCCAACTTGGCGGCGAACGGGAGGCGCAACTCCTCGACGCATTGAACAACGTGTGGGGCGAGCCGGGCACGGACACTCCGACGCTCTCGGCGGCGGTGCTGCGGGGCTCGGCGAAAGCCCGCACGGCCGGCCTCTTCCTGATGGGCGAGGCGGCCCGGCCGGGAAATGCCTACGCCCGCAACCTGCGAAAACTGCGCGACCGAAATCTCGGCTCCGGCCAAGCGGCACTCGAGGCGGCGCTGAAAAAACTGGAGGCGGCGGAGGTCAGCGCTTCAGGCCAGGCGGCCGGGGCGAAAAGAACTTCAGAGTGACACCGCGCGCGTCGGTTTTCGCACCGGATACGGTGATGTCAAAATACTTCGCGATGTTCCCGCCCTTCGGCAGCAGCGAGAAATCGAGCCAGTCGTTCAGGCTGACCTCGTCCAGCCCCTCCATCGGGATCATGCTGAAGATCATCTCGAACTGGTCGGCGTTGGCACGGAGGGTGTCCATCATGCTGAGCATCACGACGCGGTCATTTTGGTAGCCAAAGAATCCTGAATCGGTGCCACCCACCGCTGCCACTGCCGCAGCCAGCCGGTCGCGCTTGGCCAACGGCTGTTGTGCTTTGCCGTCCAGCAGGCCCTGCAACAGGTCGGGGTCGGTGGACACCGCCAAGTAGCCGTCCTTGACGGCGAACAACACCTCGCTCGCCACCCGTTCGCCAGTGCTCGGGTCGGGCAGTTCCATCACCCCGAAGCTGTGGGCGGTGTGCTCGCCCAGCTTGCGGGGCTCGAGCACGGCCTCGTTGAGCGGCGGCGGCAGGATGCCGGGGACGGCACCGATGCCCTGGATTAGCTCCGCCGGGTTTGGCGATTTAAAGAGCGCCACCATCGGGCCGGAGCCGAGGTCGTTGAGCGACAGGCCTTTTGGCGGCATCTGGTAAATCATCAGGTCGTCGCCAAAGTTGTTGAGGAAACTTTTCTTGAAATCAAAGTTCGGATCCTTGTCCTTGCCGAGCAGGCCGACGGTGAACTCGACCATATTGGCGACGTCCGGCGAGAGCTCGAGCAGCAACGCCTCGAGTTTCTTCCACGCGGCACCCATGTCGACCCGCCAGCGCGTGAACGCGCCCACGTTGGCCGGGACGAACGACGGCGGCGAGGCGTCCGCGCGTTTTGTTTCCAGCAGGCCGAACAGCCCCGTGCGCTTGGCCTCGGGCAGCCCGACGAAGAGGTCCGAGTGCGTCCCGTCCGGCCGCTCGCTGTAGGTGATGGCAACGGTGCCCAGGCCGTCGAGGCCCAGCTTGCCGATCACCTCGCCAAAGTCGATGCCCAGTTCGGCCCCGTCCGGCGCATTGTCGAGCAACTGCGGAATCACTTGGCCAAGGTTGGCCCACAGGTAAAAGTCGGCCCCCTTCAGCAGCGCGCCGTGATCCGCCGCGAACGCCGGGTTGCCGGCCAGTGTCCCGCCGCCCCCGCCGCCCAGCCGCGCCAAGACGCCCTCGATCTGTCCCGCCACCGTGCCAACAATCAACTGGGTGCCAACGCGTCCGACGTGCACGCGCTCGTTGCCTTTGGGATCGCTTACCGTGGTGAAATCGATCCCGCCAATTTCCGTTTGGCTGACATTGCGCTTGGCCTTTTTCCATTCGCGCTCCATCCGCGCCAAGGTCCTGCGGAGGGTGAAACTTTTCCGCCCGGCATCGAGCAGCAGCAGTAGCGACGGGTTCGTGACGCCATCCTGTCCGGCCACGATGGCCAGGGCGACCGGGCCGCTGGCCATCTCCTCGAACGTTTCGAGATCGACCGCCAATGCCTCCTCGATCTTGGCCAGCACGTTCGCCTCGAAGACATCGGCCAGTTTTTTGCGGAATGGCCTGAACTCGGCGCTGTCCCAAAACTGTCCCGAGGCGCTGCCCTTGAAATGCTTCTTCGCGCTGGCGTAGTTCGGCGCAGCGATCACCAGCACGGCCTCTGCCGGCAGCAACGCCTCCAGCGCCGGCGCGGCCTTGGCGGCTTTTGCGGTTGAAACGAGCGTGAGACTGGCCAGAACGGAAACGATGATCTTTTTCATGACGACAGGAATGAAACGGGGAACACTCCCCGGGAGTTGTGCTACACGCCGAGTCTGCCGGAGGTTACGCCCCCTGTCAGCCAAAAAGTCGCCCGCCGGGAGGGACGCGTGTTGACTCATAAAAAAGGACACCGAAGGGTTGGAAAGGGTTGAGAGGAG
>JACNJE010000123.1 GCA_014382705.1 Verrucomicrobiota bacterium | reverse complement strand
ACTCTCCTCTCAACCCTTTCCAACCCTTCGGTGTCCTTTTTTATGAGTCAACACGCAACTTTGGCCTTGGTTGTGCCAAAAGTTGTTGTAGCCTTCCCGCCGCTTTATGGGCGCGCTTCCCAAACCCGAAATTATCATCACGCACGACGGCGACCTTGACGGGTTGCTCTCCGGCATGTTGCTCCAGAAACTCTCCGCCACGTTATACGGGGAGGAGACGCGGCTGTTGGCCTACCAAACCCACGCGTGGCACAGCCGTTGTCTGCGCGAGAACGCGGCCTGGGTAAGCGACCTCGCGTTCGAGGAGCGGATGGATCGCATCAACTGGGTGGTGGTGGATCATCACATCACCTCGGCGAAACCGACCAAGGCGCGGTTGGTGCATGATTTGAGCAAGAGCGCCTGCCTGCTGGCGTACGAGTTGTGCAAGGAGCACGGCCTCGAGTCCGAGACGCTTGACCGCCTGGTGCACCTCGCCAATGTGGGCGACCTGTTCCTGCAGGATGACCCGGAGTTTGAGTTGGCCAACGATCACGGCACATTGGTCAAGGCGTACGGGTTCTGGAACATGTATTCGGTGGTGAACGGTGACCCGGAGAAATTGCTGAACCATCCGCTGCTGGAGGTGATGCGGGTCAAGCGCGAGGTGGAGGATCCGATGGGCCTGAATTGGAGTCGTCAAAACATCCAAAAGATTTCCTCCGCGGTCGGGCTGGTCAAGACGGTGGTGGGCAATTCGAACGTCATCCTGCACCGCCTGCTGGGGGATGCCGGCGTCTCGTATCGCGTGTTGCTGACGCTCAACCGCATCGGCGGCAACCAATTCATGGTGAGCATACGAAGCTCGGACGGGGAGGCGCTCCCGGTGGCCCGGCAACTGCAGGGCGGCGGCCATCCCAACGCCGCCGGCGCAGCCCTGCCCAAGAGCGTCCAGCGCGTGGCCGACGCCGTGGAATATCTGAAAAAGGCGCTGAACCCCATCGACGAGGACGAGAGCCCGACCGGTCTCAACACCGAGGCACTCTTCGAGAACGTGGAGAGTTGATCCGCTCGGGGAAGTCAGGTTTTTTACCGTTTTTGGGTTGATGCCGGCTTTGGGCTGTGGCTAGGTTCCCGTCTTTGAGTTCGCGCTTGGGTGTTTCACCCGCCAAGGAGATGAACGTCAACGCCAGTATCTGGGACAGGCTTACCCGTGTGGTGGCTTCGTTGGCGGCGGTGGCCGCCTTGGCCTGGGTGGCCATTCTTTACTTCCCGCTCATGCACCAAAACGAGGTGATGCGCCAGCAGATTATCCAGTTGGACCGGCAAATCCTCGAGGAGGAGGCCGCCAACCGGCAGGTTCGCCTCGAGATCGATTCCCTCAAGACCGACCCCAAGACCGTCGAGCGCCTCGCCCGTGAACAGCTTGGCCTGGCCCGCCCGGACGAGACCGTGGTGCGGTTCGAGACTCCCGCCGAGTAGGCTCCGGCCTTCCGCTTGGCCAAGCGCTTGGCCGGTGCCGGTTCTGCTTGAACCCTCCCACCTGTAAGTCAAGACTGCCGCAACGTGAAGTATCGGCGATTCGGCAAAACAGAAATACAGATTCCCGTATTCTCCTGCGGCGGGATGCGGTATCAGCACAAGTGGGACGATATCGATCCCAGCGAAGTGCCGGACGATGGCCAAGCCAACCTCGAGGCGACCATCCACCGGTCGCTGGAGTTGGGCGTCAACCACATCGAGACTGCGCGCGGCTACGGGTCGTCCGAGATGCAGTTGGGCTTTGTGCTGCCCAAGCTGCCGCGTGACGAGATCATTGTCCAAACCAAGGTCGCGCCGTTCGCCACGCAGAAGGAGTTTCTCGATACGTTTGACAAGTCGATGGAGTATCTGCAACTCGACCACGTCGATTTGCTGTCGCTGCACGGCATCAACAACGCGCAGTTTCTCGATTGGTCACTCCGCAAGGGAGGCTGCGTGGAGGCGGTTCACAAACTGATCGACGAGGGCAGGGCGAGGCACATTGGCTTCTCGTCGCACGCCTCGACGCACATCATTCAGTCGGCGATCGAGAGTGACGCGTTCGAATACGTCAACCTTCACTGGTACTTTGTCAACGACCTGAATGGGTCGTGCATCGAGGCGGCCGCGCAGCGCGACATGGGTGTGTTCATCATCAGCCCGAACGACAAGGGCGGCAAACTGTACGCGCCGCCGCCCAAGTTGGTCGACCTGTGCCAGCCGCTTTCGCCGATGCAGTTCAACGCGCTGTACTGCCTGAACCGGCCGCAGGTGCACACGCTCAGTTGCGGCGCGGCCAAGCCAAGCGACTTCGACGAGCACATTGCCGGCCTCGAGCATTACGACCGCATCGCCGAGGTGATGCCCCCGATCGAGGCCCGCCTCCGCGAGGAGATGGTCAACGTGCTGGGGCAGGACTGGTGCGACCGGTGGTTTGAGAACGTGCCGGAATATCTCGATGTGCCGGGACAGATCAACGTCCTCGAAATCATCCGGCTATGGACCTACGCCAAGTCACTTGACTTGGTGGACTGGGGCAAGATGCGGTACAACCTCCTTGGCCAAGCCGACCACTGGTTCCCCGGTGAGACCGCAGCCAAGGCGCGTGAACTGGATCTCACCGAGACCTTGGCCAAGAGCCCGTTCGCGAAACGCATCGCGGGGATACTCAACGAAGCTCACGAGATGCTCTTCGACGCCCCGGTCAAGCGTCTCAGCGAATCGGATTAATTCGCCGGCGGTTTAACGCCTGGCGGCGTGAGGCTTGGCCGCCTTCAGTTTTTTGAACGCGCGCTGTTGTTCCGCCGTTCGTTTGCCTTTGATCTCCGTCTCCTTGCCGGGCACTGCTTGGCTGACCTCCACGAATTTCCCGTCGTGGTGTAGTTTGTACCGCTGATCCCGCACCCACCATTTTCCCCGATGCTCGCTGTAAGCCCAGATTCGCTTGGGCGATTTGCCGTGGAGCACGGGCAGGAAGCTGATCCCGTCAGTTGGCTGATCTACTTTTGCTCCCGCGAGTTGCACGCTGGTGGGGAAGAAATCGGCCATGTCGATCAGGGCATCCGTGCGGCTGCCCGGTTTGATCACCGAGGGCCAATTCACAATCAACGGGACCCGCGTGCCGGTGTCGTCCAGTCGCCCTTTGCCGCCTTGTATTCGCCCGCCGTTTAGCTGGGAGAAAATCGGTACTTTGACGAGTCTGCCGTTTACGTGATGGGAATACATCCTCGATGGCGTGCCGTTATCGGTTGTGAAAATTACGACGGTGTTTTCGCGCAATTTTTTCTTATCGAGAAACGCATTTAGCAGGCCAACCTGCCGGTCCATCTCCGCAACCATCTCGGCGTACGACAGGTACTTGCCACTCGGAGAAACCGGCACCGGCTTGTCGAGATCGTCGGTGACATCGTGGCAGAGCGCCATTGAGTAAAATGCGAAGAACGGTTTATCGGTTTTCACACTTTTGTCGATGAACGACTCTATGAACTCACGGTAAACATCCGGCCCGAACTTCTGCTTGGCGGCTGCATTGACCTTGCCATTCTCATAGATCGTTGGCTTGTGGTAGCGCGCCCCCTCGTGCCAGCCGAACACGCTGTATTCATCGAAACCCATGCGGTGCGGCAGCAGTGGATCGTCCTTGAGCAGGGTCAACTGCCACTTGCCGGCCACCACGGTCGAGTAGCCGGTCGACTTCATTGCGTGAGCGAGGGTTCGTTTTTCGAGCTTGGCCGGGAACGTGCCCCACTTCGGGCTGTTCACGTTGAGGGGATATCGGCCGGTTAACACCGCGATTCGGGTGGGGTGACACACCGGCATGCTGTAGCAATGCATCGCTTGCAGGCCGCCCTTGGCCAAGGCGTCGAGATGTTGGGTGGGGTACGTTTCGCCGCCGTAGCACCCCAGCGCCTCGTACCCGACGTCATCCGCCAAAATCAAAATCACATTTGGTTTCTCCGCCGCATACGCTGTTCCCAATAACGCCGACGTACACAGAGCCAGCGTCGCCAGAATGGTTTGTTTTTTCATGAGTCGAAGTTGAGTTGGATTACAATCGTGTCGGCACACGCTACCATGATTTTAGGCAGATTACCATTCTTCAGTCCGCGAGAGAGCCGATCGGCGGTTGGCTTTTCCCTTGTCAGGTCGCGGGTGAGGCATAGGCTTTTTGCCGTCCTTTGAATGTCCGTTTGAACAGGTTGATTTGCCTCCGCTTGGCCAAGTGCACCGCTCTGTTTTGTGGTGTCCTCGTCGTGGCCGCGCTTGGCCAAGCGGCGGAGTCGCATTGGGCGTTCAAGCCGGTGGCTGATCCTTCAATCCCGGTCTCGAAAAGCACTTGGCCAAGGGCTCCCATCGATTTTTTTACCCTCCGAAAGTTAGAGAAAAACAACGTGACCCCTTCGCCAAGGGCGACGTCCCGGGAGTTGATTCGGCGCGCCACGTTTGAGTTGACCGGTTTGCCACCGAAGGCCGCCGAGGTGGAGGCGTTTCAGGCGGCGTACGGCACGGACGCCGGTCGGGCGATGTCGGGTTTGGTTGATCGATTGCTGGCTTCACCGGAGTACGGCCGGCATTGGGGCCGGCACTGGTTGGATGTCGCGCGGTATGCCGATGCAAAAGGCTATGTCGACGCAGGCGAGCCGAAGTACCCCTTCGCGTACACCTATCGTGATTATGTAGTTCGGTCGTTCAACCGTGATCTGCCATTCGACCAATTTGTGCGCGAGCAGATTGCGGCCGATCTGCTGCCCGGCAAAGCACCCGAGTCGATGGCGGCGCTTGGTTTTCTCACGGTCGGTTCGCGTTTTAATTTTTTCCCGCACGAGATCATCGACGACCGCATCGACGTGGTGACCCGTGGCTTCCTCGGACTCACCGCGGCTTGTGCACGCTGTCACGATCACAAGTATGACCCGATCCCGACCGAGGATTACTACTCGCTGTACGGCGTGTTCGCGAACTCACGGGAGCCGTCACCGGACCGATGGCCGGTGATCGGTGCGCAGGGCGATTCGGAGAGCGCTGAGTTCCGAAAAAAACTTGCGGAGACGGCGGCCAAGTACAATGCACTGCGGGAGAAACTCCACCGGCAGATTCAACACGAGTTGCGGGCGTGGGCCGGGGATTATTTGCGCTATGTCGTGCAGTCGACTGCGCGTCACCGCACGCAGGCGCAGCCGGATATCCGGACGGAGCGGGGGGTGATCCGTGAGGTGGCCGCCTATGCGAGCGGTGGGGTGATCCGCTGGCGACAATTCCTCGGGTCACGACAACCGGACGATCCGGTGTTTGGGCTATGGAAACGCCTGTTTGAATTGAAACGGGAAGAAATCCACGGCCGTTTCGCGGGAGAGTTGCGCGCATGGCGGAAGGGGAGTGAAGCGAATCCACTCGTGGTTCAGGCGCTGGAGGCCAAGCCGATCAAGTCCATGGGTGACGTTGCCGATGCCTACGGCTCCGTGCTGGAGTCGGTCGAAGCCGAGTGGCAACAACTCCGGAAAACGAACCTCGATGCGATCGGACTCGATGACCGTGCGAAGGAGCAGGTGCGCCGCGCGATGTATGCGGCGGATTTTCCGGCCACGATGACGGTGGATGAGTCGGAGGATTTTTACTCGCTCGACGAGAGCACGGATGTCCGGAAACATTTCGCGGAGATCGAGCGGGTTTATCTGGAGGTATGGAATACGGTACGACCGCGCCCCATGCTTGTGGTGGATCGGCCCAAGCCGGGCGAGCAACGGGTCTTTCTCCGGGGTGACGCGCATCGACCGGGGTCGAAGGTCCAGCGTCACATTCCCGCGGTGTACACCGGCCAACACCCGGCCCGGATCAATCGCGGCAGCGGTCGGCTAGCCTTGGCGGACTCGATTGCCAGCGAGGCTAACCCGCTCACCGCCCGTGTCATCGTCAATCGGGTTTGGGCGTGGCATTTCGGCCGCGGCTTGGTGGAGACGCCGAGCGATTTTGGTGTGCGTTCGACACCGGCGAGTCATCCGGAATTGCTCGATCACTTGGCCACGTGGTTCGTTCAAAACGGTTGGTCGATCAAGCGGCTGAACCGCTACATCATGCTTTCGAGCACGTGGCAGCAGTCGAGTGTTGATCGTCCGGTGTCTCGCAAGCTGGATCCGGACAACCGGCTTCTTTGGCGCAAAAACAGGCAGCGGCTGGGCTTTGAATCGATGCGTGACTCGATGCTGTTCGTCTCCGGCCAGCTCGATTTGCAGGCAGGAGGACCGCCTGTGCAAAAGGCACCGGACGATGCAGCGAACCGTCGTCGCACTCTGTACTCTTTCGTGGATCGCGAAAAATTGCCGGACGTATTTCGTGTGTTTGATTTTCCGTGCCCGGACATCTCGGCGCCGGGGCGTTCACGCACGACCGTGCCGCAGCAGTCGCTCTTTTTGTTGAACAACCCGTTCGTGCTGGCCCGCGCGGAGGCCTTGGCCAAGCGCTTGGCCAACGGCCCGATCGGTGGGATGGTGGCCGAAATGTACCGGGCTGCGCTTGGCCGGGAGCCGGTGGCAGAGGAGCTGCGCTTGGCCAAGCGGTTCGTCGCCCAGTCCGGGCTGTCCAAAGAGACGCTGCCGTGGCAGGAATTGGCGCAGGCACTCCTGCTCTCCAACGAGTTCATGTTTGTGGATTGATGGAACAATCGCTGCACAGTCTTCGTCGCTTGGCCAACCGCCGTGATTTTTTGTCGCGCACCGGCATGGGCTTCGCATTGCTGGGGCTTCGCGATGTGATGGCGGAACCGCACTCCGGCGCGGATTTGCCTGACCCGCTGGCGCCGAGCGGGCCGCACTTCGCGCCCAATGCCAAGCGGGTCATTCACATCTTCATGAACGGCGGGTTGTCGCATGTGGACAGCTTCGACCCAAAGCCAATGTTGGCCAAGTACGACGGCAAACCGCTGCCGACGCCAAATCTCGTGACCGAACGGCTGACCGGTGCGGGGTTTGCGTCGCCGTTTAAGTTTACCCGATACGGGCAGGGCGGGATCCCGATCAGTGACATGTTTCCGCATCTTGGCCAGCACGCGGACGACTTGTGCGTGGTGCGTTCGATGAAGTCCGACGTGCCGAACCACGAGCCGTCGCTCATGCTGATGAACAGCGGCGACAACACGCTGGCGCGGCCAAGCCTGGGCTCATGGCTGACGTATGGGTTGGGCACGGAGAATCGCAACCTGCCTGGGTTCATCGCGATGTGTCCCGGCGGGCATCCGGTCAAGGGGCCGGACAACTGGCGGTCGGCATTTCTGCCGGGCATTTACGAGGGTGTCTACGTGGACACCGCGCACAGCAAGGTGAAGCAGTTGATCCAAAACATCCGCAACCCTCGGCTGGGCTTGGCGGATCAACGGCGGCAATTGGATTTGCTGCAGACCCTCAACCGGAGGCATCTCGACCAGCGCGGTCACGATCCGCAACTGGAGGCGCGCATCCAAAGTTACGAGCAGGCGTACCGCATGCAGATGGAGGCGACCGATGCCTTTGACGTCGATCGCGAACCAGAAGCGGTGCGCGAGCGTTACGGCAAAACGACCCAATCTCGGCAACTGCTGATGGCCCGCCGGTTGGTCGAGCGCGGCGTGCGGTTTGTCCAGGTCTGGCACGGCAAATGGCAGCCGTGGGACAACCACGATGCGATCGAGAAAAATCACCGCAAACTGGCGGCCGAATGTTCGCAGGGCATCGCCGCGCTGATCGGTGACCTAAAGGAGCGCGGCCTGTTCGAGGACACGCTGATCGTGATCGGCGGCGAATTCGGGCGGACGCCGACGGTGGAGATTACCAACGCCGGAAAATCAAAACTGGGCCGCGACCACAACTCCGCCGGGTTCTCGATGGTGCTCGCGGGGGGCGGGGTGAAGGGTGGCACGATTTACGGGGCAACCGATGAGTTTGGATTTCAGGCGGTCGAAAACCCGGTGCACGTCCACGACCTGCACGCAACGATTCTGCACTTGATGGGCTTCGACCACGAGCGATTGACCTACCGTTACGCCAGCCGCGACTTCCGGTTGACCGACGTGCACGGCCGGGTGATCCGCGACATCATCGCGTAAGAGCCTCGAGGGCTTTGATGCGACTCTCGCTGTATTCCTGTTCGTGAATCATTATATTGAATGAGAGTTGCAAGGTGCTGCCGGCCTGCACTTTGTATTGGCTTTTCTTTCCCTGCTTCATGGCTTTTCGACCGAACTGATTGGCGACCATTAACCCGTAGTTGCGGTTGTGCCACCACGGTACCCGTGGGGTCTTGCCGTTGGCTAAGATGGTGATGCCGGCCCATTTGCCATTGATGTTTCCGGAGTAGTCGCACCAGATGGCCGGTTGTCCCCACGTCGACTTGGCACTGGTTTGGCCGGCGCTGTTTCGGAGTTGGCCGCCGTTTTTCTCAATCAACGGAGTGGCCAAGCGCACGCCTAATCCCATTTCCTCCTGGTCGCCAATGAAAAAATCAGTCGGAGAAGTGAAGTGGCAATCATACGTCAGCAGCCACCCGTCCTTGGCATGCCGGATGGTATGAGTGACAGTTTGTCTGCAGATCAGTTTGCCATCGTTAGTCTCGAAACGGTTCGATACGGAAAAAGAGCCAGAGTGCTTGCCCCCACTGGGCTTGGTGATGAACCGCTCATGAACGACACGCGCGCGGTTGCGCCAAAAGTCCGAGCCGGAAATGTCTCCAAACGCCATCCAGATACCGGGATGCATCGAGGCGTGATCCCCGTCGTCCACACCCTCGATCGGTGGATGATTTCGCGTGACCTGAATCCCGCTGAGTGTGCGGATGTTTTTGAAAAAGGGCCTTAACGTGACAGGATCGTTGTAAACATAGGTGCCCACTTTTTGTCCGTTAATATGAATGGCGACCTGTCCCTCGCTCTCCTCGAGGCGCACTACTGTTTTGGTTTTCTTCGGTGTCGTCTTGGCTCGAGCCTCATCCTTGCAACTAACGAGGAAAGCGGTGAGGTCAGCCAGTTGTTGCTCATTCATCAGTACCCCGAAATTGGGAGGCATCGGGGAGGTGTCGGCACTGCTGCGGTTGGCAATCTGTTTTTTGTCCAGCGTCAAGCTTTGGCCGGCGGCCAGGCCAAGCTTGAACATTAAGCCGCTCTCCTCGAGTGCCATTCCGGCGTACGTTTTGCCGTCCTTCATCTCAACGATGTGTGTGCGATACCCCTCAACCAACCGGGCGTTGGGTTGCAGGATGGATTGCAGGATCGTGGCGGCGTTGTCGCGTGAGCCGATCCCGCTGAGTTCCGGTCCGAAGTTTTTCCCTGCGCCATTGACCTCGTGGCAGGTGGCGCATTGCGGCCCTTTTTGACCGAAGAAAATCTGACTCCCGCGTCCGGCATCGGCCCGATCCATCGCGGCGAGAACGGCGGCTTGGGTGACCGGTTTTGGTTGTGGATCGAGAAGCGTCTGGCTGAAAACCGCGATGTAGTTCGACTTACCGCTATCTGTACCGTCCGTGGTGTTGCCTCCGAGCAGAATGGTTTCGCCGGTCTTGAATCGCCGGTGAAACAAATCCATCCGCGCATCGCTGGTTTGGAGTTGCAGCCCGCTGGACTCAAATCGGTTTAGCCAAGCTGGCTTGGCGGCAACTGCGACACGGCGGTCATGGGCGACGTACAAATCGACCAGGCATTGCGCGGTCAACTTGACGAGTTCATCTCCACGCGAGCCGGCATCTTCGTTGCGTGGCATCAGGTAGGCTGCGCCCTTGAGTGAATCGGGGATGTTCGTGAATCGATAATCTCGATCGAGGTAGGCGCGGCCGCCTTCGTGCAATCCACCGGCGATCTTCACCGTGCGTTGCGTGGCGTCGGTGTCCAGCGTGACGATACTTTTTGATTCACTCGGCAGGTCGATTTTTTGAAAGTTAAATTTCACGATTGGGCCAACCTGTTCCTCCTCACGAAACATGGCGGCACGCAGGCGGACGGTTTGATCGATGGAAAACGGACCGCGATAAACCGGTGAGCGGCCGTTGGGCTCGCTGCCATCCAACGTGTAGCGGACATGTGTGTCGTTGATGTTAGCCCGGATCGAGATAGTCTGGCTTCCGACGAACTCGCCGCCACTCGGGCTGACCTGCAGCAGGTTGGCGAGGTCGCGTTCCACCTTGCTGAGGTACAGGGCGGCCACCGTGGCCACGCCGCCATCGGGGTCGTTCACCAACGGTCGGGCTTCGGCCGGGGTGACGAGTTGTGACTCCAGCAGGGCGAGCAGGGCGGCCCGACGCACTCCTGCGCGTTGATCCCCTATTAGTGGTCGGAGTTCGTCGGCCGGGAGTAGCTCGCGCATCGCGCCCCAAACGGCATAAAACGTGATGCGATCGGATTCGGTCGCGGCCAAGTGGATGATGTCCGGGGTGAACTGCTTGAGCTTGGCTTGTCGGACAGTTTGCAGGGCGGCGAACCGGACACGAACATTTTTATGACCAAGCGCTTGGCCAAGCGCGGCGATCATGTCGGATTTCTCCTCAGCCTTGGCCAAGCGCAGTCGAATCGCCCGCAATGCCTGCACCTGCTGATTCAGCGAACCGCCGCCCTTGGCCAAGCGGAGTAGCGCCAGGTCGGCTTTGGCGTTTTGCCAAGGCACCTTGGTTTGGTGCAGTGCCAGCGTCCATGTCAGCCAAGTCTCCTCCGCTGGCGTCTGGGCGCGCTTGGCCAAGCGGATGAGGGCTTCGCTCATTTGCGGCGTGTTTCGGCGGAGTAGTTCATCCTGCGCGTCCGTTTGCCACCCAAGGATCGGCTTGGTGAGGTCATCGACAAGTTCGTTTTGTGTCCATTCGGCGATGGGGTTGCCTCGCTTGGCTGGGAGCCATTTGGCCCGCTTGTCCGGTTGGCTGTCGTGATGCCAGACGCGAAAAATCCGGCCTTCGTTGATTTGGTTTTCGAGTTTGGCTTCGCCATCCCACTCGACGCCGTAGCCGTTGCCCCAGCCAAGAATCCACAACGCACCGTCGGGGCCAACCTCGATGTCGCTTGGCTTGAAAAGACTGCCATTCGCATCGGCGAAAATCTCAAGTGACTCGTCGCCGGTGTCGCTTTGGAGCAGGGCGCCGTTCCAGCGCGGGCGCATCACATAGGTGCATTTGCGTCCCCAGTCGTTAATGAAAAACACGTTGCGATACTGCTCCGGAAACTTGTCGAGCGAGTAGTAAATCACACCGGTGCCGGAGCCATGGAAAAACGGCCCGCTGTGCGGTGCGGTGGGCAGGTGGTTGCCATCGGACCAGTTGTAGCTCCATGTGTGCCCCCAGCCAAAGTGCGCGCCGAAGAACGGCATGAAGATTTTGTCGCCTTCGTTTTGGTCGTTGTCCGTGCCGATGAAATCGAAGGTGTCATTCATCGCCATGTCCCAAGGGTTTCGAAAACCGCGGCTGGTGATTTCGAGGTTGTCACCCATGGGGTCGCAGCGAAGGATGCCGCCCTCGCGGCCCCAGTCGTCAGCCGGGTTGTGGTAGGTATTGCGGTAGGTCTCTGCGGTGAACGTCTCGGCCGGTGGCAGATCGGGAACGTTCTCAGGCGACTCGACTCCCCAGAGGTCACGGAACGGCTTGGGGGCGATCCGGCCCGGTTGCGTGAGGCCCTTGGAGTTGCCCTTGGACATGTACAGTTTGCCGTCCGGCCCCCAGTTGAGTCCGTGCAGCGAGTGCTCGACGTTGCCGAGGTCGGTGTAGATGCGAATGTACTCGTCGGCGACGTCATCTCCGTCCGTGTCCCGCACCACGGTGAAATCAGGGGCGTTGGCCACGTACAGGTCGCTCCCTTTCCAAGCCAGCCCGTGAATACTGTTGAAGCCGTGGGCGAATGTCTTCACCTCGTCGGCGATACCATCGTCGTTGTGGTCGATGAGAATCTTGATCGAATCGCCGGGCGTGTCTTTCCTGGGCTTACGGAATTGCGGCCCCTGTGCAACGAATGCCCGGCCGAGCCGGTCGAACGCGATGCAGGTGGGATTGCGGACGAGCGGTTCGCTGGCGAAGAGGCTGATCTTGAAGCCCTCCGGCAGGGTGGGGAACCGGGACTTGTCGGTATCCAGATTGGTGGAGTCTGCAACAGCACTCGGAACCAAACCGGCGGCGAACACCACAATGATAGGCAATGATTTCATAAAAAAACGCGCCCGACTAAAAAGTAAGGGCGCGATTCTAAGAAATAGGGGAGTTAAAACAAGCCGGCTAGCTGAGCTCAAGCGATCCACCTTGGCTGAGGGATTTGTTGCCGAAGGCGTCGATGTTGTGGCCGACTCCGTGGGCCAAGGCCATGAGAAGTCGGTTGTGGGCGACGCCCTTGATGTCGAGGGAGCGGCCCATCTGGAAGCCCATGCCGTTGCCGATCAACACGAATGGAATGTTACTAAGTGTGTGGCTGTTGCCTTTGCCGAGTTCGTTGGTCCAGACGATGGTGGTGTTGTCGAGCAGGCTGCCGTTGCCGCCCGGCTCGGGCGTCTCTGCCAAGCGCTTGGCCAAGTAGGCCAGTTCGCCGGCGAACCATTTGTTGATGCGCGTGAGCTTGTCGACGGCTTCCTCGTTTTTGTCCGACTCGTGCGACAGGCCGTGGTGGCCATCCTTGATGTCGAGCCAGTTCATCCGCGCTTGGCCAACCGACTTGGTGTACTGCAACGTGCTGACTCGCGCGAAGTCGTTCACAAAGCTGTTCACCATCAGATCGATCTGCATCCGGCTTAGTCGCGGGACGTTGTCGTTTTGGTTGGTGACGCCGGCCTCGAACTTCGGCGGGTCGCTGACGAGCGCTTTGCCGTCCGAGCGGCCAAACTCCAGTTCCATCTGGCGGACGAACCCGGCGTGTTCCTCGAGGAGCCGTTTATCCTCCGCGCTGATTTTTTTGGAGACCCGTTTCAGGTCGTCTCGGACGGTGTCCAAGACACTCAACAAGCTGTCGCGGTCTCGCAGTTGGCCGTAAAGCTTTTGGTACATCTGGTACGGGTCATCGGTCGGGGCGACCGGCTGGTTGGGGCCGGCGTACGACATGCGCGTCCACGGGTCGGCACGGTCGGAGACACCGACACCAAACTCCAGCGAGCCAAACCGGGTGCGGGTGGCTTCGCGGCTTTGAAAAAAGTTTTTGATCTCCTGATCGATCGAGATGCCCTTGGCCCAACCGGCCGGCGTGTCGGAGCCGCCTTGGATGTTGCCCGGGAAAAGCTCGATGCCGGTGAGCAGGCAGCTCATGCCGCGCATGTGCCGGTCGCCGTCACCTTTCAACTTGTTGTTCACGCCATTGAGCACAAGCATGCGATCACGGAACGGCGCGAGCGGCTTCATGATTTCCTTCAGCTCAAACTCGTTCCCGGTGGCGTCGGGCCAGAAGTTTTTCGGGATGGTGCCGTTGGGGCTGAACATCACGACGAGCCGCTGGCGGCGCGGCGCGGTCTTGGCGAGGCCAAGGCTCGGCAGGCCGACGAGAAAGGGGAGGGTCGTGGCGGAGACGCCGAGGTTCCGGACAAACTGTCTGCGATCGAGTGGATTCATGTTTCAGTTCCTTTCACTGGGCGGAGCCGTGTCAATCCCGTGCAAGGCGTTAACGACAGCGATCTCCGCCAGCAAAAACTTCACGTTAAAACCGGAAGCCGCAAACTCGTTGCACAAACGGTTCAGAACGCCCGAACCGTAGGCCCGAAGGGGCTGCTTGGCAACCTGATTAAACAGCATCTCGATGAACCCTTTCTGGGCGCTTGGGCTTGCGGCGGCGTGGCGTGCCAGGTCGCCGGCGCTGGCCAACCGGACGGTGTCGCCGTCGGCGGTGAGATAGTCTGAGACCGTGTTGATCGGGCGCCCTTTTTCCGATTTGCGCAATCGGCCGACGCCGTCGAATTGCTCCAGCGTGAAGCCCAGCGGGTTGATGATTCCGTGACAGGTCATGCAGGCGTCGGCCCGGGTGAGTTGGGTGACTTTTTCGCGCATCGTCAGGTTTGCGGCGAATGCTTCGTCGCTGAACTCGACCGCCTCGGGCGGCGGCTTGAGCGAGCGGCCAAGGACGTGGCGGGTGACGAACACGCCCCGATGAATTGGCGAGGTGCTGTTGTGGTACGAGTAAAGCGAGAGCAGGTACGGATGGGTCAGCAGCCCGGCGCGGTCGTGGTCGAAAAACGCGGGGGCAAACTCGCCAAGGGGTTCGACACGCTGCGCCCCGTAAAATCCGGCCAGCCGTTCGTTCAACGGCAGATGGGCCGCGTTGAGCAGTTTCCGGAAGTCGGCCCCGGCGGTTTGCCAAATGACCTCGTCGAGAAAGAGGTTCAGCGATGTCCGAAGGTCGGCCTCGAGTGGCTTGTCGTAGCCGGGAAACCGTTCGGTGTCCTTGGCGATTTCCCCGGCGTGGTCGAGGCCAAGCCAGTGGTGAAACGCGGCTCGCAGCTTGGCACGGCTCCGGGGGTCGCGGAGCATGCGCATCGCCTGTTGGCGCGCTTGGCTTGGCGTGCCCAAACGGCCGGCTTCGGCGGCCCGGAGCAACTCGTCATCCGGCAGCGAATCCCACAGGCCAAGCGCAAGCCGGGCGGCGACGGCGTGGCTGTCCGCTTGGCCAAGGTCGGGGTAGAGGAAGCGCGGCGACTTGAGCGCGAGCAGCACGACTTCCTTGACCGAGTTGGTGAGCGGCTTTCCGTCGGCGAATCGCGAGTCGATGAAGAACTGCTGCTGCTCCGGGGTGAGCGGGCGGCGGAAGGCTCGCTCGACAAACCGGTTGCAGAATGCGCGCACCTTGGCTTCGTGTTGCGCGTCTTCCGGGGCCGTGCCGGCGAGGGGGGCGAGCCGGTCGGCCACGAGGTTGGCCACCTCGATGGCGCCGAGCGTGGCGGCTTCGTCCCATCTTTTGGAGACGGCCGAGCCGCGCTCGTAGCCGGCGCTGCTATCGTCCGGTGGGAACGGCTGGCGAAGTACGAATACGCTCCGTGTTCCGGTGGGGGAGAGATTGCGGGCCGGGACGACCTGCCGCGCACCATGCGGCGGATGCCACTCCAGTTTCACGGAGGCGCCTTGGCTCTTGTACTTGAAAAAATCGAGGCGCAGCGGGTAGGCGCGCCCACCGATGAGCCGCACCGTGCCGGTGAGTTCCCGCAGCTCGCCACTCGACACCCAGCCCTCGATCAGCTTGAGGTTCATGTCATTGACCCAAAGCCGGACACCGTTTTCGCTGGAAACGATGAAGCTGTGCTCGCCGGTTTCCTCCGCGAGCACCGAGCCGCTCCAGCGCATCGAGAATTCCTCCGCCTTGAATTCCTTGTTGTCGGGAGCCGGCGTGCCGGTGCCGTACTGGAAATCTACGGTGGCATCCGTGCGTTCGAACGTCTGCTTGTTGCGGCTGTGATTGCGGCTGTTGTGGTAGCTGGCCTTGAGACCTCCCGCTTGGCCAACCTCGGAGCGCCCGATGAATCCGCCGATCAGGTCGGCGACGGAGTGGAGGTATTGCCGGTTGGTGAGACGCGCCAACTCGATGCGCGGCGGGTTGTTCCGGGCCTGTGCCTCGGGAGAATAAAATGCGTCGAAGATGTATCGCGCCACTTGTTGCGCCTCGTCACCGACGCATTTTTTCGGGTCATCCTCCGGCATCGTCCGGGTGATGACCCGCACAAGCTTCTCGACCGGCCAATCGCCAACGAGCGGTTCGTCGTATTCGTCGGCCACACCCTGTCCCGTGTCGCCGTGGCACTTCGCGCATCGGTTTGCGTAAATCGCCTCGCCAGACAAGGCCGGCTTGGCCCAGGCGGCCGACGCTACAACCGAGAAGGCCAGCAACAGGCCAAGCGCTTGGTCAAGTTTTGTGATCGCGAGGCGCACGTTTATCTTAACGTCTGGACGGCCGTTCTGATTCAACCCGACCTTCATCGGCTTGGCCAAACGTCACGGTTTCAACTGTCGATTGGCAAATATGATGAACTGCTCCCAGTCGTACGGATCGACGGAATGGCCGCCGGTGCGGATGTGATAGCCGATGTCGCCGTCGAGCAGCGGTTGGTTGGCGGCAGGTAACTTGGTGGTGGCCAACGGCTTTTTACCGAGCAGGCGGTACACCGGCGCGGCGTGGTTGGCAGATTGGAATTCGCCGTGCGGATCGGCCCACGTGTCCGCCGTGCCGCTGGCGACGTAAACGGGGCGCGGGGCGATCAGTGAGAGCAGCATGTGCTGATCCACCGGGAGATCGTCCTCGCGATCGTTAAACTTTCGGGCGTTGATGCTGAGCCAGTGCGGGAACCGGTTTAGCTTGGCCATGGTTTCGCCGTACTTGCGCCGCCACAATGCCGCGCCGCCGCAGCCGGACTGCGCCGAGATCGCGAGCGCAAACCGCTCGTCCTGTGCTGCGGCCCAAAGCGTAGCCTTGCCCATCTTGGAATGCCCCATGACGGCGACCCGCTTGGCGTCGATGCGGTGGTTTGTCTCAAGGTAATCCAGCACGCGCATGCCGGTCCAGGCGTTGGCGGCGAGCACGCCCCATTCGTGGGCCTTGGGGTAACTTTGGCCGTCTCGGAAAAACAGCTTGTGGATGCCCCCGCCGAACGACACTTCATTATGCCCGATCAGGTCGCCGTGATACACCGAAACGTAGCCGTAGCCGTTCGCGATCAGGTCGGCGAGTGGCACGCCGTTGCGAAGCCAACCTTTGCGGCTGTTGCTCAATCGAAAACTCGATCCGCGCGGACTGTCGAAGCTCAGCATCATGAACGCGGGCACCGGCGCCTTCGCTTGGTTTGGGATGAACATAACGACATGAGTCTGCGCGGTGCCCTTGCGGTTTTTGAAACGAATGGAGATATCGAGCTTGGTCGCCTTGCCGTCGAGGAACGATTTGTCCTCCTTGACGACATGGTACGTTTGCACGATGGGATCGGGCGGCACGGGCACGGTGCCATAAATGAAGTTGGCGAACAGCGAGAGGATCTGTGGCCGTCGAACATTCCTCCATTGCTCGGCAGTGGTGACCGGTTTGCCCTCGGCGGTGACGAGCGGATCCGGAAGGTCGTAGTGGGGGATGCGGGATTCGTCGTAGTTAACATCGTGGTCGAACTCCTTGAGTTCGCGGGCGAACAGCGCGCTGGCACACAGGCCAAGCGCGGCCAGGGTTGGGATCGTTTTTTGCAGCATCAGTCGAACGGATTGATCGGGAACCAACCTAACCGCGCAGTCCGCGCTTGGCCAAGCGCGGAATTGCATCGGGCGGCCGATGAGAAACGGGGGTGGACAAGGGTTGCAGCTTGGCCAAGGTTTGATAGTTTGCCGCCCGGTGGATCGATTTCGGAACCGTCTGATTGCGGGTTGGGTGGCATTGGCCTCGCTTCTGGCGGGGTGCGGTGCGGAGCCGTCGCCCGATCCGGCCCCGGAGCGCGCTGCGACCAAGCCGGCGGCCGGGGTGCAGGTGGCTCCCAAGCCGGTTGGGGCGAACGATCCGTTGTCAATCGATGCCACGCCGTTGGCCGTTGGGGGCGCGGACGGCGAGGAGTCTGTCGACGACATTTTGGCGGAACTCAACGCGATCCAGCTCGACGGCGAGGCGGGCAATCCGCTGGGCGATCCCGACAAGGTCGTGGCGCTGATGAAAGAGGGCAACGCCCTGATCGCCGCCGGCCAGCCGGAGGCCGCCCTGGCCAAGTACGACGAGGCGCTGAAGTTCGCCGAGAAGGAGGGCGACCCGGATCTGTTCTTCAACCGGGGCATTGCCTACAAGGCGAGGGGCGAGGCCGACAAGGCCATTGCCGAGTACCGACGCGCGCTGAAACTGGCGCCGGACTACGCCGAGGCGCACAACAACCTCGGCAATCTGTTGAAGGACCTCGAAAGGCACGACGAGGCGATTCAGCACTTTGAGGCGTCGATCCGGATTTTCCCCGACAACCCGAGCACGCACAACAACCTCGGGACGGTTCACGCGATGAAGGGCGACGTCAACAAGGCGGCGGTTTACTTCGCCAAGGCGGTGCGCCTGCAGCCGACGTACGTGGACGCCCGGCAAAACCTTGGCGCGGCCTACACGCAGCAGGGCCGGTTTGCCGCCGCCGAGAAGGAACTGGGCGAGGCGGTCAAGATGGCGCAGGGCGGCATGGTGTACGAGCAGCAGCGGCTCGCGGCGGCCAAGGCGGCGTTGGCCAAGGCGAAAACTCCGGAGGAACAAAACGCTGCCCGAAGCGAAATCAGCTCAGCGGAGCAGGCCGGCAAAACGGCTGCCGCAAAATACCAGCGAGGGATGGGGTTGTTGCAGTCCGTCCGGGCCAATCGCAGGGCGGCAACCGCGCCGTGATCAGTCCAGCGCTTTTTGGGTTTCAGCCAAAATGGCGTCGAACTCTGGCTTGAGCTCGGTGCGGACGAAGGCGTCCATCCGGTCGATAAACAGGATGCCCTGCAAGTGATCCCACTCGTGCTGAATGGCGCGCGCAAGCAGGCCGCCGCAGCGAAAGGCCATCGGCTCGCCGTTTTCGTCCGTCGCCGTCACGTCAATTTCCTCGGGGCGTTCGATCTCGCCGTACACTTCCGGGAAGCTTAAGCAACCTTCCGGGCCTTCTTCTTTTTTATCGCCGACGGCGGTCCACTCCGGGTTGAACAGGACGAGCGGCATGTAATCCTCCGGCTTGACCGGCTCGCCGCCGAGGCTCATGCGTGACGGACGATCCTCCACATCGGTCACATCCACGGTGGCCAGTTGCAACGCCTTGCCAACCTGCTGCGCGGCCAGGCCGATACCGTGCGCTTCGTGCATCGTCTCGAGCATGTCGTCGATGAGTTGTTTGATTTCCGGCGTGATTTCCTCCACGCGCTCGCCCTTCTGCCGAAGCACGGGATCGCCATATTTGACAATTTCCAAAAGCATTCTATTGGGTTTGAAGTTTCAAGTTTGGAGTTGAGGTTCGTCGATCCATTAAACGCAGAGGGCACGGAGACTCAGAGGGCCGCAGAGAAAAATGGGGAGGGACGAGTTCCACCTCGTCCCCAATCCTGTTCATCCTGCCGTTCATATTTTATTTCCGCTTCCTTTTTTCAATCGGGACGGGGTGGAACCCGTCCCTCCCTTGAACTCCTCATCATTAGTCGGCCTTGACGCCGAGGACTTCGAGGATGCGCTGCAGATCCTCGTCGTTGAAAAACTTGATGTCGACCGAGCCTTTCCCTTTCCGGTAGCGCAACGCAACCTTGGTGCCGAGCCGATCCCGCAACTTGGCCTCGAGGTCGAGGATGTGGGCGTTGGCTCCGCCCTTGGCGGCCGGGACGCGCTTGATTTTGCCCGGGGCCGCTTGGCCAAGCGCGCCGACCCATTCCTCCGTCTGCCGCACGCTCAACTCCTTTTTGATCACGCGCTTGGCAGCGGCGATTTGGTCGTTGGTGTGTTTGAGGCCAAGGATCACCTTGGCGTGGCCGCTCGAGAGACGGCCGTCGCGCACGTGCGCCTGCACCTCCGGCGGCAGCTTGATGAGCCGCAGGGCATTGGCCACCGTGGCCCGGTTTTTGCCAACCTTGGCCGCGATCTCCTCCTGCGTGAGGTCGAACTGGTCCACCAACTGCGCGTAGCCCTTGGCCTCCTCGATCGGGTCGAGATTTTCGCGCTGCAGATTCTCGACGAGCGCCAGCTCGAGCGCGGTCCGGTCATCCACATCGCGGATGATGATCGGCACCTTGGCCAAGCCGGCCATCTGCGAGGCGCGCCAGCGGCGTTCGCCGGCGATCAACTCGTAGCCGCCTTCGCGCGGCCGCACAACCAGCGGCTGCATGATGCCGTTTTCGCGGATCGACTCGGCCAGCTCGCCCAGTGAGTCGTCATCAAATCCGTTGCGCGGCTGCATCGCGCCGGGGAGAATCTCGCCGACCGGCACCTCGTTGGGAGTCCCGGCGGGTTCGGGGGATGGCTTGCTCGCCGGTTTATTTCCGGAGTTGGTTTTTTTGTCAGCCGTCGGGCGGGTACCCAGCAGGGAACTCAAGCCCCGGCCTAAACCGGTTTTTGCCATGTGCGGAGAGTGGGGGAGGGCGCGGCGGTTGTCAATCGACAGCCGGTTTTTCGGCGGTGGCTGCCGGCTTGCGATCGGTCCACAAAAACGAGCGCCGCGCTGCCAGCTCGATGTCGCCGTCGAGCAACCGCACGCGCCAGGCGATGATTTTGCCGACGGCCTTGAACCCCTCGCCGTCCAGCGTGATGGCGTCCCAGCCTCCACGGCGGCCCGGCTTGATGGCCTGCTCGCGCACGATCGGCTTGGCCTCGCCGGTCACGCGCAGCTCGAGTTGAAGCTTCACATTGCCGCTCCTGTTTCCGGCCCACTTAATGTCAAACCGGATGCCGGAGCAGAGGCTGCGGTCGGCGCGGAGCTTGGCCTGATAGGCATCGCGCTCCAGCAGGCTGGGGGAGAGGGTGTGGCGGCCCTGCAGGTCGAGCCAATGCGGCAGCACCTTGCTGATTTTGCCGGGCTGCGCGGCGTCAACGCTCGACAGCACCCCGAGCAGCAGCACGGCTACGAGGAATGAAATGCGCTTCACGGGGTCGAGGCTATTTTGAAAACCGGGCATTGGCAATCGTCGGCGTCACAGGCCGGTTGGGTGGTCGATGAACGTCCACGGCAGCTTGAATTTTTTCGACAAATGTTCGCTGAGCGCCTTCACGCCGAACGTCTCGGTCGCGTAATGACCGCCGTAAAACACGTTCAGGCCAAGGTCCTCGGCCAGCGCAAAGGTCCAGTGCGGCCCCTCGCCGGTGATGAACGTGTCCACGTCCTCATCGGCAGCCGTTTTCATTTCCGCGCCCGCGCCGCCGGTGACGACGCCGATCTTGCGGCAACGCGCCGCGCCGCCCGGCAGCACTGTCGGCTCTGTGCCGGTGGCCTTGGCCAAGCGCTTGGCCAACTGCGCCCGCGTGAGATCTAGCGTGCCTCGCAGGCCGATCGCCTGGCCGCGCTCAGCGAAAAACGGCTTGGGCGACTGGAGGCCAAGCGCCCTGCAAAGCTGGGCGTTGTTGCCGAGGCGCGGATGCGCGTCCAGCGGCAGGTGTGAGCTGTAAACGGCGACGTTGTTGTCGAGCAACAGCCGCAACAGCTTGTATCGATTGCCGGTCCACGGATGTGTTTTCCCCCAAAATAGCCCGTGGTGGACGATCAACAAATCCGCCCCGGCGTCGACCGCCTTCTTAACCGTGGCCGGGGTGGCGTCGACTGCGGCGGCGATGCGCGACACGCCGCCGCGATTCTGCACCTGCAACCCGTTCACCGCACCGGGCCAGTCCTCGAACGACTCCGGCTTGAGGGTGCGGTTGCAGTGCGCGACGATGTTGGCAAGCTTGGCCCTGGCCATGCACGGGAGGGAAGCAACCCGGCCGCCTCAAGCCAAGCGGGAAATGATTTCGATCGGCTCGGTCTTGACTTTCGGGGAGGGCGAGCCGTTACTCGCTGCGGTTTTTTGGAATCGATTATCTATGCCGACCTATGACTATCAGTGCGAAAAGTGCAACCTCGAGTTTGAGTTGTTTCAATCCATCAAAGCCGACGCGCTGGAGACCTGCCCGAGGGAGGTCTGCCCACGAAAACGGTGGGCCAAGGGCAGGATCCGCCGCGCCATCGGCACCGGCGCAGGGATCCTTTTCAAGGGCAGCGGCTTCTACGAGACCGACTACCGCAGCGACAGCTACAAGGCCGGTGCCAAGAAAGAATCCGAGTCCACGAAAAAGTCGGATTCACCCTCCAAGAGCGACAGCAAATCCAAGACCGACAAGCCCAAGTCAACCAAGGGCAAAAACAAACCGCCTTCCAGCAAGTGACAAGTGTCGATAACGAGAACCGGCCCTTTGTCAACTCACCTCCTGGGACGTCTGTGGGATCATTTCTTGTTATTGACAAGGTCGAGTGTGCTGAAATTGGCATGGCACATGATGCGTTATTGATGGGCGCAAATATCGCGGCAGCGTCTTGGAGTGCGGTGCAGAGAACCGCACCCCAGAACGCTCCCGCGAATGCCGAAACTTAATGGGGGGAGGGAGGTGTTAACCTGATTTTTTAGAGCGGTCGATGCGTTCGGTGATGAGGACCTTGATCAACGCTTGGCGGCTGATGCCCTGCCGCTTGGATTCCCAATCCAGCCAGTTCACCATCCAGACGGGGAAATCCACGTTGACGCGCTTGGGGGGCAAATCACGGAGCCTCACGGCCTTGGACAAGTTCATGTACTCGAGAATGCTTTCTCCGTCATCGAACCGTTGATCGAACTCTTCAACGGTTTTCGGGGGAGATTTTTTAACTGCTTTTCTCTTTGCTCTTTTAGGGGCTGCTTTCCGTGTTGTTCTTTTGCTAATTGCCTTCATAAAAAATTACTTCTTCCACTCGTGCCCTTCGTACGCTGATAATTCTCACTATACCGTCGCGGATAGTGAAAAACACCGTCCACACCTTCCCAGACGATCGCGCGATCAATCCCCACCGCTTTTCGCCGAACCGATCAGACGGAAATCGCACGGCACCGTTATCGAGCCACAACCGTTGAGCCTCCACGAAGTCGATGCCGTGCTTGGCTTTGTTGGCTTCGCTTTTGGCCGGGTCGAACTCGAACTCCACAGCGGCACGGTAGCCAAAGTCGCACCCCGGTCAACTTCTTTCGGTATAAAAATGGTATATTTTTTGGATCATGCTTGGAGAGTTAAGGCAACCCCTTCGGCGAGGAAATGCGGGCTTTATGCCGCGTAAGAAAAGGCTCACACTGTGCGTCGCTGGATGAGTTTGTGTTTTGACAGGATCACCTGTGTGCCTTGGCCGGGGTGCCACGCTTGGTTGCTGGCCTTCGGCTTGGTCATCGTTCCGGGTGCGGTTGGCCAAGGGGAGCCGGTCACGCCGGTACCCAAGCCAAGCGCGGAGCCGACTCAACCCAAGCCACCCAGGCCGGTGTTGCCGCCAAGGACGGTACGGCCCAAGCCGGCTGGCCAAGGGGGGGATGACCCGAAGCGGCTGCCGCCGGACCTCGACCGGCTGTTGCAGCCGCGCGCCGGTTACAAGACCGCCAGCAGCCGGTCGGGTCAGTTTGTGGCATACGGGCCGATGTCGCCGAAGCGTCGCGGTGGCATTCTCGACGCGAACGCCAACACCATCCTGATCGCGCCGGATTACGTGATCATAACGGCTGAACGGGTGCGCCATGCAATGCTCGTTCGGCTGGGTCTGCCGTCGCTGCCGGGCAGCCGCGTGAAGCTGCGGCTTGAGCCGGCCCTGTCATACACCGCTGCCGTGCGGGTGGTGACCGAGCGGCATCTTAACAGCTTCACGTACCTGCTGACGCTGCCGAGCGAGATCGAGCCAGACAAGCTGATCCGCGCATTGGCGCAGGTGACGCTGCTCGACTTGGCCAACCAAAAGCCGCAGTTGCGCGACACGGAGATTCCGCTGTGGCTGACGGTCGGCTTCACGCAGGTGCTGATGGCGCAGCCGGACTTGGTGCTGGTTCTCGGGCAGCCGGAACAGGGTGGGAAGGGGATGTCCACGGAGGAGGTCGTTAGAAATGTGCGCCGCCACGACACGCTGGCCGGGGTGCGCGCGCGGTTGCGCGGTCGGCGGGCGTTTGACTTCAGCGAGATCGCGATGCCGTCGCCGGCCCATTTGCGCGGGGAAAACTGGAGGGATTACCAGGCCTGCGCGCACCTGTTGGTGGATCGGCTGCTCGCGATCCCGGCCGGGCACGCGCGCCTGCAAAACATGATCCGACAATTGCCGGACAACCTGAACTGGCAAACCGGTTTCCTGAAGGTGTACGGCGACCTGTTCGCCGACATGCTCGTGGTGGAGAAATGGTGGGCGGTGACGATTGTGCAGTTGACCGGCCAGAACCAGTACCAGAACTGGACGCTGCGCGAGGCGGTGGAGAAACTCGAGAACCTGCTCAAGCTGCCGGCCGAGGTGCGCCTGAACGCCGCCGACACGCCGCTCGAGGCGGAAGTCACGCTGCAGCAGGCGATCCGCGGCTGGGACTTCGCCGTGCAGAAACAGACGCTCGGGCAGAAAGTCAACCAACTGCTGATCGCCCGGGTGAAGATGCCGCGCCAACTGCTGCCGTTCGTGAACGAGTACGGGCGCATCCTGGAGAATTATGTGGCGACGCGGCAGCGGATCGAGTCGTTCCGGCCGCGCCGCGGCCAAGTGCGCCCGAAGGTGGCGCCGGTCATCGACGAGGCCGTTCGGCAGCTCGACTCGGTGGATCGGCGCTTGGTCCTGTTCAAGCCGGAATCGACAACGCCCGCGCCAACGGTGTCCCCGCGAAACCAATGATCCCGCGATCAAACAATGGCGCGCAGTAAAGAAAAGGCGGGAGATCCCACCCTCATCCGGCCTGCGGCCACCTTCTCCCTGAGGGAGAAGGAATCAAACCGCACGTGCTTGGCCAAGCTCACCCTCTCCCAGCGGGAGAGGGTTGGGGAGAGGGAGAACGCGAACAACAACGATGAACTGTTTTTTTAATTAAACTAATCGTCATGCCACGCGAGTCCAACAAGGCAAAGGTCGAACGAACTTCGAAAATCATCGACGGTCTGCGTGCGACGTATCCCGACGCGCATTGCGAACTCGACCATCGCAACCCGCTTGAGTTGCTGATCGCGACGATCCTCTCCGCGCAATGCACTGACAAACAGGTCAACATCGTCACCGCCGACCTGTTCAAGAAATACCGCCGCGCGGCCGACTACGCCGGCGTGCCGCTGGAGGCGTTGCAGGAGGATATCAAGCGGATCGGGCTGTTTCGCAACAAGGCCAAGAGCATCCAGAAGTGCTGCGGTGCCTTGGGCGAAACGCACGGCGGTGAAGTGCCGTCGACGATGGAGGCGCTCGTCGCCCTCGCCGGGGTGGGGCGCAAGACGGCCAACGTGGTGCTGGGCAACGCGTTCGGTATCAATGAAGGCATCGTCGTCGACACGCACGTCGGTCGCCTGGCCAAGCGGCTGGGTTTGACGACCGAAAAGACGCCGGAAAAAATCGAGTTCGCGCTGCAAAAACTCGTGCCGCGCGACGACTGGACGATGCTCAGCCATTGGCTGATTTTTCACGGACGCCGCCGCTGCTCCGCCCGCAAGCCGGAGTGCGCCGAATGCGAGATCGCCCCGCTTTGTCCGTCCGAAAAAGACGGCGAATATCGCGAATGACCCCGCTTGGCCAAGCGCTCCGGGTTTGGCACGGTCAAGCCGGGGCACCGGCGTGGAACATGGCCGCCGACGAGTTGCTGCAGCAACGGGCCGCCGCGCTTGGCCAAGCGGTGCTGCGATTTTACTCCTGGAGCCAAGTGGCGGCTACATTCGGTTACTTTCAGCGCCATGCCGAGGTGTCGGAGATGACCGGTCTGCGACCGCTCGTCCGCCGGTTCACCGCCGGGGGGCTTGTGCTGCACGACGAAAACGAGTGGACGTACAGTCTGGCTTTTCCGCCGGGGCATCCGTGGTGGCAACTCAAGGCCGGGGAGAGTTACCGCTGCGTCCATGACTGGGTGCGGCGGGCGTTTGAGGGTTGCGGCGTGACGACGGCGCTTTGTCCGGAAACGCGGCCAACCGGCCCGGGGCACTGTTTTGTCGGCGCGGAAAAGTGCGACCTTCTTTTTAACGGCCAAAAAATCGCCGGGGCCGCTCAACGCCGCAACCGCAATGGCCTGCTGATTCAAGGCTCGGTGCAGGCCAAGGCCACCGGCGTGGAGCGCGGCATTTGGGAGAGTGCAATGCTGGCGGAGAATGATTGCAGCGAGTGGCGACCGACCGAGTCGTTCCTCGCCGAAGCGGCCGCCTTGGCCAAGCGCAAATACGGGTCGGCCGCCCACACCCAAAAACGGTGACCGCTTTTTGGAGTGCGGGAGGGGCAAGTTCCACCATGCCCTATTCCAAAAGTAATTTGGGACGAGGTGGAACTCGTCCCTCCCTTTCGGTTTAACCGCGCTTGACGCGGGGGCCTTTGGGGGTGTCTTCGATGAGCCAGCCTTGGGCGGCGAGTTCGTCGCGGATCTGGTCGGAGCGGGCGAAATCTTTGGCCTTGCGGGCGGCTTGGCGTTCCTCGGCGAGCGCGACGATTTCCGCCGGCGCCTCCTCCCCGACCGACTCGATGCCGAGGACGACGTTGATCTGTTCCCAGTTGGCCAATTCGGTTGCGGCGGTCTCGGCGGTGAGGTCGTTGGCGGCGAGTTTGCGGTTGGTGTCGCGTACCCAGTCAAACACCGCGCCCCAGGCGGCGGAGACGTTGAGGTCGTCGTCCATCGCCTCGGTGAAGCGCGCGATGAGCGGCGAGTCGGCGGCCGGCTCGCCCGCTTGGCCAAGCGCGAGTTCGTGCAGCTTGGCCGCGCATTCGTCGATGCGGCCCAGCGCGGTCTTGGCCCCAGCGAGGTTGTCGAGCGTGAAGTTGAACGTCTCGCGGTAGTGGGCGGAGATCATCAGGTAACGCACTTCGCGCCCGGCGCTGCCTTTGGCCAACAGGTCGCGCAGGGTGAAAAAATTGCCGAGCGACTTGCTCATCTTTTTGCCCTCGACGAGCAGGTGCGCGCCGTGCATCCAGTACTTGACGAACTTGTGTCCGTCGCACTGCAGGCAGGCGCCTTCGCTCTGGGCGATCTCATCCTCGTGATGGGGGAACACCAAGTCTTCGCCGCCGAGGTGGAGGTCAAAACTTGGGCCGAGCAGTTCCATGCTCATGGCGCTGCACTCGATGTGCCAGCCGGGCCGCCCCTCGCCCCACGGGCTGTTCCAAAACACCTCGCCGTCCTCCGGCACGCGGGCCTTCCAAAGGGCGAAATCGGCGATCGATTCCTTTTCGTACTCGTCGCTGCTGACGCGTTCGCCGGGGCGCATCTCGTCGAGGTTGATGTTGAGCAGTTTGCCGTAATTGTTTCCGGCGTCGCGATATTTCTCGATGCTGAAATAGACCGAGCCGTCGTTGGCGCGGTAGGCGATGCCGTTGGCCTCGAGCTGTTTGATGAGCTTGATGATCGGGCCGATGAACGCGGTGGCGTGGGGGCGTTCATGCGGCATTTGGCAGCCAAGCGCCTCGAGGTCGGCGAAAAATGCCTGCTCGAATTCGCCGGTGAACTCGGGCAGCGACTTGCCGGACTCGTTGACGCGCCGGATGATTTTGTCCTCCACGTCGGTGATGTTCATGACGTGCCGGACGTCGAAGCCGCGAAAGGTGAGGTAACGGCGGACGATGTCGGCAAAGACGAACGTGCGGAAATTCCCGATGTGCGCGAAGTCGTGGACGGTCGGGCCGCAGCAGTAGAGGCCGACTTTTTTCCCGGCGGGATCCAGCGGCACGAACGGCTCGACCGAGCGCGACAGGGTGTTGAAGACTTTCAAGCCCATAAAGCGGCGACAGGTTAATCGCTGTCGCGCCAAAGTGAAGCGGGAACCGAGGATGGGAGCCAAGCGCTTGGCCAAGCGCGGGTCAAATGCCCATGCTTTCGTAGCGCTTGGCGATGCGCTCGATGCCGCAGACGAAGGCGGCGGTACGGAGATCGACGACGTTGTCTCGGGCGTTGAAGATGTCGCGGATGTTGTTGTAGGCGTTGCGCATGGTGTCGTCGAGCCCGGAGCGGACGAGGGCGAGTTCGTCCGAGCCGGTGGTGAGTTGGTCGCGGATTTCCGCTGGGACGGTGGTGTTGAGCATTTTCTCAAGGGCCTCGACGATTATCTGGCCCCGGCGCTCCTCGTTGCGGCGCTCGAGGTAGCCGAAGCGGATGCGCGCAAGGTTTTTCACCCACTCGAAGTAGGAGACCGTCACGCCGCCGGCGTTGAGGTAGGCGTCCGGGATGATGATCGTGCCCTTGTCGCGGAGAATCTCGTCGGCGGCGTAGGTGATCGGGCCGTTGGCCGCCTCGGCGATGAGCGGGGCCTGGATGCGGGCGGCGTTGTCGCGGGTGATGACGGCCTCCATCGCGGCGGGGATGAGGATGTCGCAGTCGGCCTCGAGCAGCGACGCGCCGTCCGCAGAGTAGTCGGCGTCGGGGAACCCTTTCACACCTTGGTGCTCGGCGATATGGGCCTTGACGGCCTCGACGTCGAGGCCGTCGGCGGAGTGGATCGCGCCGTCGCGCTCGATGATGGTGGTGATTCGCGCGCCGTCCTCCCCGCTGAGGAACTTGGCCGCGTGGTAGCCGACGTTGCCGAGGCCCTGCATGATGATGCGCTTGCCCTCCAGCGAGCCGTCGAGCCCGGCGCGGGCGACGTCCTCGGGGTGGCGGAAGAACTCGCGCAGGCCGAACTGTACGCCGCGCCCGGTGGCCTCGACGCGGCCGCTGATGCCGCCGAGATGAACCGGCTTGCCGGTCACACAGCCCATGCCGTTGGCCTGCTCGGGGTACAGGGATTGATACGTGTCTGAGATCCAGCCCATTTCGCGTTCGCCGGTGCCCATGTCGGGCGCGGGGACGTTGAGGCTGGGGTGGATCATGTCGCGCTTGGCCAATTCCTGCGCGAAGCGGCGGGTTATTTTCTCGAGATCCTTCTCGCTGTACCGCCGGGGGTCGATCTTGAGCGCGCCCTTGGAGCCACCGAACGGGATCATCACGATGGCGCACTTGTATGACATCAGCGCGGCGAGGGCCTCGACCTCGTCCTGGTTGGCGAAGTCGGCGTACCGGATACCGCCCTTGACCGGCAGAATGTGCTCGCTGTGGACGGCGCGCCAGCCGGTGAACACCTCGTACTGGTCGTCCAGCTTGACGCCAAACTGGACCTGATACACTGAGTTGCAGCTCCGGATCTGCTCGGCGAGGCCCAGCGGCAGATTCATGGTCGCGATGGCGCGGTCGAACATCCGGTCGACGCTTTGGCGGAAGGAGAGTTCAGGGTGGTCGCTCATGACGGGAGACGGTTCTGTGATTATGACTGCCGGGGAATCCAACCATTTTGAGATTTGTTTGTAAACAGAATCATTTCGCCGGGAATCGGCCCGCTTGGCCAGGCGGGCAGGCAACAAGCGTTGGCCCGAGATTGTGAATTATTTCACAATGAAGTTGCCGTGTGAGTTATGAAGTGGTACGTTCCGCGCGGCCTGAATCGGCCGGGTTGCCCCCCTGTTTTTGCCGGTTCGCTTCGTTTTAATGTCTGCTCGAGCGCAGTACACCCCTTGGTTGCACCGGTTCGCCATTGCCACGGCATTGGCGACGCTCATCCTGATTGGGTTCGGCGGCCTGGTGACGAGCAAGGGGGTGGGGATGGCGGTGCCGGACTGGCCTAACACCTTCGGCTACAACATGTTCCTGGTACCGTTCGACGAGTGGCTCGGGAAATTCGGGATTTTTGAGGAGCATTCGCACCGGCTGGTGGCGTCGTTTGTCGGGCTGCTGACGATTATTCTGGCCGCTTGGCTTTGGGTGAAGGACGACCGCAAATGGCTGCGTCGGCTGGGGATCGGGGCGGTGGTGCTGGTTGTGGCGCAAGGTGTCCTCGGCGGGCTGCGGGTGACCGAGATCAACCAAAACCTGGGGCTGATCCACGGGGCGGTGGCGCAGTTGTTCCTGATTCTGATTTGCGGGATCGCGCTGGCCACCAGCGGTTGGTGGCACCGGGCGGGCGGGAATGACCGGGCCGGGTTTGTGGCGATCCAAGGCAGCCTGGTCGTGGTGATTGCCCTGATTGTTGTGCAACTGCTGCTGGGGGCGACGATGCGGCATCAGCACGCCGGGTTGGCGATCTGGGATTTTCCGCTGGCACACGAGCAGGTTTGGCCGACGACGGATGAGGCGTCGCTCGCCCGGTACAACAACAACCGTTACGAATTGCAAAAGAGCCTCCACGCCGCAAACCAGTTGCTCGACGCCGAGGGGAACCCAAAGACGCACCTCGCCACTGGACACGCCATTTTGGCGTGGCATGTTTGGCTGCAGATGCTGCATCGCTTGGGTGCGGTGGCGACGCTGGCCTTGGCCTTGGCCTTGGCGATGAAGGTGCGGCAGGCGCTTGGCCAAGCGCACGCCTTCACGAAGGCGGGTTATATGCTGTTGGCGATGATCGTCGCGCAGGCCGGCTTGGGCGTCTGGACGCTGTTGAGCAACAAGGCGGCGGACGTGGCCACGGGCCACGTGGTGCTGGGCGCGGCCTGCCTGGCGTTGGCCAGCCTGATGCTGATGGCGGCCAAGCGCTGTGTGTTCGTTGGCGAGGCAGCCTACGCGGCGGAGCGCTTGGCCAAGCGCGGCGAGGCGGCGGCGCTCGAAACCGGCCAAGCGGCGACCGTGACCGTATAATTTTTGTCGATGGAAAACACAGTTCAACAGGCTGAAACGAAAGTGACGGGGCGGGTGTCGGCTTGGTCGGTCTTTGCCGAGTTGGTGAAGCTGCGGCTGACGACGCTGGTGCTGATCACCACGCTCGTCGGGTTTTACGCCGGGCTCAATGGCGAGAGCGGCGGCTTGGCCCAAAACTTGGCCAAGCTGGGCCTGACATTGCTGGGCACCGGGTTGCTGGCGGCCGGCGCGTCGATCCTGAACCAATACCTCGAGCGCGACCACGACGCACGGATGGAGCGCACGGCCAGGCGGCCGCTGCCCAGCGGGGCGGTCGGCGCGGAGGCGGCGCTGCTGCTCGGCGGCATCTGCTCTGTGTTCGGGCTGCTGGCCTTGGCTGCCTGGGTGAACCTGCTCGTGGCGGTGCTCGGCGCGGTGACGCTGGTCACGTACCTGTTCCTTTACACGCCGCTCAAGCGCAAGTCGGAGTGGAACACCGTCATCGGGGCGATTCCCGGCGCGCTGCCGCCGCTGATGGGCTGGGCCGCGGCTCGGGGCGGGGTCGATCCGCTGGGCTGGACGCTGTTCGGGATCCTGTTTTTCTGGCAGGTGCCGCACTTCATGGCCATCGCCTGGATGTACCGCGACGAGTATGAAAAAGCCGGTTTCGTGATGATGCCCAGCGTGCCCGGGGGCAGGGCGCGGACCGGCCGGCAGGCGGTCAGCCACACGCTTTTTTTGTGCATCGCCAGCCTGATGCCGTTCACGATGCAGCTGGCCGGGGCGGTTTACGTGACCGGGGCGGTGCTGCTGGGCGGGCTGTTTTTGTGGGCCGCGCTGCGGTTTTCATGGCGGATGACCCGACCGAGCGCGCGGGTTTTGTTCTTCGCCTCCATCCTTTACCTGCCGCTGTTGCTGGGGTTGATGGTGGTGGACAAGCTGTAAAGTTGAGGCGAAGGCGGGTCGCGATTGACAACCGGGGGGGCGGGCCGATAGGCTCCCCCGCTTTTGGTTCGCGCCGCGACTGGAGAAAGAAGTTTTTTTAGATTGAATCAACAATGAGCGACAAGGCAGAGGCAACCGGGACACAGGAAGCCGTCGAGGTGCATCATGACGAGCATGAGGAGCATCACGCGCAAAGTTTTTGGCGGACGTACGTTTTCTCCACCGACCACAAGGTCATCGGCATGCAGTACGGCTTCTGCGGGCTGGCGTTCCTGTTTTTCGGGTTTTGCCTGATCGCCACGATGCGCTGGTCGATGGCCTACGAGGGGGAGGCGGTTCCGTTCGTGGGCCCGCTGCTGGAGGCGCTGCTGGGCAACGGCGTCGCCCCCGGTGGGGTGATGAGCGCCGAGTTGTACAACGTGTTCGGAGCGATGCACGGGACGATCATGGTGTTCATGGGCATCGTGCCGGCGGCGTTCGCGGCGTTTGGCAACTACGTGGTGCCGCTGCAGATCGGTGCGGTGGACATGGCGTTTCCGAGGGTGAACATGGCCAGTTTCTGGGCCTTCTTTTTTGGTTGCGTGATCATGATGGTGAGCTTCTTCATCCCGGGCGGTGCGGCACAGGCCGGCTGGACCTCCTATTCGCCGCTGGCATCGGTGATCCCAACCGACGGGCAGACCTACTGGCTGATCGGCATGGTGATGCTGATCACCTCGTCGCTGCTCGGCGCGGTGAACTTCCTGGCCACGATCATCAATATGCGCGCGCCGGGCATGACCTGGCTGCGGCTGCCGTTTTTTGTCTGGGCGCAGTTCATCACGGCATTCCTGCTGCTGCTGGCGTTTCCGCCGCTGGAAGCAGCCGGCATCCTGCAGTTGATGGATCGCGTGCTCGAGACCAGTTTCTTCCTGCCAACCGGCCTGGTGGTGGGCGGGCAGGACGTGGACGTCAGCGGCGGGGGCAGCCCGCTGCTTTGGCAGCACCTGTTCTGGTTCCTGGCACACCCGGAGGTGTACGTGCTGATCCTGCCCGGGATGGGCATCGTGGCGGAGATCATCGCCAACAACACCCGCAAGCCGATCTGGGGATACAAGTTCCTGGTCGGATCGATCGTGGTGCTCGGGTTTTTGGCGTTCATCGTCTGGGCGCACCACATGTACATGACCGGCATGGGCACGGTGATCAGCGCCTTTTTCCAGACCACCACACTGATCATTTCGATTCCGTCGGTCATCATTTTGACGTGCCTGTTCATCTCGCTTTGGGGTGGGTCGATCCGGTTCAACACGCCGATGCTGTTTGCGCTGGCCTTCCTGCCGATGTTCGGCATCGGGGGGCTGACCGGCCTGCCGCTCGGTTTCAACTTCAGCGACGTGGCGCTGCACGACAGTTATTATGTCATCGCGCATTTCCACTATGTGGTCGCGCCGGGGACGATCTTCGCGATCTTTGCCGGGGTCTACTACTGGTATCCGAAGATGACCGGTCGAAAAATGAGCGAGTATTGGGGCAAGGTGCATTTCTGGTCGTCGCTCATCTTCATGAACCTGATTTTCATGCCGATGTTCGCGCAGGGCATGGCCGGGATGAGCCGGCGCATGTCCGACGGCGGCGCCACCTATTCGCTGGCCAACCCGGACAATGCCGACGTGACGGTGGGCGCGCTCAGCGACACGATCATGGGGCTGAACGTCTCCATCTCGGCTGCCGCATGGGCAATGCTCGTCGCCCAGTTGCCGTTTATCGTCAACCTGTTCTGGAGCGTGAAACACGGCGAAAAAGTCGAGTCTGACAACCCGTGGCAGGCCACCACGCTGGAGTGGGAGACGCCGACGCCGCCGCCCCACGGCAATTTTAACAAGGAGATCAAGGTGTACCGCGACCCGTATGAGTACAGCGTCCCGGGTGCCGACAACGACTTCTCGCCTCAGGCGCAGCCCGCCAAATAAGCGACTTTATCCCCCCATGGAAATCCCCTACACGGTTAAACCAAGGCCGGACACCGGCCTGTACAACGGCAAGCTGGGCATCTGGCTTTTCCTCGCCTCGGAGGTGATGCTGTTCGGCGCGTTGTTCTCCTCCTACGTCCTGCTGCGCGTGGGGGCCGAACCCGGCACCTGGTCGATGGGCCTGATGAACATCACCGTCGGCGCAGGGAATACGATGGTGCTGATCGCCTCGAGTATGTTTGTTGTCCTGGCCTGGGCCGAGTTGAAGCAGGGCAATCTGGCGGGCTACAAGAAATGGAAATGGGCGACCATCGCCTGTGCCGTGTTGTTTCTCGTGGTGAAGTGGTCTTACGAGTGGCCGGAGAAGTTCAAGCATTACGACATCTGGCTGAATGACACGAAGGTGCTGCATGGGAAGTTTGAGAAGGGCTATCATGCAACCGCGTCGAGAGAGGGCAAAAGTGCGGAGGAGCACGTCAACGGATTCTACACGAAACGCTTCTTCAAGGAAGAGAGCAAGCTCAGCAATGACAATTTCGACAAGGCATGGACCAACGGGACGCTTGCGCTACAAGGCCATATCAACGCCTATGAGGAGGCGCAGATCAACGTCGAGGTCACGGGCTGGAAGGCCGATGCGGGTGTGTCCGAGGCCGATGCTGAAAAAGTCTTGGCCAAGCTGAACGCAGCGGGTTCAGCGACGGCTCTTCTCAAGGATGGCGGGACGGTGAAGGAGAAGGTGGGGTACGACGAGGCCAAGCGGGCCGAGTATGCGCTTGGCCAAGCGGGATTCGAAGTTGCCTTGAGGGTTGAGGATTACGAGAAGGTGCCGGCGCACCCGTGGGTGTGGCGAACCAAGCGCGTGAATGAGGACATCGGCGGCAAGCCTCGCGTGCGCTCGATTTTTCTGGGCCTGGATCATAGTGACGACGGGGAAGGGCACCACGAGGAGATCGAGATTGAGACTCGCCACATCAGCCGCCTGTCGGCATTCGAGCCGAAACACAGCACGTTTTTCGGCATCTACTACACGATCACCGGCCTGCACGCCGCCCACGTGTTCGGCGGCATTATCGTGATGCTGTACAATATGCTCCCGATCGGGCTGGCTCTGTGGCACAAGGATCGCGAGCAGTTCACAAATCGGATTGAAACCTTCGGCCTGTTTTGGCACTTTGTGGACTTGGTTTGGATTTTCCTGTTCCCGATCCTGTACATCCTGTAACAATGAGCGACTCACACGATTCACCGGATTTTATCCAACACCTCATCAGGCTTTTCTACATGGTGGGCGGCGTGCTGGTGGCCGGCACATTGATCACGGTTTTGATCGACGTGCTTTTCCATATGCCCCTGCCATTGGCCGCGTTTATCGGACTGTCCATCGCCTTGGTGAAGGCCGGCTTCGTGGTGGCGGTGTTTATGCACTACAAGTGGGACAAGAAACTGATTATGATCACTTGGACCATGGTTCTTACGTTCATTTTCTTCGCTGGCATGATGGGCCTGATCATGTGGGCGGAAGGGGATGCGCCGAAGTTGAATCGGGCTGAAATGTCAATTTACTGGGTGGTGGCGGCGGCGTTGTTGGGCTTCGCCCTGCCGGCCTCGTTTACCGTCCTGACCGTCAAGCTGTTGAGCCAGCCGGCTCCTGTCGAGGCACCAGCGCCCAAGGCCAAGCGGGTCGCCAAAAAGAAGAAACGTTGACCGACCATGTCCCTCAAGGCGTTCCATCTGGTTTTCATTCTCCTTTCGATCCTGTTTTCGTTTGTGTTCGGGGTCTGGGGGGTGATGAGTGGCGGGACGGCCGAATTGGTGATGGGCATCGTTTCACTGGCCGGGACGGTGGGTATGTCGGTTTACCTCGTTTTCTTCCTCAAGAAATTCAAGCACGTCAGTTACCTGTGAACCGGAGTCGCACATACGGTCTGTTGTTTTTAGCCCTGCTGTTGGCCGCTTGGCCAAGCGCGGCAGAGGCGTGCGCGGTCTGCTTCGGGGCGCCGGACTCGCCGATGACCAAGGGCATGCAGTGGGGCATCGCCAGCCTGATTTTCATCCTCATCCCGGTGCTGGGCGGCGTGGGCGGTTTTTTCCTGTTTCTCGCAAGGCGCGGCAGGGCGTTCGCCCATCTTGAGGATCCCGAATTGTTCAAGGAATAATCGTTAAAATGGAATTGTTATCTGGAATCATCGAGGCGTTCTCCTTCCCGGAACTGGTGTCTCAAAACGGGGGCGACATTGACGGGTTTATCATCGCCGTTCACCTGCTGATGCTCGTGCTGTTTGTCGGCTGGATCATTTATTACTTCGCCGCCCTGTGGAAGTTCCGCGCCTCCAACAACCCCAAGGCGGACTACAAGGGCGTCAAGTCCAAGACGATCACCAACTCGATCGAGGGTGCCGTTATCGTGGCGGAACTGGTTCTCGTCGTGGTGGCAACCTACTTCTGGAATTTTTACGTCAACGAGGCGGACGACTTCAGCGAGGAGAGCGTGGTGCGCGTCACGGCAGAGCAGTTTGCCTGGAGCGCCCGCTACCCCGGCGCCGACGGGGAACTGGGTGCCCAGGAAAAGACTCTCGTCACCGGTGCCAACCCGTTTGGTATCGACAAGTCCAAGCCGTACTGGGAGGACGACGTCGAGGTGCTCAAGGCCGACATCGTCGTGCCGATGATCAAGAACGACGACGGCACCCACAGGAGCGTCACCGTCGACCTCGCTTCGAAGGATGTCATCCACTCTTTCAAGGTGCTGCCGCTGCGCGTCTGCCAGGACGTGATCCCCGGCATGAGGATCCCGGTTCACTTCCGGCCGACCAAGCTGGGCCGCTACCAGATCACCTGCGCCCAGCTTTGCGGCGACGGCCACGCCCGCATGAAGGGCGCCATCAAGGTCGTCAATGAGGCCGAGTGGAACGAGTGGTACAAGGCGGAGCAGGAAAAGAAAAACCCGTCCGGCGAAAAGGCCGCCGCCGCGGTGGCGGCCACCGGTGACGACAACGCCTGAGCCGCGCTTGGCCTGGCTAGATTTCCGGGGCGCCCTGAATCGGGTGCCCTTTTTTTGACACGATGCCATCCAACTCGAAATGGGTGCACTGGATTGTCTGGGGCGGCTTGGCCGTGGTGATCCTGGCCATCGGCTTCGCTTTCGTCCGCGAGCAGCGCGCCCCAGCACAGCCCCGCTTGGCCAAGCGGGAACTGCCGGTCATCTCGCAGCTCTCCGGCTTCACGCTGACCAACCAGTTGGCCAAGCCGGTCGGCTTGGCCAAGTTCGCCGGCAAGGTTTGGTTCGCCGACATCATCTTCACGCGCTGCGCCGGGCCGTGTCCGGTGATGACCCGGCGCATGGCCGAGTTGCAGGCACACTTCGCCAATGAGCCGGATGTCGCCTTCGCCACGCTCACGACCGATCCCGGCCACGACACGCCCAAAGTAATGCAGCGCTTCGCCAAGCGCTTCGGCGCGGATGCCGGTCGGTGGCAATTCCTTACCGGGGCCAAGCCGGAGATCGTCCGCCTGGCCGTCGATGAGATGAAACTGATTGCCCGTGAAAACCCGCCGGGCAAGCAGGCCACGCCGGATGACCTGTTCATTCACGCCACCCTTTTCGTGGCGATCGACCGTCAGGGCCGCCTCCGTGGCGTACTCGAAAGCATGGAGGACGGCTGGAAGGAAAAAGCCATCGCCATCGCCAATGCACTATTAAACGAATCCTGAAATGACCCTCCAAGATCTGCCCCTCATCAACGCCTGCCTCAACGGGCTTGCCACCCTGTTCCTCACGCTTGGTTTTATTTTCATCAAACGCGGCAACAAGACTGCGCACCGCAACTGCATGGTCAGCGCCTTCGTCACCTCGACCGTGTTCCTGGCCTGCTACCTCACTTACCATTTCAGTACAGGTGCGACGCGGTTTGTTGAACCGGAGTGGTTCCGTCCGATTTATCTTGGGCTGCTGTTCACGCATGTCGTGCTGGCCGTGGTGATTCTGCCGCTCATCTTCATGACATTCAGCCGCGCGCTGAAGGAGCGGTTTGAGCAGCACAAAAAAATCGCACGATGGACGTGGCCGTTGTGGATGTACGTCTCCATCACCGGCGTGCTGATTTACCTCCTGCTCTACCAGATTTTTCCCCAACCCAAGCCCGCCCCAACTCCACCGCCGGTCGCCGAACAACCGGCCGCCGAATAGTGCTTGGCCAAGCGCTTGGCCAAGCGCTTGGCCAAGCGCTTGGTTTCAGGCCCGGGGGTGGGCCTCGTCGTAGGCGCGCTTGATGCGCTCGGTGGTCACGTGGGTGTACGCCTGCGTGGTGGCGAGGTTCGCGTGGCCGAGCATTTCCTGCACGCTCCGCAAATCCGCCCCGGCGTCGAGCAGGTGCGTGGCGTAACTGTGCCGCAGCTTGTGCGGCGTGAGACTCGGGTCGAGCCCGCAGGCGCTGAGGTAGTTTTTTAACCGCAACTGAACCAAGCGCGGGTAGATGGCACTGCGCTTTATCTCCGAGGCGAAGAATACCGGCTCGTCGAGTGTGGGCGGCTTGGCCAAGCGCTCCCAGTACAGCCGGATCGCCTCGACGGCGGCGCGGCCGATCGGCACCTGCCGTTCCTTTTTCCCCTTGCCGTGCACGTTGACGACGAGTTCGTCCGGCTCGATTTCCCCGGCCAACATCCGGCAGATCTCGCCAATACGCAGGCCGCACGAGTAAATCGTCTCGAGGATCGCCCGATCGCGGAGGTACGACACGGGGCGGACTTTTTTCTTCGTCCCTTTTTTTGCGTCGCGCTCGGCCCCGTACTCCCGCAGCGGTGCGTCGAGCAGCGCGTTCATCTGCTCGAGGGTCAGGAATTGCGGCAGCCGCTTGGCCGGCTTGGGCAGGGAGACCCCCTTCACCGGCGACGACTCGACGAGCCCGCGCCGCATGAGAAACTTGTAAAACGAATTGATTGCGCTGACCCGCAGCCGGATCGCCGCCTGGCTCAGTTCCCGCCGGCCAAGCTGCCGGAGGAATAGCCGGAAATCGTTCCGCTCCAGTTCTCCCCAGCGCACCGGCGGTTCGTGGCCGTCGCGGTGCCATTGCATGAACTCGCCCAGCGCCTGCCGGTAGTTGCGCTGCGTGTACACCGAGGCGTCCTTTTCGTCCGACAGGAATCGGAAAAACTGTTCCGCCCAGTCCGACGGCGTCTCGCGAGTCTCGCTCAACTCCGGCACGCCACAAAGCCTATCGTCCCAAGCCACATTTTGGGAGGGCAATTTGCCGCTTGGCTCAATGGGGTTTAGGCTGCTAGATTCTCCTGTTGAAAGGGTAATTTTAATGGAAATCGCCAAATCATTTGTCACTGATGAGTCAGGAGCCGTCAAAGCGGTCATGATCGATGTCGATACTTATCGCCGGATTGAGAGCGTCCTGATGGATCGAAGCTTCGGCAAAGCCATGTCGGAAGTTGAAGACGACGAGGAAGTTGATTTGCCAACCGCTCAAGCGATTCTTCAAGCTTGATGGATACGGCCTACAAGAAGACGTTCCTCAAAGACCTTCAAAAACTGCCTCTGGAATTCAGATCGCGAATCCAGATATTCGCACTTAAAGTGGCTCCAACCGCCGATTCCCTGCCCGACCTTGGCCAAGTCGTCAAAATTACAGGCTATCCCGCTTACTTCCGAAAAAGATTCGGCAATTACCGGGTTGGGTTCAAGTTTGAGAACGGGAAGATCACCTTTTATCGGGTACTCCACCGCCGCGATATATACCGTTATTTTCTATAACAGTTTGTCTTGTGGGGAGACCCGGTTTTAACCTGCGATCGGCTGGCATCTCGCCGGTATTTTAGGAGGGTAATTTGCGGTGAAGCAGGGTAGCTTGCCGGCAAATGAGGGCGCGATGGACAGGTTGGCTGGTTGGGTTGGTGCTGATGGGCGGGGTTGGTGCTTGGGCTGCGGAGGAGGCCAAGCCGGCGGCGGAGCTGCCCGAGAAGTACATCCGCATGACGATGAACCCGGAGCGGCCGCGTGTGCCGCAGTCGCTAGATACGCCGATCCTCCGGTTCGTGCCGACGGACGAGCAGTTGGCCAAGGCCGGCGTGACGGTCGATCTCATCGGCGCGATCCACATCGGCGACAAGGCCTATTTCCAAAAACTCGACCGCAGTTTCAAAAAATACGATGCGCTGCTGTACGAGATGGTGGCGGAGAAGGATGAAGCCGGCGGCGCGCCGCGTCGCTGGAAGGATCGCGACCGGCCCTCGTCGAAGCTGGCCGATGTTGAGGCTCCTTCCGTTCCGGAAGATAAGGGGTTCGAGGCAGGCATGACGGTGATCGGCGGGATGCAGCTTGGGGCGAAGGATATGCTCGGGCTGTCGTTCCAGCTCGACGACATCGACTACGACGCGCCCAACATGGTGCACGCCGACATGTCGCCGGAGGAGTTCGCCCAGAAAATGAAGGAACGCGGCGAGTCGTTTTTCACGATGTTCATGCAGCTGTTCATGGAGGGGCTGGCGCAGCAGCGGGCGAACAAGCAGGGGGGCGCGAACGATTTCGCGCTGTTGTTCGCGTTTTTCTCCAGCAACCGCGAGCTGGCGCTGAAGCGGGTGATGGCGCAGCAGTTCGCCACGACGGATCTTTTTAACAATCTCGGCGGCGAGAAGGGGACGACCATCATCACCGAGCGCAATCTCATCGCACTGGACGTGCTGCGCGAGCAGTTGGCCAAGGGCAAAAAACGGATCGGGATATTTTACGGTGCCGGTCATCTCGCCGATTTCAGCCAGCGGCTCGTCAGCGATTTCGGCATGAAGTTCACCCGGGAAAAATGGGTCGAGGCGTGGGATCTCCGAGCCAAGACCAGGCGGCGCAGCCGCAATTAGCCTTTGACAGACGGGGTGGTGGGTGTTGCGATGCCCCCGGAGCGATACAAGCCATGTTAAAAAAAATCCATTGTCTATTGTTGTTGGCGGCTGCGTTTTTTTGTAGCCCGATCGCCGGTTGGGACTCTGCCCGGGCTGAGGAGAAAAACCGCGTTTTCGAGATTCGCACCTACTATGCGAACGAGGGCAAGCTCGACGCGTTGCTGGCCCGGTTTCGCGACCACACGGTGGCACTGTTCGAGAAGCACGGCATGACCAATGTCGGCTACTGGGTGCCAAGCGACAACAAGGAGAACAAGCTCGTTTATATGCTGGCATTCCCCAGTCGCGAGGCGCGGAACAAGGCGTTTAAGGCGTTTTTGGCCGACCCGGCCTGGCAAAAAGCCTTCAAGGCATCGACCAAGGACGGCCGCTTGGTGAAGAAAATCGTGAGCGACTTTCTCACCGGGACGGACTTCTCCAAAATCAAGTAGTCCCACCTGGCTTTTTTGAAGAAAGCCCGATCGGCCGCAGTCACTTTGTTTGCCGCTTGGCCAAGCGCTTGGCTTGCGCCCGGCTCCGGTGGGGCGTAGTTTCGACTCCCTTTGATAACCTGCCATGACACACAAATCGACATCAGACGACGGGACCTCCCGCAGGGATTTTCTCAAGACTTCCTCGAGCGCCGCTGTGGCCAGTGCCGCCACGCTGGGCTTGATTTCACGCGGCAGCGCCTACGGTCAAAACAGCGACACGATTCGCGTCGGGCTGGTTGGCTGCGGGGGCCGAGGCACGGGAGCGGCCAACCAGGCGCTCACGGCCGATGACAACGTCAAGCTGACCGCCGTGGCGGACGTGTTCCCGGAAAAGGTCGAGCGGGCCGTGACCGGCCTGAAGAAGCGGCATGAGAAAAAAGTGGATGTGCCGCACCAGTTCGTTGGACTGGATGCGTATCAAAAGCTGATCGACAGCGGGGTGGATCTGGTGATTCTCGCGACGCCGCCGGGCTTCCGGCCGGTGCAGTTCCGCGCCGTGGTCGAGGCCGGCAAGCATTGTTTCATTGAGAAACCGATGGCCACCGACGCGCCCGGCGTGCGATCCATCATGGAGTCGGTGAAGATTTCAAAGCAGAAAAACCTGGCGATTGTCGCCGGCTTTTGCTGGCGGTATGACCTTGAGCGGCGCGCCTTTTACGAGCGCGTTCTCGGCGGCGAGATCGGGGACGTGCGGTCGATTTACGCCACGTATCTCACCGGGCCAGTCAAGCCGATGCAGCCGGACACCGCTCGCAAGCCGGAGTGGAGTGACATCGAGTGGCAGGTGCGCAATTGGTACAACTTTGCCTGGCTCGGCGGCGACGGCCTCGTTGAGCAGGCCGTTCACAGTGTTGACAAGATCGCCTGGGTGATGCGGGACGAGCCGCCCTTGAGCTGCACCGCTGTCGGCGGTCGCGGCATCCCGAACCACAGCGGCAATATCTTCGACCACATCGAGGTCAACTACTTGTACCCAGATGGGGTGCGGGCCTTCATGGCTCAGCGTCAGCAGAGTCGTTGCCACAACGAGAACAGCGACTATCTGCTCGGCACAAAGGGACGTGCTGACATTGCGCGTGGCGTTTACGTTGAGAATGCCAAGGGCCGCTGGACCTACGAAGGCAAGCGCGAGAACATGTATCAGGTCGAGCACAACGAGTTGTTCGAGTCAATCCGCGCCGGCAACCCGATCAACAACGGCGACCGCATGGCCCTCAGCACCATGATGGCGGTCATGGGCCGCACCGCCGCGTACACCGGCAAGCAGATCACCTACGAACAGGCGCTCAACGCCAAGGAAGACCGCTTCCCGAAAGAGATGAATTGGGAAACCGGCAAGCACACCCCGCCGCCGTTGGCCAAGCCGGGCATCACGCCGTTTGTTTAAAGCGATGAGCGAGACAACCATCAACCGCCGCGACTTCGGGAAAGCCGGCGGCTTGGCTTTGGCCGCCACAGCGCTGCCGGCGCTTGGCCAGTCGGCCGACGACAAGCCGCGCCTCAAGTCACGCATTCTCAAGTCGATCAAGTTCGGCATGTTCAACGAGAGAATCTCCATCGCCGAAAAGTTCAATCTGCTTAAGGAGATCGGTTACGACGGGGTGGAACTCAACAGCCCGGGCGGCGTCGACAAAAAGGAAGCCCTGGCCGCCAGTCGCGAAACCGGCCTCCCGATACACGGCGTTGTCGATTCGATCCACTGGGGCACACGGCTCTCCTCGCCGGATCCCAAGACGCGCCGGAAGGGGCTCGATGGCCTTTGGACGGCTATCAGCGACACTCATTTGGTTGGCGGTTCGGCGGTGTTGCTGGTGCCGGGCGACGTACGCAATGCGGAGAATGAGAATCACCAGCAAGTTTGGGATCGCTCGATCGAGCAGATTCACTGGGCGCTGTCATTGGCCGCAAAACTGGGCATCCACATTTTGATCGAGAATGTCTGGAACGGTTTCCTGTACGACCCGAAAGGCGACAACAACCAATCCGCCGATCTATTGGCCAAGTACCTGGACGAGATCAACAGCCCTTGGGTGGGAAGTTATTTTGATATTGGCAACCATCAGCGTTTTGGCAAACCGGCTGAGTGGATTCGCACGCTTGGCAAACGAATTGTGAAGCTGGACGTTAAGGACTGGGGCAAGTCGAACGGTTTCTGCAAGATTGGCGACGGCGACGTCGACTGGCCGGATGTCCGTAATGCGCTTGGCGAGATCGGTTTCACCGGTTGGTCCACCGCCGAGGTGAGCGGTGGCAATCGCGACCGAATCAAGGAGATTCACGACCGAATGGACAAGCATCTCCTTGGAATAGCTGAACCACATTACAAACGCATTTGAAATAAAAAACGGGCTCGTATGAGCCCGTTTTTGTTTTGTTTCATGGAAATGGATTATCCCTTCGCTGCCATCTGGGCACCCTCTGCGGCGATGGCCAAGCATTCGCGAATGTCACCCAGTAGCTTGGGATGATCATTCGGTGATTCCTCGTACTCGAGGCTCAGCGCACCGTCAGCAGGAAATTTCACTTTCTTCAACGCCTTGAAAACGCCCGCAACATCGAGGTGGCCCTTGCCGATGATTACGCCGTGCGTCCGCTTTTTCTGCTCGGCAAAATCCTTTAGGTGAATCCCATACAGGCGACTGCCGAGTTTGTGGATGACCTCGACCGGGTCTTCGCCCGAGCGGATGTAGTGACCCAGGTCTGCACAAAACCCTATGCGTTTGTCGTGCCCCTTGACCGCCTTGAGACCGTCCTCAATCTTGTCGTATAGCGCTCCCGGCCCGTGGTTGTGAATGGCGATGCGAATGTCGTACTTCGCGACGAGCTTGTCGAGGCTGTCGAACGAGTCCGGCGAGGGGTTCGCCGAAATGTTTTTGATGCCTGCCATCTTCGCGAACTGAAAGGTTGCCTCGTTTTTCGTGTGGTCGGACCCGAAGCCATTGACCCCGTGGGCATTGATGGTCATGTCGTACTTGGCCAGTTTTTTGTTCATCTCCCCAATCTTGATCTTGTCCTTGGTGATGGGGAAATGGGCGCCGAAAAACTCGATAAAGTGTAGGCCAAGCTTGTTGGTTTGCTCCATCGCACCATCCACGCCAAATCCGCGAAGGGAAAAGCTCTGGATGCCCATCGGGAAGCCACCGTATTTTTTCATGGCAGCTTTTTTGCCCTTGGCTGCGAGGATTTGCGGAACATCAAACCAAGTGGCGCCGGCCGCAGCGGCCGTGGTCAGGGTGGTGTTGATGAAACGTCGTCGAGTGATGTGTCGTGTATTCATAAGCATCAAAGGGGTCTGTGATTTTTATACCACCAAAGTTTTCTGTCGATATATTTTTGGTTTTTAAATTCATAGTGCAGATCCACGTAGGTGATGTTGCTGCCGCCCTTGCTCTTTTCATCGGCACGATTCTTTTTTCCAGAGTTGTGTCGGGCATACAGTTCGTTGGGTGGATTTGCCGAGGCGCTCGGCTGGTGTGGACCGCTGGCGTTGTAGACGCGTTCATGATCCCAATGGGGGACGACCATGTAGGTGGCACATCCAAAAAAGAATATTTTATCCTGATCGGTTACCTGACTGATTTTTTTGTACCGCTGATCAGACGGGCCGATCATTTGCTCGTTTGCCCCGTATGAGAAGACGATTTCCCTGTTTCTGTCGCCCACCTTGATCCTTCGAGTTCTCAACTTGATCATATTAAAGGGACTCTCCACATCGGCGGGGTCAGAGAAAAGATCCATGGTGCTCATGTAGCCGGCGTCATGCATGCTGGTTAGCCATTTCGCATGATTCTGTACGCTGTGGGGTGTGGTTGAAACAGGGAACCTGTCATCATAATCCTCCGCGTACATCGCGGTGGAGAGACCAAGTTGCTTTTGGTTGCTCATGCAAACGGCCTGTCGCGCCTTACCCTTTGAGCGGGTCAAAGCCGGGAGCAGCAAGCTGGCAAGAATGGCGATGATGGCGATCACCACCAGCAATTCGATGAGGGTGAATCCTTCGGGTGACTTTTTCACGTTTTGCTTTAGGCGATGATGTCGTGTGCCACATTGCCGTGGACATCCGTTAAACGGAAGTCTCGTCCACTCCATCGGTAGGTTAGTTTCTCATGGTCGATGCCCATGAGATGCAAAATCGTGGCGTGAAAATCATGCACATGCATTCGGTTTTCCTGCGCGTGCATGCCGAACTCATCGCTCGTTCCGTAGGTCATGCCGCCCCGGACGCCGCCACCGGCAAGCAACATCGAGAACGCTGTGCTGTGGTGGTCTCGCCCTACGTTCTTTTTGTCTTTTTGCTGTGCGTATGGGGTGCGGCCAAATTCACCGCCCCAGATGACCAGCGTGTCCTCGAGCAGGCCTCGCTCCTTTAGATCTGAAATGAGAGCGGCAGTGGCCTTATCGCTGTCTTCGCAAAGCTTGGTGTGGCCGGAGTTGTGGCTTTTATGCGTGTCCCACGGTTGGTTGCCGTTGTTGACGTAATATACGCCGATGTAGCGGACGCCGCTCTCGACCAGCCGGCGGGCGAGCAGGCAGGAGTTGGCAAAAGGGGTGCGGCCATACTTGTCTCGGGTGGCGGCGCTTTCCTTCTCGACGTCGAACGTGTCCATCGCCTCGAACTGCATGCGGTAGGCGGTCTCCATCGCTTTGATTTGCGCGTTTAATTCGAGGTCGTTGTTTCGCTTGGCCAAGTGCAGTTGGTTGAGCTGGTTAAGCAGGTCAAGTTGCTGGCGCTGCTCACGGTTTGTGAGGCTGGTGTTGCGGACGTTGGCGACCAGTTTGTCGACTTTCATGTCGGCGGTAATGACACTCGCAGCTTGGTGCTGGGCTGGGAGAAAGCTGTTGCTCCAGAGCGCGGGGCCGACGACGATCTTGTTCGTGGGGCGCAGCACGACATAGCCCGGCAGGTTGTCATTCAATGAACCGAGGCCGTACTGCAGCCAGGACCCGATCGAGGGCCGGATCGGTTGCACGTTGCCGGTATGCATCTGCAGCAGGGCCGGTTCGTGGTTGGGGATGTCCGTGTACATCGAGCGGATCACGCAGCACTCATCGATGATTTGGCTGATGTGCGGCAGCGATTCGCTGACCTCGATTCTGCTTTGCCCGTGTGGCCTGAACTCGAACGGCGACGGCATGAAGCCGGACGAGTTTGGCTTCTTGTAAATCTTGCCGGTCGGCTGGGTGTTTTCGTGTTTCTTCAGCGCCGGCTTGGGGTCAAACGTGTCGACATGCGACGGGCCACCGTTCATGAACAGGAAGATCACCCGCTTGGCCCGGGGCGCGAAGTGCGGGCCAAGCGACCCTGCGGCACGTGCCTGTTCCTGGCCAAGCATCCCGGCCAAGCCAAGCGCGCCAAAACCGGCCGTGCAGCGGCGAAGCATTTCGCGCCGGTTGATCTCGGTTGAAAATGGGGCGTTCATTAATCGATGAAGCTCATCTCGTTGGCGGCTAACAAGGCGTGCGAATATTGCTCCCAGCGGGTAAGCCGACTCTCAGCGGGCAGTTGGAGAAAGCCAAGCGCCAAGTTCAGTTCGGCCGCGCTGGGCTTGCGGTTGTAAAGGATGTCGTAGATGGATTGCACCTGCTCGGCGCTAGCGTCCGGGTTGTCGCCCGTGACGCGCTTGGCCAAGCGCTTGGCTTGCTCGACCATAAAGCGGCTGTTCATCACGAATAACTTTTGCAGCGCAGTCGTAGTTGCGGAGCGCTTGGCTGCATGGACGTTGGGATCCGGATAGTCGAACTGCATCAACATGTCGTTCAGTTTCTTTCGACTGACGCGGGCGTAGACCGTTCGGCGAACGTTCTTTTTGTCGGTCAACTCGAGTGACTTTCCGCCGGTTCGCTCGAGGTTGTCGCCTGCGGCAAGGATCGAGTCGCGCCATTGCTCGATGCTCAATCGCCGCCTGTTCATCCGCCACAGGTGAGTGTTGCCTGGGTCGATGGCCCGATTGGCTTCCGATTCGTCGGAACATTGGCGGTAGGTTGAGGAGAGGACCATCTCGCGGATGAGCCGTTTCATCGACCAGCCGTTTTCCATAAACCGAACGGCGAGATCGTCCAGGAGGGCGGGGTGGCTTGGCTTGGCGCCGAGCAGACCGAAGTTGCTTGGTGTGGTGACGAGGCCGCGCCCGAAGAACATCGACCAGACTCGATTGACGACCACGCGAGCGGTGAGGGGGTTGTCGGGCGAGACGATTGACTCGGCCAATTCCAGCCGGCCTGTGCCTTGGGTGAATGGCTTGGGCTCGCCTTCCGACAGGACGCGAAGAAAGCGGCGTGGCACGACGTCGCCCTTTGTCTCGGGGTTCCCCCGAAGGAACACGTGCAGGTTTTGCGGTTTCTTGTCGTGCACCATGTGAATGGTATCGATGCGTTTCTTCGCCGCCTCAGTGCCCTTCTTGATTTCGCTGCCGTCAGCCATGCGGTCGACGAGGTCGGTGCTCGCGAAGATTCCAGCTAGCGCGTAGTAGTCTTTTTGCGTGAAGGCGTCGTATTTGTGATCGTGGCATTGGGCGCAGGCTACGGTCAGGCCCAACAGCGAGCGGGTGAGCGTGTCGACCTGCTCTGCCCATTCCTCGGCCTTCACATCAAGTCGACCACGATTGTAATATTTATGGCCAAGCCCGATGTAGCCCAGCGCTGGCAGGTCTCCATCCGGTGTGTCCTTGATCAGATCCGCCGCGAGTTGTTTGCGGATGAAATCGTCGTAGGGAATGTCGTTGTTGAAGGCATCGATCACCCACTCGCGATAACGATAAGCATTCGGATAAAAGAACGCCGTATTGGCACCGACCTGATGCGCCTGGTCCTCGGCGTAGCGGACGTTGTTCAGCCACATGCTAGCCAGGCGTTCGCCAAACGCGCGGCGCTGCATGAGATCCTCAACCAGTCGTTCATAGGCATCACCGGTTTCATCGCTGAGAAACGCAGCCATCTCGGCCGGAGTGGGGGGCAGGCCGGTCAGGTCAAGATATAGCCGTCTAGCAAGTATGCGTTTGGTGGTCTCGGGGGAGGGGGTGAGTTCTTCCGAATCCAGTCTGGCCAGAATGAAATGGTCGATGCGTTGGCTTGGCCAAGCGCTGTTTGAAACTGAGGGGAGTTCGTTTTTTTGAGGTGCCTGATAGGCCCACCATTTGCGGGCCTTTTCCCAGTCGATTGGAGCAGTTTTTTCACCATCGGCTGCTGCAGCGCTTGGCCAAGTGACAACAAGCCAGGCGGCCAGCCAAGCCAAGCGGCCAAGGCCAAGCAGAACCCCGGATATTTTCCAGACCAAAACCATTCCCAAAGCGTTGGCGAAGAGTATGAATCTTGCAAAGTGGTTACAATACAAAAGGTCGCTGATCTTGATGATTGACCGCCAGTACTTTTGGGCTTTCTCTCTTGGCGAATTCTTATGAGAAAATTCAACTTATTTTTGGTGTTGTTCGTATGTGTCTTGTCAGTTTCGGCCGCCAAACGGCCCAACGTGGTGTTGGTGATTACCGATGACCAGGGCTATGGCGATTTGTCGTGTCATGGGAATCCGATCCTGAAAACGCCGCATCTGGATCAATTACATTCGGAGAGCGTGCGGCTCACTGATTACCACGTGGCCCCGACCTGTTCGCCGACGCGGGCGGCGTTGATCACCGGTCACTGGACCAACCGCACGGGCG